>CAJODY010000035.1 GCA_905233285.1 uncultured Bacteroidaceae bacterium
CTGGTTGGCATTGATGATGATGACATTGTCACCGCAGTCCATGTTAGGAGTGAAACATGGCTTGTACTTACCGCGAAGTACCTTAGCTACCTTCGATGCCAGACGACCCAGAGTCTGTCCCTGAGCATCTACTACCACCCACTGCTTGTTAGCAGCCTCAGTGTTCACGTAGCTAGTCTTAAAACTTAATGTGTTCATTAAAACGTTTTGTTTGTAAAAAGTTTGTAAAATCTCGGCTTCTTTCACCGAGCACCCGACTCTTGTCGCAGTGATTTGTGCCCTCCGGGCTCGCGCCCCTCAGGTTTTGTATCCGTGATTCACGGACCGCCCTTCCGTCTAACATAAAAGGAGCTATCCACACACAGACGTAGGCTCACCGCAGCGAGCCCTCGATAATAATCGGTGTGCAAAGGTAAGAAAAAATCACCACCCCACAATCCCCGACACATAAATATTTTCAAAAAACGTGCGATTTTTTCAAAAATACCTATCTTTGCAACGTGTAAATGTCAATAACACCCCCTCCGATGATTGAACTCAACGCATACGGCACGTGGCTCAGCAGCCTTACAGGCTACAAGACACAGAAGATATCCATCAATGCAGGATTCACCTGTCCCAATCGCGACGGCACACTCGGCACCACCGGCTGCACCTACTGCAACAACCAGACCTTCAATCCCGCCTACTGCCAACCAGCGAAGAGCATCACCCGTCAACTCGAAGAGGGTAAAGAGTTCTTTGGTCGGAAATACCCGCAGATGCACTACCTCGCCTACTTCCAGGCTTACACCAACACCTACGCTCCCCTACCCGAGCTCCGTGCGAAATACGAAGAAGCCCTCTCCGTACCCCTCGTTGACGGCATAGTCCTTGGCACACGTCCCGACTGCGTCAGCGACGACGTGCTCGACTTCCTTGCCGAACTCAACCGCAACCACACCGTCATCGTCGAATACGGCATCGAATCCGTCTATGACGAAACCCTCCAGCGCATCCGGCGCGGACACACCCACCAGCAGACCGTCGATGCCATCCAGCGCACAGCCCAGCGCGGCATACCCATAGGGGCACACATCATCCTCGGACTCCCCGGCGAAAGCCGCGACATGCTCATCCGCGCAGCCGACATCATCTCTTCCCTGCCCATCACGACACTCAAGATACACCAGCTCCAACTCATCCGGGGCACCATCATGGCAGACGAATACGCCCAGCACCCCTCCGACTTCCACCTCTTCACCGTCGATGAATACATCCAGCTCCTCTGCGACTTCCTGCCCCGCCTGCGCCCCGACATCATACTCGAGCGCCTCGTTTCCCAGTCGCCCGCATCCCTCCTTGCCATCCCTGGCTGGGGACTCAAAAACCACGAATTCACAGCGCGGCTTGAAAAAGCCCTTTCAACTGTAAACGATAAACTGTAAACTGTAAACTATAAACAAATCAATGGACTTCTTCGAACGAATATACTTTCAGACCACCGGCACACCCCTTCAGGGCGACATCCACTCCTGTCCCCAGCTCATCGAACTCATCCACGAAGTCGGCTTCCTGCCTCTGCTCGACAGCGGCATAGCAGGCTACAGCGCCGAAGGACTCCTTGCCGAGGAATGCCGTTACGTCGAATTTCCCGACGGCTCGTGGGAGTGGCCACTATGGCAGTGGAAAGGCTCCGTAATAGCCGAGGGCAATTGCGTCTATGGCAAATTCTTCGCAGGCAAAGCCGGCTTCATCAGCCTCGACTGGTGGAGCGACTTCTGTAACTGGCGCCGCAGCCAGAACCCGCCTCCAGCCATCGACTCCATCGAAGACATCATCCTCACCACCCTTCGTGAACACGGCAGCATGATAGCCCGCCAGCTGCGTGCCGAATGCGGAATGACAGGTCCCAAGATGCGCAGCCGCTTCGACTCCTACGTCAGCCGTCTGCAGATGGCTACACGTATCGTCACCGAAGACTTCGTCTATCCACGCGACCGCCACGGACACGAATACGGTTTCGGATGGTCCCTGCTCACCACTCCCGAACAGCTCTACAGCCGCGAAGCCTGCCAGGCAGACCGCACCCCCGCCGAATCATACGACCGCATGTTCGCCCACCTGCGCCAACTCCTCTCCGGAGTGTCCGAAAAACAAATCACACGCCTGCTCAAATAATACAATATGAAAAAGACAAGACAATGGTTCCTCGCAGTTCTCATCTGCTGCATCGTCCCCTCAACCCTTCTACCCGGCTTCACCTCCTGTTCAGGAGCACAGAAGCCGTCCCTCTCCGACACCCTCATTCCCCTGCCGCCCGACTATAGCGACACCACCATGTGGATAACCAGCGACCTCGACACCGAAGGTACAGGAGCCGACATCTTCTACGTCGTCTCGACATGGGAAGAAGACTGGACCGACAGCCTCGGACGCACCAGCCACTATGCCGACGTTTGGAACCCCGAACATCGTCGCCACATGGCAAAGGAAATAAACAAAGTGGCAGCCTATATGGCACCCGGCAACCGTTTCTTCGCTCCTTACTACCGCCACACCACTCTCGATGCCTGGGTGACACAAAACACCGATACCATCATGCGTCGCACACGTCTCTCGATGGCTGACGTATGCGAAGCCTTCGACTACTTCCAGAGCCACCGCGACCAGAGCCGCCCACTCATCATCGCAGGCTTCAGTCAGGGAGGCATGGCTACAGTCGAACTGCTCCGCCACATCAGCGATTCCACCTACGGTCAGATGGCAGCAGCCTACGTCCTCGGATATAAGGTGACTCACGACGACATGGAAGAATGCAGTCATATCCGTCCCGCACAGGGCGAGAGCGACACAGGCGTCACCATCTGCTACAACACCGTGAAAGACGTGCGCTACATCAAACCCATCATCGCCGGTTCCGACATCTGCATCAACCCCGTCAACTGGCACACCGACGCAACTCCTGCACAGCTACACGACACCATCACCATAACCGTCGATACCACCCACCACGTCCTCGTAGCCACCGGCTACAGCGCCTCCGAATACAAACCCTACAAAAACCTCCTCAACGTAGGCGACATCCACAGCTGCGAACCCTGGCTCTACAGCCAGTGCCTTCAGCAGAACATCGCCGTGCGCACCCGGGCATGGCGCAAAACTCAGGCTCCATCTTTCTGATAGGCTGAAACAAAAATCCCCGACATCAGAGACATCGGGGAAATGTATGCTTATTTCTTTTTGTATATATTCAATGGTCGTTTACACGAAGAACGGATGCTGAGCATCGTTATCTTTTGCGTGGTGTATCCGACCGAATTCTACTTTCAGAGCCATTGTGCAAACATGGATTTGAATTCATTCATCGATACGGTATCTCCATGCTCTGCTTCTGCTATCTCCTCCTCAATGTCGGGCGTGATTTGCAATGTACCGTTCACAATGTGAGCATAGCCGGTACAAGGTGGTGCAGTCAACACCTCTGTCTCTGTCAAAGCTACAGCCGGTTCTTCAACCATGCTGCTATCTTCTTCATTGATTGTCGGATAGTCCTGCTTTTTCATAATGAGCAACATTTATTCGCCTCCAAAAGTACGGATAAATGAGTGAAGAACAAAATAAAACGATTTATTTTTTATGTTGAAACGTAATCAGAAAGAGATATGTCCAACATGGGGAACTTGTTACTTATAACTTCCAAGACACACAACTGCAAAATGACCGCTCCAAAGCGTTGAACGTTTGAGTCGGGCGCGTTGAACGTTTGAGTCGGGCGCAATTTCCGAGCACAGCAGGCACGTGAAATTAGAAACAAAGAAAACAGCCTCACATTAATTTGTGAAGCTGCTTTTCTGTTGAGGTGCCTACCCGATTCGAACGGGTGTAAACGGTTTTGCAGACCGGTGACTAAGCCACTCATCCAAGGCACCAAATTCGTTTTGCGGGTGCAAAGGTACGATTAAGTGAGCGGAAAAACAAAGAATTGTAGCAGAAAATTTATTTTCAAGCTAACAATTTTTTGTTATTTCATGCAGAGTGCGTACCTTAGCGTTATAAAACATTTTATGTATTATGAGAAATTTAGTATTTATATGGGCGCTATGCATGGGCATAACCAGCGCATGGGCTCAGGGCAATAACAGCACGATGGGAGGAGACGACAAGGATATTATGTCGATAAGCGAACGGTTGCTGAAGGTGGAAAAGAAGACTGAGGCTCTGAATGTGTTTCTGAACTTAAACACGTCGTATCAGGAGCGGTTTGACGGAGAGCAGGAGGGCGGTTCGTTCGTGGGCAATCACCTGCGATTTGAGATGAAGGGACTGCTGAACGAGAAGTGGAGTTACAGGTTCCGCTACCGGCTGAACCGTCCGGGCAGGCAACAGGATGATAATTTCTCGGATAATATCGATTTCATGCTGGTGAATTTCCAGGTGACCGACCGCTTCAGACTGACGGCGGGCAAGAAGGAGGTCACGCCGGGTGGATTCGAGTGGGATTATAACCCGATTCAGGTTATCGAGTATTCGGAGTTTGCGAACGAGATTTCGGATTTCCATCTGGCGCTGCAGGCCGGAATCAAGATAAACAAGAACCACGAACTGATGGCTGAGGTGTTCAATGCTAACAATGATAATATATGCACTATTTACCCGGAAGCAGGACTGGAGAGGTCGAAGCATCCGCTGGGTGTGGCTGCGAACTGGACCGGCTCGATGTGGGGCGGACGACTGCAGACGCTGTGGACTGTGATGTTTAAGAACGAGGCAAAGGATGCGCAGTCGTGGATGCTGGCTCTGGGACAAAAACTGAATATGAAGAAGTGGCAGCTGTATGTGGATTATTACGGCGGCTGGCAGGATGTGGACAGACAAGGCATCGTGTCGAGAGAAACGGGTACGCTGGAACGTAATGTGCGCTACCACAGCGTCGTTGCCGAACTGAACGTACAGCCCCTACCCCATTGGAATCTGTTTGCAAAGGGTATGGTGGAGATGGCTTCGGTAAACGGGAACGAGGCTCTGAAGAATTACCGCACAAGCTACGGCTATCAGGCTGGTGTGCAATGGTATCCGGACCTGACGCAGGATTGCAAACTCTCGCTTGCGTACATAGGCAGGACGGTACACTATAAGAGCGCATGCGGACTGAACGACTATAATACTAACAGACTGGAACTGAGTCTGATTTACAGAATGAAGGTATTCTAATGAACGGACGCGCATTCAGGGATAGGATAAGGAAGTATGCCGAGCAGCACGGGATGCTGTCGGTGGGCGAAAAGGTGGCTGTGGCTCTGAGCGGCGGTGCCGACTCAGTATGTCTGCTTCACGTGCTGAAGGCTATGGGCGTGGACACGGTGGCGGTGCATTGCAATTTCCACCTGAGGGGCGAGGAGAGCATGAGGGACGAGAGGTTCGTAAAGGAATTGTGCGAAAGAATGGGCGTGAAGTTGTGCCGTACGGATTTCTATACGGCGGAGTATGCCCGGGATAAAGCGATGAGCATTGAGCTAGCGGCAAGGGAACTCCGATATGAATACTTTGCGAGGGTGATGGAAGAGGAAGGATGCACGGCACTGGCTGTGGGGCATCATAAGGACGATAATGCCGAGACATTCCTGCTGAACTGCGTGAGGAAGACGGGAGTGAAGGGTCTGAGCGGCATTAAACCGGTGAGCACGAATCAATACGGATGCAAGGTAGTGAGACCGCTGCTGTGTGTGGGCAGGCAGGACATCACGGACTATCTGGAGGAACAAGGCGAGCGGTGGGTGACGGATTCGACAAATATGCAGGACGACGTAGCAAGGAATAAGATAAGGCTCGACGTGATGCCTGTATTGAAGGATATAAACCGAGGCGTGGTGGATAATCTGTGCGACACAATGGAAAACGCTGCGGAACTGACGAAGATTTACGAGGACTGGGTAGAAAGGGAGAAGCAGCGCTGCTCGACGTGGGAGGACGAACACACGCTTTGCATATTCAGGGACAGAGTGGCAAAAAGCGCATCGCCCGTGTCGGTAATGCACGAACTGCTGAGTCCGATGGGATTTAACGACACTCAGGTGAGAAATCTGCTCACGGCAAAGGGTTACAGGGCAAACCGCCCGAAGGGAGAATACGAGATGACGCTACCGAACGGCAAGACGGTAACGATTGAGGTAAAATGGAAGGTTCTGATAATCAGAAGCTGAGAAACATAGCAAAGGCTGTAACCAGGATGTAGTTGGCAAAGATGACGGTAAGCAGTATGTGCATGTCGTCAACGAGATAGCCGGTAGGAGTAAAGGATGAAGATATCATCTTACCGGAACCGCCAAGACGCTTCATCGTGTAGGTCATAAGGAAGTAGAAGAGTGTGCCGAGAATGACTCCGATGGTGAATCCGACGAGGATGTCGCCCAGATGGTGTACGCCTAGATAGATGCGTGTAAAAGTGGTAGAGAGCGACCAGAATACGAGCGTTATGGTAACGCTGCGATAGCGGAAGAGCCACGAGAGGAAGGTAGCCATACACATGGTGTTGCAGGCATGCCCCGAGAAGAATCCGTAGAGTCCACCACGGTAGCCACGTACGACATCGACAAGGTACATGAGCTCGGGGTCTTGAGTAGGTCGCCAGCGAGCCACGAGGGGCTTTACGAGTCCACTGCAGAGACGGTCAGCAACGGCTATGAGGAGTATCATGGTGAGGAGTATGATGAACCCCTGACGCATGGTGTTGTTCTTGAAGATAATGACGAGCAGGGTAATGATGACCAACGTCCATGAGAAGGTGTTGGTATAGGTAAACATGACATTGTCCCAGAAGATGGAATCGCTACCGTTGAGAGCTAGCGTCCATTCGTGGTCGAGTTGTATGAGATGCTCAAGATCCATGATTTAGATTTTTTCGACTGAGGAGGCTGGTATCCAACCCTGTTTGCCTTCTTCGAACTTCACTTCTATCCAATCCTGCATGCTCTGGTCGAGCAGTTCGACCTTTGAGCCTTCGTGGATGAGGAAGAGGTCGGTGCTGTTATGGCTGGGCGAACTTTTCACCGATACTGCCGGAGCCATGACGATGGCTGCTGCATGGTTCTTGATGTCGCTGTACTGCGACCAGGCTGCAAGGTTGTCGAGCACTGCGACGCAGATGAGCAGGATGGCAAGTCCGAAGGTTATCTTGCGCACCAGCACGTTGAACGACAGGAAATAGACGAGCAGCGAGAACAGGGCTACGCAGAAGAGTATGATACCCTGAAGTGCCCAGGCATCAACGCTCTGGAGGTAGGTGAAGTTGTTCCACCAGGTGACAAAGAACATTTTTGAGGGTGGTACGACCTTATCGATGGTCTTGCCACGGGCAAAGGTGAGGTTGTTGCGTATGTCGCCGTCGCCCGGATTGAGCATGTAGGCACGCTCGTAGTTGAGGATGGCAAGCGGTATGCTGTCCATCTTATAGTAGCAGTTTCCGAGATTATAGTACAACTCGGACGATATGCCCTGAGTGCGGAGTATATTGCTATAGGCCTGAGCTGCCGCCTTGTAGTTTTCAGCGCTGTAGAGCGAGTCTGCCTGTGTCTTGGTGGCTGCCGATGAACCGAGACAGAGCAGAACTAAGAGGTATATGATGAGAAGTCGTTTCATGTCGTACTTTTTATATGCTTCCTTCCATTTGGGTAATAGTGTTGATGGCGCTGCTATAGACGCTCTCCATGTTGGCATTGGCATCGCCTGGGGCGTAACGTGCAAATTCGCAGTCGCTCATGGTCTTGAGGAACGATTCGATGTGCTGCTGAGGCACGTTGCTGGCTGTGAGTTCGGACTGTATGTTGTCTTTGTTTAGCCGCTCCTGCGGGATGTTAAGCTTGTCGGCTACGTATCCGAGCATAGCTCGCAGCACTTCGTCGTAGAATTCGTTCTGACGACGCTCGGCAAGCAGTTTCTTGGCTTTCTTCATACGGCGCAGAGCCATCTTGTTTGCCTTACGTCCACGCACACGTACCTTGTCATTATTGGCTGCTATGCGTTTGTTTCCAACAACAAGGGCTATGATGAAGAGGAGCACGGGCAGGACGTAGGACAGCAATTGACGATGTGAGCCCCAGAGGTTGTGGTCGCCCTGAAGGAGGGTAACATCGCCAAGTTTTATGTGGCGTATGTCCTGATTGAGCTGGCGTACGTCTTGCTGGCTGTTGGAGTAGTCGGCTGTCTGCACGGAGCCTCCCTTGCCTTTGTTGACCTTGATGGTGTAAGGTTCGGTGGTGAGAGTCTTATATGACTTGGAATCGACGTCGAAATAGATGAATTCGGCAGCCGGAATGGTATAGGTGCCAGCATGACGGGGAACGACGAGGTATTCAAACTCCTTTGTTCCGGAAAGTCCGGACTGAGTGAGTGAGAAATTGTCGTTGATTTTAGCATCGTAATTCTCGAAGTCCTTCGGGAATGCTATCTCAGGAGTGCGGATAAGTTTCATGTTTCCCGAACCCTTCACAAGGAGTTTCAGCGTGATGGCATCGTTGGCATTCACCTCGGTGGTGTTGACAGACGAGGAAACGGAGAAACGGCCGACTGCCCCTGAATAGCCTGCCGGTTTGGCTGGCAGAGGAGAGACGTGGATGGTGAGTTTCGGAGTCACTATCTTTCGTTTTGTCTCCTGCATGGCAGACACGCCATTGAAGAAGGCATCGAAGGGGTCGATGTTACGACGTGGACTGACTACCAGACCCTCGTATGTGATGGAAGGAATGACGAGTTCGCCGCTCTTCTGAGGGAAGAGTACGTATTGGCTCCATATAACTGTGCGGTAGTTGCGTCCGTTGTGCTGTTCGAGCTTGAACTCTTTGTTGCGCGGCAGGGGCATCTCCTGAATCTGAAATCCGTCGAGTGTCGGCAATTTTCCATCCAGTTGCGTGAGGTTGAGCGTTGTGAATATCTTATATGTAAGCAGGATAGCTTCCTGTTCATATACGTTGGTACGTGAGGCTGTAGCCGTCATGAAGAGGTCGCCCGACGAAGCAGACGAACTGCTGCTTGAGGCAGAAGGCTGCTGCTGTTGCTGCGACTGTGATGGCTGGGAAGAACCTCCCTGCTGCGGCTGAGACTGGGCTGCCCCACCCTGTCCGTTGGAAAGGACTTTGACGGTTGCACTATTTGAACGTATCACTTTGCCGTCAATGGTGATGGAGGCTGGCTTCACGGTGAAAGTTCCTGCCTGAGATGCCATCAACACGTAGGTGTAGGTGACGCTGCTCGACTGGGTCATGCTGCCGTTGATGAACTGCACGCTACTCTGCGAGGAGGTGCTGGGACCATAGATGACGTCGAAGCCCTCGAACGATGGAGGGGTGAAGTGGCTGCCACCCTGACTGTTGACTGTAAATTGTACACGGAACTTATCGCCAACCTCGACTGTTGACGGAGCAGACAGACGGAGTGTGGTGTCGGCAAGAGCCTGAAGGGCAAGGATGGCGAATAGGAGTATTGTAAGAATTTGTCTTTTCATAATGGATTACCAGTCTTTTTCGAGACTACGGCTCGTAGCGTTCTGTTGTTTTATCTTACGCTGTACGTCTTTTTCATCTTGTTGTGCAGAGTTGAGAAGTTGTTCGGCCGTCTGCTCGGACATGTCGTTCTTCTGCTGCTGTTGTTTGTTTTGCTGCTGTTGTTGCTGCTCGTCCTGTTTCTGTTCTTTCTTCTCGTCCTGCTTCTTCTGTTCCTCTTTCTGTTGCTGTTGTTGCTGCTGATTTTGGTTGTTCTGCTGCTGTTGCTGCTGGCTCTTCTTCAGCTGATACAGAGCCTTGGCAAGGTTGTAGCGTGTCTCGTTGTCGGACGGGTTGCAGCGCAGACTGCTCTTATAGAGGTTGACGGCATTCTGGAATGCTGAGGTGGCGTCCTGATTGCTCTTGAGAAGGTAGGAGCCCTGTGCATACCATACGTTACCGAGGTTGTGGAAGTTCTTGGCACGTTTCAGCGGGTTGTCGGTACCTATGGAGTCGGCATCCATCATCTTCGCTACGGCTGTGGAGTCCTTCCCTTGCAGCAGGTAGGTAAGGGCAAGGTTGTAGAGACCCTCGAACGTAGAATTCTGCTCAAGCGACTTCAGATAGTTGGTTTCAGCCTTGTCGAACTGTCCGCCACGGAACTCACGGTTTCCTTTGCGTATGTAGTCGCGTTCGGTGGTCTGTGCAAACATTAATGTGCTTACCGACAGGAAGGCTACGGCAAGAAGGAGTGATTTCGGAGTGCGCGAGAAGAGCGACAGACGCTGGATGAAAGGACTGCGGCGTTCCATGATGCAGCACTCGGCAATGAGCACGAGCAGCAGCAATATGGCTACGGCAATGAACTGTTCGTCGTACTCAGAGTACATTGACATGGATATGTCTTCTTTCTGCATCTTTGAAATCTCTGCATCGAGAATATCCTGTGCCTGGTTTGACTGGTCGGCCCGTATATAGAGTCCGTTTCCGGCTTTTGCAATCTCCTTTCCTACCCTTTCGTTGAGTTTGGTAGTGACTACATTGCCTGAGAGGTCTTTCTTGTATGAGCCGTCGCCCATAGGAATCGGGCCACCTTTCTCAGTACCGACGGAGAGCACAAATATCTTTACTCCAGCCTTTCGGGCTTCCTTGGCCATCTCGATGGCTCCATCTTCATGGTCTTCGGCATCGGTAATGAGGATAAGTGCCTTACCAACGGTTTTCTTGTCGGAGAAACTGAGAAGCGAACGCTGTATGGCCTCTGCCATGTTGGTACCCTGAATGGCTACGGTAGAGGGATTGAGCTGGTCGAGGAAGAGTTTTGCGCTGACGTAGTCGGCTGTCATTGGCAGGAGCGTTATTGCAGAACCAGCATAAGCCACGAGTCCCACTTTGTCCTGATCGAACCGCTCGATGAGTTTGCTTACTATCATCTTAGCTTTGTCGAGACGGCTGGGGTTGATGTCCTGACAGAGCATGGAGTTGGAAACGTCGCACGCAATAACGACCTCAATGCCGGAACGCTTCACCTCTTCATTGCGTGTGCCAAACTGAGGGCGTGCCATGATGAAGACGACGAGGGCAAGAGCCAGCATCATAAGCGAGAACTTGAGATGTACTCTGACCCTGGATACGTCGGGCATGAGGTGTGCCAGAAGACGCACATCGCCGAAACGGCGCAGTTGTTTGCGCATTCTCCATCGCAGCACTATGTATATCGCTACAAGTACGGGAATGAGCAATAATAGATATAGGTATGTAGGATTTGCAAATCTGAACATTTTCGTTTTCTCCCCTCTCTCTGTTTTGGTTTAAGGCAATCTCTTTAATACTACGTATCGCAGGAGTATCTCAAGCAGCAGGACTATGAACGCAGCCAAGGCATAAGGCTCGAAGAGCTCGTTGCGCTTGCTGAATTCCTTCACGCTGAATTTCGTGCGTTCCATCTTGTCAATGTCGGCATAGACGGCTGAAAGATCGGCGTTCTTCTGTGCACGGAAGTAGCGTCCTCCTGTCTCCTGTGATATCTTGTTCATCGTAGGTTCATCGATTTCCACCGGCAGCATCACGGTTCCTCCCGTTGGCAGCGGATACGGTGCCATACCCGTCGTTCCGATACCGATGGTATAGATACGGATGCCGTATTTCTGAGCTATCTCGGCTGCTGTCTGTGGCGATATGTTTCCGCTGTTGTTGACTCCGTCGGTAAGCAAGATGATGACTTTCGACTTCGCCTGACTGTCCTTGAGTCGGAGTATTGCATTCATGATGCCATCGCCAATAGCTGTACCATCGTCGATGACACCCCGGGCTGCCATGTTGCAGTCGGCGCTGTTATAGAGATTCATCAGGACAGCATGGTCGGTAGTAAGCGGGCACTGGGTATATGCCTCACCTGCAAAGATTGTCAGACCGATGTTGTCGTTATGACGGCGCTCTATAAACTGCTGCGCTATCACCTTCAGAGCCTCTACACGATTGGGTTTGAAGTCCTGTGCCAGCATACTGGTTGATACATCGACGGCAAGCATTATGTCGATACCTTCGACATCGGTATCGCTCCACGTATGTTTACTCTGCGGACGAGCCAGAATACAGATGACAAGGGTGAAGAGTGCCAGACGCAATAGGAACGGCACATGGAACAGGTATAATCGGAAACTCTTGGGAGCCATCCTATACTTCACCGTCTCCGGCACCTTCAGCGACGGCAGACTTCTCTTGTATTTCAGCACATACCAGAGGATGTAAGGTATAAGTGCTAGAAGAAGTATGAAAAATATCGGATTCTTGAACTCCATATCAAAGCGTCAACATATAAATTCTGAAACACAAATATCCTATCACACCGATGAGCACGACGGCAGCTACCGACACACCAGCAATGAGCAGGCGCTTGGTCATACGCGAATGAGGCTCCTCAATCACAATCTCCTCAGGCTGCACCTTCTGCTCTTCCTCCTCCTGCTTGGTCTGGTTGATGTATTCGATAGCAGTTACGAGGTTGCGGTCGTTCTCGTTTATCATCGTATTGTACTTGGCAAACTTCACAAGGTCGGCTGTCTGGAAGAGTTCACGCAGTTCGTTGATAGCCTCTTCGTCGTTGACTTCCTGCAGTCGCTGGATAATCTCGAACGAGGTCATCTCCATTGCGTTGAATCCATAACGTTCCCTTATGTAATTGCGCAGAGTATCAGTAAGTTGGGTGTAATACTCTTTCGAGTCTTCACTCTGCCACAGCATCTTGTCTTCCTTTATCTCGGCAATCTTCTGCATGGCAGCCTTGTGAGGCGCGATACGTTTCTTCAGCTTGATGCGCTTGATAATCGGCTTGTTGTCTTTCAGTCGTACAGCCACATATATAAGGATGAGGGCAATGAGGACAGAGACGATGGACAACCAGAGTACCTGACTCCAGTCTGCCCATACGAACGGAGGATTCATCTCGCTCTTCAAGCCGAATATACTATCTACATTAAGAGTATCAATCTCGTATGTTATAACCTTCATTCCTAAGGCCTTAGACTCATACGTCTTACCTTCCACTTTAACTTGGATAGGAGGTATGCGATAAAGGGCTGTATCGAACGAGGTAACATAGATTTTCTCGGTCAGAACCATCCGTTTTCCGCCGTTCACATACTCGGTATCAACGGGTGTGGCACAGACAAACTCCAGTCCCGGCACTATCTGCTGAAGGGAATCGTACTGAGGGAGCTCGACCAGTTTGTCTGCGTCAGCACTCACCTCAAGGGTAATTCCCATGCGCTGCCCGATGAGCATGCCGGCAGAATCGAGCTTTGCCTCTACCGTGACCTGTGCTGCGGAGAACAGGGACACAGAGAGCATCAACAGCGATGCAAGCATACGGGTTGTGACGGATGAGTTTCGTGTGTTATGTAGTGTATTATCTATCATTTCTGTTTCTTATTCAATGCTTTACAGACTGCGACGGCGGAACAGGGCCAAGAGCGACTTGACGAAGTCCTCATCGGTACGCACACTGACGCAGTCGATATTTGCCTTTGTGAACACGTTCTTCAGCCATCCCTGATACTGAATCCACCACTCATGATGAGCGAGGCGGACGGCACGGCTGCTGGTATCAACAAGGACATCCTCACCCGATTCGGCATCGCGCATCTTTATGATTCCCACGTCGGGCAGTTCGGTCATGCGGTAGTCGTAAACCTGAATGGCTACTACGTCGTGGCGTCGGTTGGCTATAGTGAGCTGATTGGTATAGTCGCGATGGTCGAAGAAGTCGCTGAGCAAAAACATCGTACAACGTTTCTTTATGGCATTGGTAGCATACTCAAGTGCCTTGCCCACGTCGGTCTTCTGACTGGTGGGAGTAAAGAAAAGCAGTTCGTGGATGATGAAGAGAATATGCTTGCGTCCCTTCTTGGGCGGTATGAACTTCTCAATCTTGTCGCTGAAGAAAATTACGCCAATCTTATCGTTGTTCTGAATGGCAGAGAAAGCAAGCGTAGCCGCAATCTCAGTCGCCATCTGGCGTTTGGTCTGAGACTGGGTACCGAAATCAAGACTGCCCGACACATCGACAAGAAGCATAACGGTAAGTTCGCGTTCCTCCTCGTACACCTTCACAAATGGTTTGTCAAAACGGGCTGTGACATTCCAGTCGATATCGCGAACATCATCCCCATACTGATATTCGCGCACTTCGCTGAATGCCATACCGCGTCCCTTGAAGGCAGAGTGGTACTCTCCAGCAAAGATATTGTTGGAGAGCCGTCGTGTCTTTATCTCAATTTTGCGGACTTGCTGTAAAAGTTCTTCGTATTCCATTAAGGCACTTCAACCTTATTTATGATTTTGCTGATAATCTCCTCTGCATTCACGTTGCTTGCCTCAGCTTCGTATGTGAGTCCGATACGGTGACGGAGCACGTCGTGAGCTATGGCACGTACATCTTCCGGAATGACATATCCGCGATGCTTTATGAAAGCATAGGCACGGGCAGCCAAAGCGAGGTTGATACTTGCACGAGGTGAGCCACCGAAACCGATGAGTCCCTTCAGTTCCTTGAGTCCGTACTTATCAGGGAATCGGGTTGCAAATACCATATCAGCAATATACTGTTCAATCTTCTCGTCGAGATAAACCTGACTAACAACGGCACGGGCATCCTCAATCTCCTTTGTAGTCATGATAGGCTTTACCTTGACCTTGTCGCCCAGCGTGATATTCTGACGGATAATCTTCTTCTCCTCATCAATCTTCGGATAGTCAATCATCACCTTAAGCATGAAACGGTCCACCTGTGCCTCAGGCAGCGGATAAGTACCTTCCTGCTCTATCGGGTTCTGCGTAGCCATTACGAGGAAAGGCTTCGGCAATTCATAGGTTGTAGTACTGATTGTCACCTGGCGCTCCTGCATTGCTTCGAGCAGAGCCGACTGCACTTTTGCCGGAGCTCGGTTAATTTCGTCGGCAAGTACGAAGTTTGCGAATACCGGTCCCTTCTTTGCCACGAACTGTCCGTCTTTCTGACTGTAAATCATAGTTCCCACTACGTCGGCAGGCAGAAGGTCGGGAGTGAACTGGATGCGACTAAACTGCGCATCTATGAGCGACGAAAGAGTCTTGATTGCCTTTGTCTTTGCCAATCCAGGCACACCTTCAAGCAAGATATGTCCGTCGCTGAGCAGACCGATGAGAAGAGACTCTACGAGATGTTTCTGTCCGACAATCTCCTGCTCCATTCCGGTCATGATGTTTGTTACGAATGAGCTGTGTTTCTCAATCCGCTCATTCAATTCTCTGATATCAATAGATTCAGCCATATAATTATGCGTTTTTGTTATTTTAACTGCAAAAGTACGACTTTCGAGCTACAACACATATTTAAAATTAGCTAAAAAAGGTTGACATCCCTTTATTTTAAGAGAATTTAAGCAAAAGAAAAAGCCCTTTCCGCATTACTCCGTGAAGATTCATGCAAAAAGGACTGTAAATATATTGTTCCCCACCCTTTCGGGCGACATAAAATCAAGGCAGCAGCAACTCTGTTCCTACCGGCACATTATCCGGATTGGTGAGGTTATTCAGACGGATGATGGCAGCGACAGAGTCTTCTGTGCCGTAATAATCCTTCGAAATCTTTGCAAGGAATTCACCCGGCTGAAGTACGTGAACCTTCGGTGCCACTTCTTCAACAACCTCTTCGACAATCTCCTCCTCAATTACTTCGGGTTCTGCCTGTACTGGCTGCTCTTCTTTGTTGCCGAACAGACGTATTGCGAAAACTACAATGCAAATCAGCAGAATAACAACAAGAAGTTTCACGAATATATTCATTCCACCCTTTTCTTCCTTCGGAGCCTTAGGAGTTTCAGTCTTAGGAACCTCTACCTTTGGTGATACCACTTGCGGAGCCTCTGCCTTTGTAGTTTCTGCTTTAGGAGCAGCAGCTTTAGGAGCAGCCTTCTTTACTGGTTTTGGTGCAGCCTTCTTAGGCTTCTTCTCAATGACCGGAGCACTTTCTGCAGCATTCTCGGCAGGAGTGAAAGTTACCTTCTTGTAACCTTCGATTACGATACGTTCGCCGTTGTTCACATTCACGCTCTCGCGGTCAGCTACGGTTATCACCTTGAATGTTCCGAAACCATTGATTTTCACTACGCCGTCGGCATTCAGTCCTTCAACTACGACATCGAAGAACGTGCGAGCCACAGCCTCAGCAGTTTTCTTTGTGATGCCTCCCTGTGCAGCAAAAGCATCAATCACATTTTGTATAGTTAGTTTTTCCATTGTTTCGCTGTGTTATTGATTCTTTATTACTGCATTTTCTCTTTCAGGGCCGCACCCATCTTGAACGCTATGGTTTCCTTTGCAGGAATCACGTTGTAAGTCTTGGTCGTAGGATTGTAAATCTTACGCTCTGCTTTGGTTTTCTGTTCAAAAACTCCGAAATTCTTCACGGTGATGGAGTTGCCAGCCTTCACCTGTGAAAGAAAGGTATAAACGAATACATCCACCTGCTGCTGCAGTTCGTCTGCGTCGCTACCCAGCTTCTTGGCCATTTGGTCAATAAATGCACGATTATTCATACTGTAAAATATTTATGTTTATAATTTCTTTCCATACAAATCGAAGTCGTCAGAGTCGGTAATCATCACATCATAGAAACTACCTTTGCGTAACATACCTTCCGATACCGGAATCAGCACCTCCGGATCAACTTCGGGTGAGTCGTACTGAGTACGTCCTACGTAATAATCCCCTTCCCTGCGGTCGATGATGACCTTCTGCACCGTTCCCACTTTCTGAGCCTGCACATCAGCCGAAATCTCTTGCTGCAGAGCCATCAGTTCCGAGAGTCTCCTCTCCTTCTCCTCTTCCGGCACCTCATCCTTAAACTTCTCGGCTGCTGGAGTTCCGTCTTCCTCACTATAGGCAAAAGCACCCATACGTTCAAACCTTGCTCGGCGTACGAAATCTTTCAATTCCTCAAACTCCGTCTCTCCCTCACCTGGGAATCCAACCATCAGCGTGGTTCTCAAACATATTCCCGGCACCTCTTCGCGTATGCGGGCAATCAGTTCCTGGGTTTCCTGCTTGGTTATATGCCGCTGCATATTCTCCAGCACCTTGTCGTTAATATGCTGCAAGGCTATATCGAGATACTTGCACACATTCTTCCTTTCCCTCATCACTTCAAGCAACTCGTAAGGGAAATGTGTCGGATAGGCATAATGCAACCTTATCCATTCTACCCCTTTCACGTCGCTTATCCTGCGCACCAGTTCTGCGATACACTGTCTTCCATAGAGGTCTATGCCGTAGAACGTTATCTCCTGGGCAATAATCTGAAACTCCTTCACGCCCTGACTTACCAACTGCTCCACCTCTGCTACTATATCCTCCATCCGTCGGCTCTTATGCGTTCCTGTGATGATAGGAATCGAGCAATAGGCACATTGGCGGTCACACCCCTCAGCAATCTTTACATATGCATAGTGTTTCGGAGTCGTAAGATGACGTTCCTGCCCACAATTATCATAGTAAGTCTTTCCTATATCGCTAATTAGTTCAGTCCAGTTAAACTTTCCATAGAACTTATCAACCTCGGGAATCTCTTTTCCCAGTTCTTCAAAATACCGTTGCGACAGACAACCCATAACGTATAGTTGCCCTATTCTTCCCTCCTGCTTAGCCTCACAGAGTTCAAGAATCATATTGATACTCTCTTCCTTTGCGTCGGCTATAAAACCGCAGGTATTCACTACTACAATCTCCGATGACACATTCTGGGGGTCGTGGCGGACGGTATAACCGTTCAGTTCAAACTGACGCATCAGTCGTTCAGAATCCACCAGATTCTTCGAGCACCCAAGCGTTATTATGTCTATCGAGTTGCGTCTCATTCACCAAAAAGAGAATCGACGAAAGCCCTACGGTTGAACGGCTGCAAGTCTTCCATCCCCTCGCCCAGTCCGATATACTTCACCGGAATCTTGAACTGGTCGCTTATTCCTATCACTACACCGCCCTTTGCCGTTCCGTCAAGTTTAGTTATTGCCATCGAAGTTACCTCTGTGGCTTTCGTGAACTGCTTTGCCTGCTCAAACGCGTTCTGTCCTGTAGAGCCGTCCAATACGAGCAGTACATCGTCGGGAGCTGTTCCCACAACCTTCTTCACCGCATTGCGTATCTTAGTCAACTCATTCATCAGTCCAATCTTATTGTGCAGACGACCTGCAGTATCGATAATTACTACGTCGGCACCGTTTGCAACAGCCGAACTGACAGCATCGTAAGCCACAGCTGCAGGGTCACTGCCCATCTGCTGCTTAATGACCGGTACACCTACCCTTTCGCCCCAGATAACAATCTGTTCTACGGCAGCGGCACGGAACGTATCAGCAGCACCCAGAAACACCTTCTTTCCTGCCTGCTTAAACTGATAAGCCAACTTACCGATTGTCGTCGTCTTACCCACACCGTTCACTCCTACCACGAGGATTACATAAGGTTTGTGGTCGGCAGGCAGTTCGAAGCCATTAGTGTCTTCGGTGTTATTCTCGGTGAGCAACGAAGCTATCTCGTCGCGCAGAATCCCATTCAGCTCAGCTGTGCTCACATACTTGTCGCGAGCCACACGAGCTTCAATCCTTTCAATGATGTTTAGTGTAGTCTCCACACCCACATCGCTCGTTACGAGCACCTCTTCCAGGTTGTCGAGCACATCCTCGTCAACCGTCGATTTTCCTGCTACGGCACGGGCAATCTTGCCAAAAACACTCTCTTTGGTTTTTGACAATCCTTCGTCAAGAGTTTCCTTTTTCTGTTTCGAAAAGAAATCGAAAAATCCCATTCCTTATTGAGTCTTTGAAATACTAATTAGTTTCAACGGCACAAAGTTACGATTAAGTGAGAGAAATACAAAATAAATTTTATTTATTTTTATTGCCGAACGAAAGTAGCTTCGGCAAAGCCAACGTTACGATTAAGTGAGTGAAATGCAAAATATTTTGCATTGCCGAGCATTACACAAAAAAACCTCTCCATTTTCATGGGGAGGTTTCTTATGATGTATTGTAACGTACTTCGTCTTATTTTTTCAGATATTCCTTAACCTGATCAGCAGGAACCATCTTCTCGTCAAATGCGTATGCACCAGTCTTTGGAGACT
>CAJODY010000036.1 GCA_905233285.1 uncultured Bacteroidaceae bacterium
GACGCATACCCCGCAATCGCAGTCTGCTCTATGTCAACTTCACATTCGGTTCCCTCTATCAAGACAAACTTGGTATCAGCGCACACATTGACTTGGAACACCAGCTGCTCAACTGCCAATCCTTGCGATTCAGCAACTCGGAAACCATATGGGGACTGGCTCATGAGTGGGGGCATCAGCACCAGTTGCGGCCCTACTTCTGCTGGGGTGGAGTAAACGAAGTGACCAACAACCTGAATGCTTATTATAGTCTGCAACGCATGGGCTATCGCTATAAAGACCTTGAAGAAGGCAAGCGTATAAGCCTGGAACACGCTGTGGAGAAATACATCGATGGCGAAACTGACGAATGCATCTTCCAGCAGAACGAAGCCCACAAGAACGCCTTCGAGCAGCTTTGCCCCTTCCTAAAACTCGTCAGCTATTTCACAACAGAGGGAAACATGCCTGACTTTCTGCCTGACCTATACGAGACGCTGCGCCATTCCGATGTGACTCCCGACTCGACCAACATTGTGCCCTACGTCCTCAACTTCATCCGCAAGGTCTCAGGGCTGAGCGGCTACAACCTGACACCCTATTTCGAACGTTTCGGCTTCCTCCGCGTCAAAACCTTCGAACTTGAAGACTACGGCAAGTTCACCTACAACCTGACGCAGGAACAGCTCGACAGTTTTCATCGTGAAATGAATTTGCTGGTGAGGAAAAAGAAACTGAAGGCAATGCCCGACGGCATGGTAGAGCATATCGCACGGATGCAATTGTGAGTTAACACAATGCGCTTCGCGGACATTCTGCAAGAAAACAACTACATCAAAAAAAATAGAAAGTGTAACAATAAATATCGAGATCAATAAAAAAGATTTTAGTAACCATGATGGCCTTAGCGATGACGATAGCAGCGCAGGCCGAGAGAATCGACTCTGCATGTCCTGTTCTGAAAAAGTAGACAATTTGTCTTATCCCAGGCGATTTTTCGTCTCATCGCTATAGAACGCCAGTCCCAAGGGCGTGAAACTGGAGTCCCATAGTGGTGAAACTGGAGTCCCACTGGGACGAGACGGGATTACCGCTGAGGCGAGACAGAAGCAAGCCTCAATCATGAATAGGACAAGATAGAGACGAAAAAAACATGCAGAGCAACAACAATTAAATACTTTTTCATCAAAATCATTCAGAATTGGTCTTTCTTCGTGTTTTTCAATTAGTTACAAAAAAATAAAGGTTCAGGTATCATTCAGAAATCGTTCATTATCATTCAGAAAAGATTCAGAAATCGTTCAATTTTGCTGCATTCAGACTGCATTTTGTGTTTTTTTGCAAATGTACACCTTAAGAAACAAAAAAATGTGTAACATAAATTACACATTCTTTCTTTTTCAGAACAAGAATCAAAAGTGGACGTCCAGTCTATGTCCTTAGTTTATGGTGTTATGTTTTCATTCCTATAAGGGTTAAAGGTTATGGGTTAAAGTTTAAAGACCTTTTTGCTTACATCAGACATCAGACTTCAAACATCAGACATCTTACTTGTAAAGGTTATAGGTTAAGAGTTATATTCTGAAATATCTTCTGCAACATGGGAGATGTTGTCATTCTCGCACGCAGTTCCATACTCGTAGATGGTATCACTCGGAAGGTCTATCTGATCGCTCCAATATATACATGTACGGCTCTCGTCAAGCTGAGCATTCTTAAACAGACCATATTCCGTGCGTAGTCCACTGAAAGCCGGTATCGCATCAATGTCATCTGCCACATCGTATCGGACGGTGCGACCATCATCGAAGGTAACAATGAGCTGATATCCTTCAATAGGGGTAAATGACTTAATGCGTGGTATCATATTCCGTAAAATCGAGCAACTTCTGGCATATTTTTATTTATTATTCGCTGCGAAGCTACGAGTAAACGATGTAAATGCAAAATAAATCTCGTTTATTTTTTTCACCTCCTCACTCATAATACTTTCTTGCGTATGGGAATACTTTGTCATGTCTTAGTAACAAGAAAAAATCGCGTCGGGATTTTTAAAAATACCATCACGATTAATAAAAATCCCCTGGGGATTATTTTTATTCCCCTCGCGATTAATTTTTAAGACTGAGACGTGAGAACATAAAAGTATAGGAGAGGAATCGTATCGGCTTCGGCCTTACCAAACTTTTTCATTTACAGGCGGAAACCGAAGAATATGCGAGAGAACCATTTGTTTTGGTTGATGGTTATATTTCGGTTGTCAAAGATTGAATTGCTTATGATGACGGATGTACCGATAAAGTAGCGAGGGGAGAAGTGATAGACAAGGGCGGCTCGTTCGTTGAATATCATGTTGAGACTCAGTCCGTCCTCGTTCAGGCTCCTGTGGCTATTTGTGTTGTATCGGGCTGGGGCTGTGGTTCTTCGCCTTCGTCGAATGGGAAGTCGCCACTCGACATATGGATGCTGTATTGGGTCATCTGTTCGTTGGAACGGAAATCGGTGCCTCGGATGGATTGTGTCTCACCTATGATTTCCATATATGCAGGTGAGTAGAACTCGTGCTGGTTCTGATCCCAGTAGAGCAGGGTGGTCTTAAAGGTTTCGCCTTTGGTGTTCTTGATGAATACACGGCTGCGGAGTTCCCACAGGTGGCGCTGGTCGTAGTAGTAGGCGGTGTCGCAGTTGATGAATGCCTCGACATGATAATTCTCGTCGAATTTCTCCATGAAGAAGCCTTTCTCGAAAGCCCAGTAAGTAGGGTCTTTCTTGTCGTACATGTACCAGTCCTCGGATATGAGTTTGTAGCGGATGATGCCCGAGTCGCTTATCAAGGTACTTACGCCTAACGACTTGAGCCAAGGGAGTGAGTCGCGCACTCCGAGTTTCGGTCCGTTGTTCTCAGACTCGCTTTCACACGAAAAAAGCAGTATTGCAGCAGTCACGATAACCGCTGCAATACTGAGTATGTGTGTGAAGAGTTTCATTATCTCAGACGAAGGGTGGTGGATTCACCCATTACGCTTACGACCTGACCGGCTTTGATTCCTGCGAAGAATGCCTCAGACTTCGGATAGAAGTGTGCTGCGTAGCCAGCTGCCTGACGGCTTGCCTTTGCTGCAGAAGATGGGTCGACTGAACGTGCCTTGTTGCAATAGTCGGCTGCAAGACAGTAATAGTAGCTGGTTGATACGTCGCGTGGGCTCTTGCCGTATGCTCCACGAGCGATAGCACTTGCCTGAAGCAGGTAAGCACCTCCGTTGGTCGGGTCGTATTTGAGTGTTTCGCGACACCACTGACGACATGCACCAATGTTACCCTTCTTGTAGTAGAGGGCTGCGATGACGTATGCGTATTTTGCTTTCTTTGCTTCGTTGGTCTCCATCTCGATAGCTTCTTCGAAGTATTTCAGAGCCTCTGAGTCGTTGCCTTCCTTCAGCAGACGGCTTGCCTTTGCAATGGCTGCCTGCGGAGTCTTTGTAATCTGATATGCATAGTCGGCTGCAACGTAGTAGATGTTGCTCTTGTCGCATTCGAATGTGTTGAGGATAGAGAGTACGGCATTCAGATAGTTGATGTCGGTCTTGTTTGCCTCAACCTTTTCGAGGTAGATTTTCTCAAGGGCGTCGCAGTCGGCAGCTCCAGACTTAACGAAGAGAGTGTTACATTGCTCCTGAGTTGGTTGGTAGTTGCGGATGATTTTCTCTGCTTCTGGGTGCAGAACGACCTGCTCCTGCCATTTTGTTGAGTCTGGAGAATCGGGGTCGGCAGGAATAGTAGTTGATGGATATTCCTTTGCCTGGTCGAGCAGACGGTCGCAGATTTCGTTACAGAGCATGTAGTCCTGGATGAAATCCTGACGGATGTCTGTGTTATCTTTGTTCTGCATGAATCGGTTGTATGAACATTCGATAAATCCGTAGAGCACGAATGCTTCGATGTTTTTACCAAGGTCTTCGATTCCCTCCTTGAACATAGCGTATGCCTTGTTGTTGTCCATCTTCGGACAGAAATAGTAGTAGTCGTATGCTTTACGGCAGATGACATTACCCTTAGTCGATTGGTCGCGTGGTCCGGAGAATGAGTTCAGGGCTTCACGGTATTTCATACGCTGGTCGTAGATGGCCATCAGTTTATTGAAGTATTCTTCCTTCTTAGCAGGGTCGGTCTCGTTCTGAACCAGCTGTTCGAACATCCATGCACCATTAGTATAGATACGTACCTGTGCGAGTGGTGCTTTGCTGAATACGAATTCCCATGGTTCGATAGCGTCCTTATAGTTCTTTGCCTTGAATTCACTCTGGTAGAGTGACAGGTTTGTACGAACGTCGATACTGTCCTGACCGTGTCCGATACGGTCTTCCAATTCTGTCCCTGCAAGATTCTGTGCCGATGCAATCATACATACTGAAGCACATGCAATAGTAAAGAGAAGTTTTTTCATATTATTATTAGTGTTTAGTTGTTAGTTTCAACTTACTGTACTTTCCACTTATAGAACCAGCGTTCGCTCAGAGTGAGTCCGACGGACAGACGCAGATAGTTTTCACGAAGGGTCTCCGACCTTGAATTCTGATTGCTGTAGTAGGGTATGTTGGTGTGTACCCACGACAATGTGATGTTCAGCTTCGGAGCGCTGTAGAAGAGGTTTCTGTTTCTGATAGGTATGGTAACACCACCACTGATTCCGAATTCTACAGGTTTCTTAAGCGAAACACTGGGCGTTTCGTTCGCATTGGCATAGGAACGAGAGAAGTAGCCTCCCAACTTGTATCTGGAACGTTTCAAGAATGAGGAAGATTCGTAGTCGGGAGTAAATTCAACACCACCCGAGAATTTCAATCGGTCGTTCAATATTCCGGTATGAGGAGTCCATTCACTTGCCCCCTCTTTGTCTTCATAATTCTGTGATGTTGGGAAATGAACTTTGCTCCATCGTTCCCAAGTGGCATCGATGCCGGCTCTTAATTTGTTGTTGCTGTAGAATGTTACACCCAGACCGAAGGAGTGGGGCAGTTGGAATGCATCTTCGAGTATTACCTCGGTCGAAGCCTCCATTGTAGAGGATACGGTTGCAGTCTTTCTTACTGCATCGCCCCACATATCGTGTCCGAATGAATATGTGGCACCAATTGTCAGACGATTGTTCTTTGGCAGGTCTATGGTGTATTGTACTCCCGCATCAAGTGTATAGGTTGAGAGTGTGGCCGAATAAGTTCTTCGCATGCTGTAGGCAGTAGATGAACTCGTTGAGTTTGTCATGTTGTGTTCGTACTCTCCCCACATATATCCTACATTAATACCGATGCTGAACGGACGGAATATCTGCCATCCGGCTCCGAGCATAATCTGACGTAGTGCACCTGTTCCTGTGTAGGTATATGAATCTGTGATGGAAGTGTTGTTTTCAATAGTTCTCTTTTCCGATGCAAATTCGTAGTTTATCTTGGAGAAGGGTTGCAGAGAAAGAGTAATACCTAATCCCTTAGTAGCACGGAACGCATAGGCAAAATAATCGAAACTGCTGTTTCTTGCGTTCTGAGTCAGGCTACCCATCTTGAAGTTTCCGTTCTGCAGGGTCAGTCCGAGGTCGAACAGAGCGGTGAGTGAATCGGTTGCAGAGTATGATGCCGGATTGGCTGTGTTAATTTCCTGTCCGTCGCGAAATCCAAGTGCCACACCTCCCATTGCTTTATTGAAGCCCATCGCACGGTCCGAAAGCAATCCGAGTCCGTAGCGTGAATATGGAGAATTGACGCCATTCTGAGCATTTGCCAATGCCGAAATGGCAAGAAGTGTACAAATGAAAATGCTTTTTCTTATATTGTTCATCGTCTGTAGTCCGTCTAAAATCGTGCAAAAGTAGGTTTTTTACTTGAGTATTCAAAGTTTTGCATTACTTTTTGACCTTATCTCGTTTCTTTTTAGCACTTTTTGGATTTTTGTAACGGTGGTTAGGTCTTCTTCTTTCGTTACAATGCATAACAGGTTTTTCACCACATCCGGCAGGCAATTCCGGTTTGTCAATCTCAGCTTCAATCAGCTTTTCAATCTTCAACAGATATGGCCAGTCTTTCTGGTTTACCAATGTGATAGCTTCACCTTCCCTGTTTGCTCTTGCCGTACGCCCAATTCTGTGAACATAATCCTCGGCATCTCGTGGAACATCGTAGTTTATTACTAATTGTATATCGTCAATATCTATTCCTCTGCTTACGATATCAGTTGCAATCAGGATGCTTATTCTGCGATTCTTGAATTCATAGAGCATGGCGTCGCGTTCTTTCTGCTCCAAATCGGAATGCATGGCTCCAACGTTGAATCCTTTCATCTTCAACGCTCTCGACAATTCCTTCACCTTTTGTTTTGACGAGGCAAACATGATTACTCTGTCAAGAGGATTTTCAGCATTTGCATCCTTCGACGGAGCCAGAATGTGCTCAATGATGCGGTCTTTCATGCCATCGTAACACAGATACGCACTCTGTTTTATTTTCTCGGCAGGCTTGCTGACTGCTATCCTGACTTCTACATAGTTATGCAGAATATTCTTTGCCAGTTTACGGATGTTTTCAGGCATCGTAGCTGAGAACATAATAGTCTGACGGTCGGTGCTCATGTACGATGCAATCTTTATAATGTCATCGTAGAATCCCATATCGAGCATACGGTCAGCCTCGTCAAGAATGAAAAAAGAGGTGCGTTTCAAGTCTATATGTCCTCCAGCCAAATGACTTATCAATCGTCCAGGGGTTGCAATTATTATGTCGGCTCCAAGTTCCAGACCTTTGCGTTCCTGTTCAAACCGTTGCCCGTCGTTACCTCCATAAACAGCCAGACTCGACACTCCGTTCAGATAATAGCCAAAACCTTCTACCTGCTGGTCAATCTGCTGTGCCAATTCACGTGTCGGAGCCATGATGATGCAGTTTACGGCATTTTTCGGATAAAGTCCGGAACTCAGTTCGTCGAGTATCGGCAACAGGTAGGCTGCGGTCTTTCCTGTTCCGGTCTGAGCTATTCCGATGATGTCCTTACCTTCAAGAATAGGAGGAATAGCCTTTTCTTGTATTGGAGTACACTCCTCGAAGTTCATTGCGTCGAGGGCATCAAGTATATCATCTGATAAATCTAATTCGTCAAAAAACATCAACTATAATCTTTAAACTCTAAACTATCAACTTTACTATCGCGGTGCTCTCTTATAGAAGAAGAAAGCGATGAATACATATATGAAATTCGGAATCCACACAGCTATGAGTGGAGGAAAGTTAGCATTGATTGCAAATGTGGCAGATGTAGTCTGAAACATGATGTAGGTAACAGAAAGTCCCAGTCCGATGCCCAGAGCCATACCCATGCCGTTCTTACGTTTCTGTGCTGAGAGCGACGCGCCTATTATAGTCAGGATAAACACAGCAAACGACGAAGCTCCACGTTTGTAGTATTCCACTTCAAACTCCTTGATGTTTGCAAATCCGCGGGCTTTCTGTCGGCTGATATAAGTTGAGAGTTCGGGGGTGGTAAGTGTTTCCTGCTGTCCGGGACTTATAAGGAAGTCCTGTGGTTCCATGTTGATAAATGTATCTCGTCGTCCACCGCTTGTTATCACTTCTCGCATACCCTGAAGGTCACGAGTCTGATAGTTGGCTATTATCCAGTGGCAAGGCTTCTCCGACAGGGTATCGTACTGAATAGTCATAGCCTGAAGGTGCTTTACCAGCTTCTTGTTTTCATACTTGTCGAGGGTGAAGTCGTATCCCATCTTAAATCTGTCGTCATACCTGCTGATATATGCTATCACATCCTCTTCCACCTTCAATTGCACATTACTTGTGTATATGTTATGGTCTTTACTCATGTACTGCTGCTCAAATTTTATGCGTTCAATGTTTCCTTTCGGAATGATGTATGCTCCCATAACGTAAGTGAGCACACAGATACATCCGGCACCAATAAGGTAAGGTCGCAGCAGTCGGTTGAAACTCGTACCCGTTGACATCATGGCTATGATTTCCGAATTCTCTGCCAGTTTTGTGGTGAAGAAAATCACGGCTATGAATACAAACAACTGCGAGAACAGATTTGAGTAGTAGGGGACGAAATTTACATAATAATCCAGGAAGATAGCTTTCATCGGAGCATTATACTCGATGAACTTATCCAGGTGCTCGTTGAAGTCGAATACTACGGCAATGGAGATAATCAGCACAATCGAAAAGAAATACGTACCAAGATACTTTCCGATGATGTATCGGTCAAGCCTTGAAATATGTACCAGTCTCCAGAATTTCTCCATAAAACTTTAAACTCTAAACTATCAACTCTAAATTCTTCTACCCAACTCTTCGCACATCTTTGCTTTCCACAGGGCGAAATCACCTGCTTCAATATGGTTTCTAGCTTCACCTACAAGCCAAAGGTAGAAAGCCAGATTATGAATGCTTGCAATCTGCAGGGCTAACAACTCTTCAGCCTTGAACAAATGATGTACGTATGCTTTCGAATAAGTGTGGTCAACATATGAGGTACCATCTTCGTCAAGCGGACTGAAATCCATTTCCCATTTCTTATTCCTCAGATTTATAGTACCGTGCTTGGTGAATATCTGTGCATTACGTCCGTTTCTTGTAGGCATCACACAGTCAAACATATCCACTCCACGTTCGATAGCCTCCAGTATATTGATTGGAGTACCTACTCCCATCAGGTATCGTGGCTTGTCCTTCGGCAGGATGGCATTCACAACCTCTATCATCTCATACATCACCTCAGTAGGTTCTCCCACAGCCAGTCCACCTATTGCATTGCCGTCCGCTCCCTTGCTTGCCACATTCTCAGCAGCCCTTGTTCTCAGGTCTTTATATGTGCAGCCTTGCACTATCGGGAACAGACTCTGACTATATCCATACTTGGGTTCTGTCTCGCTGAGTCGTTGTATGCAGCGGTCCAGCCATCGTTCGGTCAGTCCCAGCGACTTCTTGGAATAGTTATAATCACTTGTTCCTGGTGGACACTCGTCGAAAGCCATGATGATGTCTGCACCTATACTGCGTTCTATGTCCATCACCTTTTCAGGGGTGAAGAAATGCTTCGAGCCGTCGATATGACTTCTGAATTCCACTCCTTCCTCCTTAATCTTACGTATGCCAGCAAGTGAGAATACCTGAAAGCCTCCTGAGTCGGTAAGCATCGGACGGTCGAAACCATTGAACTTATGCAGTCCTCCTGCAGCTTCTATTATCTCAAGTCCAGGACGCAGATAAAGATGATAGGTGTTACCCAGAATAATCTGAGCCTTTATATCGTCCTTGAGTTCGTGCAGATGTACACCCTTTACCGTAGCCTGTGTTCCTACGGGCATGAATATCGGAGTACGGATGTCACCGTGGTCTGTGTGTATCAGTCCACTTCGTGCATTCGTCTTCGGGTCGTTATGTTCTACTGTAAATGTCAAATCCTTAAACTTTATCAATTCAACAGCGCAAACTCCAAAACGTCTTTTACCGTCTTTACGTAGTGGAATGTCAGTCCCTTAGTGTATATTGCCGGAACCTCCTCCACATTTCTGCGGTTTTCTTCACAGCAGACGATATCTGTAATACCGGCACGTTTTGCAGCCAGTATTTTTTCCTTCACACCACCGATAGGCAGTACCTTTCCACGGAGAGTAATCTCACCCGTCATGGCAATCTGTTTTCTTACCTTTCTGCCTGTAATAGCTGATGCTATCGAAGTGGCAATAGTTATACCTGCCGATGGTCCGTCTTTCGGAGTAGCTCCTTCCGGCACATGTACATGAATATTATGAGTAGCAAAGAAGTCAGCCCAAGTAGCCGTATGTTTCAGTCCGTCCTTCTCCAGCTGTTCTTTCACGCTCTTCGGCAGTTCCGGTGCTTTGCCGAGCAAGTCGGTGTTTGCTTTCAGATATTGCAGGGCAATGGTAGCCGATTCCTTCATCACATCTCCCAGATTACCGGTTATTGAGAGTCCGGCCTGTTTCGACTCGTTGAAACTAGTCTCTATATACAGAATCTCACCACCCACACTTGTCCATGCCAGTCCTGTGACTACACCACACTGTGCATTTCCTTCATACTTATCTCTCTGGAACAGTTCCGTACCGAGATATTTCTTCACGTCGTCAACCTTCAGTTCTCCTGTCGGCAGTTCTTCGGTCTTGGCATATTCCAGCGTAATCTTTCGAAGCAGAGCCGTAATCTTCTTGTCCAGTTCGCGGACTCCTGATTCACGGGTATAATCCTCGATAATCTTCTCGATTGCAGCCTTTGACAGCTTTATGTTGCTGTCTTTCATGCCCAGATTATCCAACTCCTTCGGCACGAGGTGACGCTTCGCTATCTCTATTTTCTCTTCAGTCAGATATCCGCTTACCTCTATCAGTTCCATACGGTCGAGGAGTGGGGCAGGGATATTGCCGATATTATTTGCTGTGGCAATGAACATCACCTTTGAGAGGTCATAATCCACATCCAGATAATTATCGTGGAAAGCAGAATTCTGTTCGGGGTCAAGCACTTCTAGCAGAGCCGATGCAGGGTCTCCATGTACATTTCCCTGAGTCACCTTGTCTATCTCATCCAGTATAAAGACCGGATTCGAACTCTTTGCCTTTATGATGTTCTTGATGATACGTCCCGGCATAGCACCAACATAAGTGCGGCGGTGACCTCTTATCTCAGCCTCGTCGTGTATGCCACCCAGACTCATTCTCACGTACTTACGCTTCATGGCTGTGGCAATACTCTTTCCGAGACTAGTCTTTCCGACACCCGGAGGACCATACAGACAGATGATAGGACTCTTGAAGTCGCCTCTCATCTTCAGCACGGCCAGATGTTCCAGGATGCGATCCTTCACCTTCTCCATGCCGAAATGGTCTTTATTCAGTATGCGTTCCGCATTTTTTATGCTCAGGTTGTCCTTTGTATATTCGTTCCACGGCAGGTCAGTCAACGTTTCGAGATACGAATAGCTTGTCTGATAATCGGGACTTGACGGATTCTGACGTGTCAGCTTCCTTATTTCGTCATCGAACAGCTCAGCCATTTCCTTTCCCCACTTCATCTTTTCTGCTTTCTTCTTCAGCTTGGCTACTGTGTCACGGTCTTCCGTATCGTTCAGTTCCTCCTCTATGCGTTCCATCTCCTGACGCAGGAAATACTCACGCTGCTGCTTGTCTATCTGCTCTCTGGTCTGCTGTTGCAGGTTGTGTTTCAGCATTGCAAACTGATATTCCCTTGTCAGCATACCCAGCAGTTTATAAGCCCTGTCAAACAGGTTTGTCTCCTCCAGCAATACGATACGTTCCTTGTTTTCAAGTGTTATGTTCGTACAGATGAAGTTGATAGCCATTGCCTTGTCGGTGATATTCCTCAAAGCAAAAGCCATACCCAGTCCGGGTTCACTAGTACGCATCAGCTTATATGCAGTCTCAGTACACGACTCTGCTACAGCGTTCCAGTTTCTGTCATTCTTTGCAGGTATCTCTTCCGGATAGAGCTCTGTCTGTCCTTTCAGATAAGTACCACTCTCGTCGAGCGACACAAGTCTGATACGTTGGAACCCCTGCAGAATAGCAGTCTGTGAATTATCGGGCAGTCTAATTATACGTACCACCTTAGCAACTACTCCTGTGTGGTATAGGTCGTTAATTCCCGGTTTCGTCACCTTATCGTCAATCTGCGAAAACACACCGATAGGTTCGTTGCGTTTCTGTGCATCCTCCACCAGTTTTACCGACGACCTTCTACCCAGACTTACCGGCATGATATTGTTAGGAAACAGCATCACACCCTTCAGTGGCAGAATGGAAATATAATCGTTTGGAGTCACGGTGAAATCAATCATCCGTGCATCCGGTTCGTCAAAATTTGCGAACAGGGAAATCTGGTTTCCTTGTCCTTCGTCAGTTATTATTTCGTCAAATAATTCAGTCATTCTTCTTGCTCCTATTCATCTTATATTGAAAAAACGGTGCGAAGATACGACTTTTTTATGGAAAAAGAGCAACCTCCGGCTGAATAAATGAAAAAAACTTATTTTTCACTTTCTGCATTATCTCTTTTTCCTGAAAAAGCACTACCTTCGCGCTCACAAACGGAACACAATACAGAGTGATGATACGTTTTCAGAAGAAAAAGAAGAACAGTCGCAACTGGCACACCATAGCTGGTCAGCCCCTTACCGAAATGGATAAGCGCATACTTGCCATTCAGAACAAGGGACATATAGTACCGACACGCGACCTCATCAAGACTCCCGAACAGATAGAGGGCATACGCCGAGCCGGAGTAATCAATACCGGAGTGCTTGATGCTGTAGCAGCCGAGATTCATGAAGGGATGAGTACCCTCGAAATCGACAATCTTGTCTATCAATATACTCTCGACCATCATGCCACACCAGCTTGTCTTGGCTACGAGGGCTTTCCCAAGAGCTGCTGTACCAGCATCAACGAAGTGGTTTGTCACGGCATTCCCAACGAAGACGATATACTTGAAGAGGGCGACATCATCAATGTCGATTGCACCACAATCCTCGACGGCTACTATGCCGATGCCAGCCGTATGTTCGTCATTGGAAAGACGACCCCGGCAAAGCAGCGTCTCGTCGATGTGGCTTGGCAATGCCTCAAGATAGGGGAAGAGACGGCAAAACCCTATTGCTTCGTCGGCGACATAGGTAATGCCATAGCCAAACATGCACATAAGAATGGTTACACTATAGTCCGCGACCTCTGTGGCCATGGTGTCGGCAATGCTTTCCACGAAGAACCCGATGTGGAGCACTACGGAAAGAAGGGTACAGGCATGCTTCTTGTGCCCGGCATGGTGTTCACTATCGAGCCTATGGTCAATATGGGTGACTGGCATGTTTTTGTCGATGCCGACGACGATTGGACAGTCGTTTCCGAAGATGAACTTCCGAGTGCTCAATGGGAACATACATTCCTTATGACTGAGACGGGAGTTGAAATATTAACTCATTGATAACGATGCAAAAGCCTGTAATTATATTAGCTATTGAATCAAGTTGCGACGACACCAGTGCGGCAGTCCTTCGCGACGGCATTCTGCTCAGTAACGTGACAGCTTCCCAGACCGTTCATGAAGCCTGGGGCGGGGTAGTACCCGAACTTGCCAGTCGTGCCCATCAGCAGAACATAGTACCCGTTGTCGATCATGCTTTGAAAAAGGCTGGAGTAGAGAAAGAACAGCTCAGTGCCATAGCCTTTACCCGTGGTCCGGGACTGATGGGTTCGCTCCTTGTCGGAGTCAGCTTTGCCAAGGGATTTGCCCGCAGTCTCGGCATTCCGATGATAGATGTGAATCATCTGCAGGGTCATGTCCTTGCACATTTCATTCGGGAGAGCGACGACGACCACTCACAGCCATCGTTCCCTTACCTCTGTCTGCTCGTCAGCGGTGGTAATTCACAGATAGTCAAAGTCAACAGCTACGACAACATGGAGATACTCGGACAGACCATCGACGATGCAGCCGGTGAGGCCATCGATAAATGCTCCAAGGTGATGGGACTGGGTTATCCAGGTGGCCCTATTATCGACCGTCTTGCCCGTCAGGGTAATCCCAATGCTTTCGAGTTCTCAAAACCGCAGATTAAAGGCTACGACTACAGCTTCTCCGGACTCAAGACCTCCTTCCTCTATCATCTTCAGGACTGGCAGAAGGAAGACCCCGACTTTGTCGAGCATCATAAGGAAGACCTTGCAGCCAGTCTCGAGAAGACTGTCGTTGACATACTCATGAAGAAACTCCGTCTTGCCGTAAAGGACACCGGTATCCGTCAGGTAGCCGTAGCAGGTGGAGTATCAGCTAACACCGGACTTCGCAATGCCTTCAAAGACCATGCCCGCCGCTACCATTGGAAAATTTTCATTCCGAAGTTCTCCTACACTACCGACAACGCAGCCATGATAGGCATAACCGGTTACTTTAAGTATCAGGCAGGTGATTTTTGCGACATCGATGTGCCGGCATTTGCCAGAATAGATAATGATTTGTTGTAATATAAATTCATATAAGTGCCTGCTAATGTTCATCATATTGATGTTCATAGCAGTGGGAAATGCAGATGCAGATGTGCAGAGTTTTGTTGCTGTATCACCTGATACGGTTGTACAAGACCAACCATTCACTGTAAACTACATACTTTCAGCAACGACATGGGAAAAAGATGGATGCCAGCCTCAGAGTGGGGGAGGTTTCGAGATACAGGACATATCATACTCCGTTAAATCCGGTCGTCCATATCACCAATTGATTGCCTCTGTCACTTACCTGACTTCTCGCTCTGGTGTAGTCAAATTGCCAGGTATGATAGCCCAAACAAACAATAAATCAATTACTACTGCCCCTAAAACAATTTACGTGAAGCCTCACCCCCAGTATGGTGAAGAAATGACCTATGCACATAACTGGTTGCTGACAAATGGCCAGCATCCTGATTCTATTTGTTTACATCTAGCTGAAAACGACAAAGGATTTTGGCTATTTAACGACCAGATAAACGAATGTTTTTGTATGATAAGCAAGAAAAGCATCTGGTCTTTGGTCGGACTTCCTGTCTTAGCATATAGTACAGAATGTTCCATAAATGGCTCTGAAGACAAGAATTACCATAAAATGGTACAGCCGTATAGAAATCAGATAGATAAGTTGATGGAATCTAAAGGTAAAGCAACAACCGAATACTTGCAACCATCTATACAGAAAAATTCTTCTGTAAAACCATTATTAGGGAACTTGCGATGGGGGCAGGCGGAACCCTACAATTACTTGGCACCGGTACTTAACGGAAGAAAACCTATCATTGGCTGTGTTCCGTTAGCCGTTGCTATGGTCATGAATTATTATCAATGGCCGGCACAAGGAAAATCTCATGTTTATTATCAATTTGGGAAAAAACTATACAAGATTGACTTTAGCAAATGCACTCCTCAATGGAGTTCGTTTAGAGAATATTATAACGCAAACGATACGGTTGGAGTTGAAAATCTTTCTGATTTGCTGATATCACTTGGTATATCTCTCGATGCAAATTATAACGAAGAGGTCACGACAGCCTCTTTGTACAATATTAAACATGTGCTTTGCAACAATCTGAATTATTCAGGCAAATCAAACCTTTATTATCATCAACTGACCGATTACGAGACAGAGTCATATATATACCATGAACTTGACCAACACAGACCATGTATAGTAACCAACGAAAGTCATGCATTCGTGTGCGATGGCTACAGTGGCGATTTCCTGCATTATAACATGGGGTGGTATGGCTCCTACAACGGATTTTATCGTCTCATGCTTGGCAACTGTGAAGCAAAGGAGGGTGAATCTCTTATTTTAATAAAAGGTGTGTTGGGAGGTATTGAGCCGCAACGGGGTAATGATATCAGCAAGGATGTTAATCTCGAAAAAACCGGAACTTTGGCTGAATATCTCTCTGATGATGAAAAAGAAAACATAACCCGACTTCTCATCACCGGTCCGATAAACAGTGCCGACATCCGTCTCATCCGGAAAATGGCAGGAGCTGTGGATGAACTGTCTTTTGACTCTTGGCGAGGAGGCTCTTTGCGTGTCCTGGACATTTCTCAAGCCAGAATAGTGAACGACGACACTCCATATATCACAAGAAAAGCTACCGGAACACGAAGCAGAACTACTTATAAAATGAATGAATTCGGAGAGAAATTTGACATAAAGACACACACTTATAATTTCGAAACCATGACCGAAACGGAATGGAACCTGTTCAGAAATAATGTAGGTGTGAAATTTGAAGACGTTTTTTACACCCGTACCGACGACAACCGCTATTGGGCCAATTACATATGTAATAAAGATGTTATAGGAGCATATATGTTTGCAGATTGCAGTTCGCTCCACAGCATCATCCTGCCTGAAACGATAAAGAAAATAGACTCATACGCATTTATGCGATGTGCTTCCATTCAGAAAATCCGTTTGCCGGAATGCATAACTGAAACTGGTAAAACACCTTTCATGAGTTGTACTTCTATGGAAACTATCGAGATTCCACACAATTTCATTCCTAAAAGTGCACTTTACGAGAAATGCTCACCGGCTATATCAATAAAAAAGATTAAAGATTAAAAAGACAATGAAAGAAGTACGCTATTTCTACGTTCCCGATGCTCAGCATACCGACATGCTGCCCGACGAAGAGGCACAGCATGCCATTCGTGTATTGAGGCTTTCCGAGGGCGACGAGATAGTGCTTATCGACGGTGAAGGCAGTTTCCACGACGCAGTCATAACCCATGCCGACAAACATCAGTGCCGTTACCGGATTACTGAATCACACTCTGTGGGTAAGTTCTGGCGGGGCTCCATCCATCTGGCTATTGCTCCTACAAAGAATATCGACCGCACCGAATGGGTAGCAGAGAAAGCCACCGAGATAGGTTTCGACCGTCTTACCTTCCTCCGCTGTCAGTTCTCCGAACGTACACAGATAAAGCTGGAACGCATCGAACGAATACTCATCTCAGCCATGAAGCAGAGCAAGAAAGCGCTCAAACCTCAGCTTCACGACATGACCGACTTCCGTTCCTTCATCCAGTCGGCTACCGAACCACATAAATACATCTGTCATTGCTACGACGACCGTCTGCCGCTTCTTCGCGACGTTCTGCCACAGGATTCAGATACCCTTGTCATGATAGGTCCCGAGGGCGACTTCTCCATCGATGAGGTACGTCTTGCCGAAGCTGCCGGATTCCAGTCCGTATCGCTCGGTGCAGCCCGTCTGCGTACCGAGACAGCAGCACTCGTAGCCGTCCATCTTATGAACCTTGCTAATACACATTAATATTATGAAAAAGTCAAATTCCGTTCTCCTTCTCCTTTTGCTCGTTTTCTGTTCCTGCAGCAAACGCCAATATCTCAACGTCATTCCTCAGAACCCTGCCTTCGTGGTTTCTGTCGATTTCAAGAGCATTGCAGAAAAAGGTGAAATATCCGAATCTCCCTACCTGCCGCAGCTTACGTCTCTCCTCGGAGGTATGTCCGATAAATTTTCCGACTACATCAAGAACCCCGGCAAGACAGGTATCGACTTCCGTCAGCCGGCATACTTCTTCAGTGGCGGTTCCTACTTTGCCATGACAATGGCAGTTGACGATGTCGATGACCTCACCGACTTCATTTCTGTTCTCCGTCAGCAGAACCTCTGCAGTCCTATTACCGAAAAAGACGACGTTCAGTACACAAAACTGCAGGGAGTCAAAGGAACAATAGTCTTCAATAAGAATACCGTACTCTATGTCAATTCCTCTCCCGAATTTGCACGTCAGCTCCTTTCGCAGTCAGAGGATAACAGCTTCACGGCTACCGATGCTTACGACCGCATGACCGACCTCGAAGGCGAGATTCTCATGTACGGTAATGCTGCATCTGCACCTTCCACAGCCGTAGCCGACCTCAAGTTACTGCTGCCCGAAGGAATACGCTATACCGATGTCGATGCTTACAGTTCTACGCGTTTCACCGACGGCAGTATCATTGTCAGCACCCAACTCCGTGGCAAGACAAAAGAGGCACAGCGACTCATCGAAGATGGTAATGATACTGAGTCGTTTCAGAAAATCAAAGGCGACTACATCCAGAGTGCTCCCGACGACTTCCTTCTCTGGGCATGTATCGGAGTGGAGAAGGGTGGTTTGCTCAACATGCTGAAGAACAATAAGTACGGTCATCAGCTCTTGCTTGTTCTCGAACGTGCCATCGACATCGAACAGATTCTCCGTCAGGTCAAGGGCGATGCCGTAATCATGATGCCACGCAATCATAAGATGTATGGCTACGAACAGTTCATGTTCATCTCTACGGTTGACGACACAGATTTCATGAAGGATGTTGATTACTGGCAGAAGTCCATGGCCGACTTCGACATGTCCATGAGTCGCACCATTGGTGATAATTTCGTCCTCAAGGCAGGTATCAAGACCTTCAACTGGGGACTCGAAGGCAAGCAGTTCTACTTCGCTACCGACGATATGTTCGCTCATAATGCTACGGCACAGCGCAGCGACCTGCTCAGTCCCCTCGAGGACGACATCCGTTCCAGCTATTTCTATGCTTACATCAATTTCCAGACCCTCCTCAAAGGTACCAACATGACTCCGGCACAATGTGCCTTCCCCATGCCTCCATTCCTTTGGATGCTGAAGTCAGTCATTTTCCAGTCGAAGGAATACGGCACACTCGACATAGCAATCAACCTGAACGACGAGTCGCAGAACTCGCTCAAAACCATCTTCCATGCAACAGATACAACTCATTAATACCCTGCCGCAGGTATTTGCCGACCGCACCGACCTGCAGTCCGATGTGTGGCACCGCGACATCACATTACGTCGTGGCGACACCTACCTCATCGAGGCAGGTTCCGGCACCGGCAAGTCGTCGCTCTGCAGCTTCGTTTACGGCTATCGCAACGACTACCAGGGCACCATACTCTTCGACTCCGTTGACACTCGCACATTCTCCGTCAGTCAGTGGACCGAACTGCGTCGTCGCCACCTCTCCCTCCTTTGGCAGGAACTGCGGCTCTTTCCCGAACTCACCGCACTCGAGAACGTACAGCTGAAAAACCGTCTCACCGGCTTTCAGCGTTCCAAGCAGATAGATCAGTGGTTCGAACTCCTCGGCATTGCCGACCGCCGCGACACCCTCGTAGCCCGCATGTCGTTCGGACAGCAGCAGCGAGTAGCCATGATTCGTGCCCTCTGCCAGCCCTTCGACTTCATCTTCATCGACGAACCCATCTCCCACCTCGACGACCATAATGCCGACATCATGGGACAGCTCCTCCAGTCCGAAGCACAACGACAGGGTGCAGCCATCGTCACCACCTCCATCGGCAAACATCTCAACCTCAACTATACTAAAATATTTAAGTTGTAAACAGTAAACGGGAACATTTTGGAGCAGCGAACGCAGAGTCAAGCTTGCTTGAACTATCCTGAGTCGCGACAAAATCGACCGAAGGTAAACAGTAACTGGAAACTACTTCGTCATCACATATCCATACCTCAGTTTGCAGGCTTCTTCCTCGCCAACCTCATAGGCATGGTCATCATACTTCTCGGTGTGCAGTTCTACACCGACGTGCAGGCCATATACAATGGTGAAGACACCTTCATGAAGGCCGACTACCTCATCATTAACAAGAAGGTAGCCACCATGTCCGTCTTCACCGGCAGCAGCGTAGCTTTTTCCGACGACGAACAGCAAGACCTGCGTCAGCAGCCTTTTGTAAAGGATGTCGGACTCTTCACCCCCAGTGCCTTCCATGTGCGTGCAGCTTTCCACATGCAGGGACTTGCCAACATGACCACCGACATGTTCTTCGAGTCCGTTCCCGACCGCTTCGTCGATGTCGCATCCTCCCGTTGGCACTATACCGAGGGCGACAGCCATCTGCCCATCATCCTGCCCAAGAACTACCTCGACCTCTACAACTTCGGCTATGCCTCCTCGCGTGGCATGCCTAAATTCTCCGAAGGCATAGTCGGAGCCATCACACTCGGCATCACCGTCAGCGGTGGAGGCAACACCCAGCAGTTCGACGGACACATCGTTGGCTTCAGCAGCCGTCTCAACACCATCCTCGTGCCCGAGTCCTTCATGCAGTGGGCAAACCAGCGTTTTGCCGACCATCCCACCGAACCCACTCGTCTCGTAGTCAAAGTAGATAACCCTACCGACGAACGCATCACACAATACCTCACCGACAACGCATACGAGACCGACGCCTCAAAGCTCGATGCCTCCAAGACCAGTTTCCTCCTGCGCATCATCACAGCCATCGTCACCTCCATCGGACTCGTCATCTCCATCCTGGCAGTCTATATCCTTATGCTGTCCATCTACCTGCTTGTCGAGAAAAACTCCACCAAACTCGAAAACCTGCTCATCCTTGGCTACAGCCCCTGGCGTGTCTCCCTGCCATACCAGTCGCTCACCATCGTGCTCAACCTCTTCGTGCTCCTGCTTTCCTTCGGAGCGCTGCTGCTTGTGCGCAGCGTCTATCTCTCCATGCTTGCAGGCTTCTTCCCGCAGTTCGACTCCCCGTCGCTCCTGCCATCACTCTCCGTTGGGGTGCTTATCTTCATCGTCGTATCCATTATTAATATAATAGTAGTCCGCAATAAAGTAATGTCAATATGGAACAGGAAAAAGTGAATGAACTCGTCCAGCTCTTCGTCCACACCTTCGGTACCGCACCCGCATCCGTCGCTCAACTGCCCGGTGCCGGCAGCAACCGCGTCTATTACCGTCTGACAGGTCAGGACGGCTCTACCTCTATCGGCTGCATAGGTACCAGCAGCGAAGAGAACCGCTCCTTCATCCGGCTTTCCCAGCATTTCTGCAGCCGTGGTCTGCCCATGCCGCAGGTCTATGCCCATAGCGACGACTACACCCTCTACCTGCAGCAGGACTTAGGCTCACAGTCGCTCTTCGACTACCTGAAAGAGGGTAGGGAGAAGGGGGGTGACTACTCCGAACATGAAGTCCGTATGCTCCGTCGCGTCATGAGTGACCTGCCTCAGATTCAGTTCCTCGGTGGTTCTCCCGACATCTTCCAGTATTGCTATCCCCAGCAGTCGATGGACGCCACCTCCGTCATGTTCGACCTCAACTACTTCAAATACTGCTTCCTCAAACTTAGCGGACTCGAATTCAACGAATACCGTCTTCAGGCAGATTTCCAGCGCCTCTGTTCCGACCTCCTGCTCGAAGATGCCGACACCTTCCTCTATCGCGACTTCCAGGCACGCAACGTCATGCTCCTTGGCGACGCGCCCTATTACATCGACTTCCAGGGTGGCCGTCGCGGTCCTATCTACTACGACGTAGCCTCCTTCCTCTGGCAGGCATCAGCCCGCTACAGCGACGACCTGCGCCGTGAGCTCATCGATACCTATTGGCAGAGCCTTCAGGAATACATCACAGCTCCCGACTGTCCTCCGTGCTATCGAGGCCTCAGTCGTCAGCAGTTCGACCGTCGTCTGCGTCTCTTCGTCTTCTTCCGCATCCTTCAGGTGCTCGGAGCCTACGGCTTCCGCGGACTCTGGGAGAAGAAACGCCACTTCATCGACAGCATACCACCTGCACTCCAGAACCTCCGTTCCGCCCTCCTTCAGGGCTCAGCCGACGATTACCCATACCTCAAGGAAATACTCGGGCAATTAGATAGTTTACCGTTTACTGTTGACCGTTTACAGGATAAACAAACTCTCAACTCTCAACTCTCAACTACTAACGCTAAACTCTCAACGCTAAACTCTAAACTAATAATTCGCGTTTTCTCCTTTTCCTTCAAGAAAGGCATACCCGAGGACACCTCCGGCAATGGTGGCGGATACGTCTTCGACTGCCGTTCGTCCAACAACCCGGGTCGTTACGCTGAGTACAAGACCCTTACCGGACTTGACCGTCCCGTCATCGACTTCCTTGAGCAGGATGGCGAGATACTTCAGTTCCTCTTCCACATCTATCCCATTGTCGATTTCCATGCCCAGCGTTGGATTGAGCGTGGCTTCACCGACCTTCAGATTAGCTTCGGCTGCACCGGCGGTCAGCACCGTTCCGTCTATTGTGCCCAGCACGTTGCCGAGCACCTCCACGACAAATTCGGAGTCGAAGTCCATCTCTGCCATCGCGAACGCGGCATCACCCAAGTGCTGAAGTAAAAAAGTCAAAAAACTGCTTGTAACATTGTAACATTGTAACAATTCTGCGATTAATTTTTTGAGCAGAAAACAAGCTTGTTTGTGGTTAATAATAGTGTTAATTCTCTCAGAAAAGACTTCCGGACGTCTTTCTGATGCAAAGTTACGGCACACTATACCTGCTTTCCAAGTAAGTGTATGATTTAACTTTTATTAACAAGTGTAAGTCCTTTTTCTGAGTTTCAGGACACACAGTTTGCTACAATGCTACAATGCTACAATGCTACAAGCGCATTTTGCTGATCTCGCGCGTATTATAGATTAGTAATCTAAATATTAAACTAGTTTTATGTTTAACTTCTTATATATATATAATATAACGTTTAGAGGAGCGCTGAACTGAA
>CAJODY010000037.1 GCA_905233285.1 uncultured Bacteroidaceae bacterium
GGGCGCTGATTCGCTCGACACAGTAGAGCTTATCATGGAATTTGAGAAGGCTTTCGGTATCAACATTCCTGACGATCAGGCAGAGAAGATTAGCACAGTAGGCGACGCTATCGCATACATCGAGGCTAACGCAAAATAATTAGATTTAACGGTTGCCATTTACTATTTTTGTTTTTGCCGGACGGCGCATTTTGTAGGTTTACAAGGTGACGGTCGTGGTAAGTGCAGAAACGATGGAAAATAGTAAATGGTAATTTTTTTTAATCGGAAACAGACGATGGAATTAAAAAGAGTTGTTGTAACAGGTCTTGGTGCGGTTACCCCACTTGGTAACAACGTTGAGAAGACATGGGAAAACATTAAGGCTGGAAAGAGTGGTGCTGCACCTATCACCCACTTTGATGCATCTCAGTTTAAGACACAATTCGCTTGCGAAGTAAAGAATTTCGACTCTACCCTGTATATCGACCGCAAGGAGAGCCGCAAGATGGACATCTACACTATGTATGCCCTGGCTGCAGCTAAGCAGGCTATCGAGGATTCGGGCATTGCCGGCGAAAGCATTGACAAGAACGAGGTAGGCGTAGTGCTCGGTGTAGGTATCGGCGGTATCCGCACATTCGAGGAGGAAGTAAGCAATTATGCTCTCAACGGAGCTCAACTGGGCCCGAAGTATAATCCGTTCTTCATCCCGAAGATGATTGCCGACATCGCTGCAGGTTATATCTCAATCGAGAATGGGTTCCATGGTCCTAACTATACAACAACTTCTGCCTGTGCTTCATCGACCAACGCACTTGCCGACGCTTTCAACCTGATTCGTCTGGGCAAGGCTAACGCAATGATTACAGGTGGTTCGGAAGCAGCTATCTGGGCATCAGGAGTCGGCGGTTTCAACGCTATGAAGGCTCTTTCTACACGCAACGACGAACCAGAGAAGGCAAGCCGTCCGTTCAGCGCAAGTCGCGACGGATTCGTGATGGGCGAGGGTGCTTGTGTACTCGTACTCGAGGAACTGGAGCACGCTAAGGCTCGTGGTGCCAAGATTTATGCCGAAGTGGCAGGTTGCGGCATGTCGGCCGATGCTTACCATATCACGGCAAGCCACCCGGAGGGTCTCGGTGCGAAACTCGTCATGGAACGCGCCCTGAAGGATGCAGGCATGAAACCTGAGGACATCGACTACATCAATGTTCACGGTACTTCCACTCACGTAGGCGACATCTCAGAGGTGAAGGCTATCAAGGAGGTATTCGGCGATGCAGCATACAAGCTGAACATCAGTTCTACGAAGTCGATGACTGGTCACCTGCTCGGTGCTGCCGGAGCTGTTGAGGCTATGTTCAGTATCCTGTCGGTACAGAACGACATCGTTCCTCCAACTATCAACCACGAAGAGGACGACAAGGACGAGGAAATCGACTACAACCTGAACTTCACATTCAACAAGGCTCAGAAGCGTACCGTACGTGCGGCTTTGGCGGACACAATGCTTGTGCTATCTTCAAAAAGTACAATGCATAATGCCAGGCTGACGCGAATATGATTTCATTATTTATAGATAAGGTGAGGCTTCTTTTCCTGCGGGAGAGGAAGCCTTATTATATGTTGAAGGATATACTGGGATTCTATCCGCACCATATCGAACTGTATGTCCTGGCCTTGAAGCATAAGAGTCTGCACCACTTGAGTGCGGCGGAGGCGGCAAAGTACAAGAAGAAAATCAAGAAGATTGACACGCTGAACAACGAGCGCCTGGAGTTTCTGGGCGATGCTGTACTGGGTGCCATCGTTGCCGACATACTGTATCGTAGGTTCGGCACGCAACAGGAGGGGTTCCTCACTACGCTGCGAAGCAGGGTCGTGTGCAGAAATTCTCTCAACAGACTGGCAAACCAAATAGGACTCGACAAACTGATTCTACATTCGGGCGACGTGTATAAATCGCACAACAGCTATGTGAACGGCAATGCGTTCGAAGCGCTCTGTGGAGCAATCTATCTGGATCGTGGCTACAAGTATTGTTACCGCTTCATCGAGAAGGAGATATTCGGCAAGTATATAAACCTGGATCAGTTGCTCGACACCACCCAGAACTACAAGAGTCGTCTGTTGGAATGGTGTCAGAAGAACCAGTACAAGATGCAGTTCGTATATAACGAGTCGCGCGAACAGACAGGACCTGTATTCCATTGTCAGGTGCTGATTGAAGGCGTCGTGAGCGGCAAGGGAAAAGGATATAAGAAGGTGGAAAGCGACCAGTCGGCATGTAAGGAAGCGCTCCAGGCCATCGAGGGCGATTCGGGGCTTGCGTTGCGTATTGCAGAAGTCGTAGAGGAGCGGAGCATAAGGATGCAGATGCGTGCCTGTTACGACAGGGCTTTGGTCCAGTTGGCCGGCAGGAAGGTAATCGTTTTCGACCTCGACGGCACCCTTATGGACACGTTGCAAGACCTCTACCTAAGTACGAACTACGCCCTGCGCACATGCGGTTATCCCGAACGTACGCTCGACGAAGTACGCTCGTTCGTGGGCAACGGGGTTCAGAGACTTATCCTGCGTGCCATGCCGACGGATATGAACAAGGAGGACGAAGAAGGAAAAGCAGCATTCCAACGCTGTTTCGAGGCTTTCAAGAATCATTATATAGAACATTGCCGAGATAATACAAAGCTGTATCCGGGTATCGACAAGATGCTTTCCGACCTGAAGAATGCGGGTTACAGACTCGCTATCGTTTCGAACAAACTGCAGGCAGGGGTGACGGAACTGTACGAGAAGTGGTTTAAGGACACCATCGAAGTTGCCATCGGCGAAAGTGAAAAGGTAAGAAGGAAACCCGAACCCGATATGGTGGAGGAGGCTCTAAGGCAGATGGGTGCTGAAAAGAAAGACGCCATATACATCGGCGACTCGGATGTGGACCTGCTGACTGCCCAAAACTCCGGTTTGCCTTGTATCTCCGTGCTTTGGGGATTCCGCTCCAAGGAATTTCTTCAGCGGTATGGAGCTGTAATTATGGCTGAAACACCCGATAAAATCGTTGATTTCTTATCAAAAAGCAACAACAGGGGCAGTAGAGCGCCAAAAGAAACTATAGCGAATTAGCCTGATAAATTTGCAAATTCCCTCGGCTTGCACTAATTTTGCGAGTAAATACTAATTTTGTGATGAACACGACTCAAGTCTTAAACAAACTTTACTTCCAACGTAGGCAAAAAGCAATTGCCCGCTATGGCTCTCATGCCGAACAGATTCAACAGAAAGTATTGCATAAACTGCTGCACAAGGCAAGTAATACGGAATGGGGCAAGGAGCATAATTATGACACAATCGAATCGTACCAGCAGTTCGTAGAAAACGTCCCTGTGAGCACATACGAGGAGTTGAAAGGCTATATCCATCGGATGCGCGAAGGAGAAAAGGATGTCCTGTGGAAGGGGCGGGTGCGCTGGTATGCGAAGTCGTCGGGAACGACCAACGACAAGTCGAAGTTCATCCCGGTCAGCGCCGACGGACTGAAGAGGATTCACTATATTGGAGGAAAGGATTGTGTGAGCTGTTATCTGAAAATCAATCCGAAAAGCAATATTCTGAGGGGTAAGAGTCTGATTCTTGGTGGTAGTCATACTCCAAACCTGAATACCCCGAAGAGTCTGGTGGGCGACCTCAGCGCCATTCTTATCGAGAACATACCCCGGGCTGCCAATCTGACCCGTGTACCTAATAAGAAGATTGCCCTGTTGAGCGACTTCGAGAAGAAACGCGACAAGATAGCCAAGGTGGCTCAGGACATGAACATAACGAATATCAGCGGTGTGCCGTCGTGGATGCTTAGCGTACTGAATAAGGTCATGGAACTGAAGGGCACGGATAATCTGGCCGAAGTGTGGCCGAATCTGGAGGTCTTTTTCCATGGTGGAGTGGCGTTCAACCCTTATCGCGAGCAATATAAGAGTATAATCCGTAGCGACAAGATGCATTATATGGAAACGTATAATGCCAGCGAGGGATTCTTCGGTATCCAGAACGACCTGAACGACCCCGCCATGCTGCTGATGATAGATTATGACGTGTTTTACGAGTTTTGTCCGATGGACGACATGGGCGACGACGGATACCCGAAGGAAGGAGCGCGGATAGTACCGCTTTGGGACGTTGAAATCGGCAAAAACTACGCAATGATAATCAGTACGTCGTGCGGCTTATGGCGGTATATGATAGGCGATACGGTCAAGTTCACCCAGAAGAATCCTTATAAGTTTGTTATCACGGGACGAACCAAGCATTTCATCAATGCCTTCGGTGAGGAACTGATTGTTGACAACGCCGAGAAGGGACTTATGCAGGCTTGTCTGGCAACAGGTGCACAGGTGAGGGAATATACCGCGGCCCCTATCTTCATGGATGCCAATGCGAAATGCCGGCACCAGTGGATTGTGGAATTCCAGAAGGAACCCGGAAACCTCGAAGAATTCGCACTCATCCTCGACCGTTCGCTGCAGGCCATCAATTCCGATTACGAGGCAAAGCGATATAAGAACGTAACCCTGCAACCGCTGGAAATCATTCCTGCTAGAAAAGACCTGTTCGACGACTGGTTGCGTTCGAAGGGTAAACTAGGCGGTCAGCATAAGATTCCACGTCTGAGCAACAGCCGCGTTTATATCGATGAATTGCTCAAGATGAACAAAACCAAGGCATGAATTTACAGCATACATACAAGACGATAAGCGGTAGCAGACCAGAACTGAAGGTTTCGGTCTGTGCCGTTTTATTATCGTTGGTGCTATATTCATGTGCAAATATCGGAACTCCCGATGGCGGACTCTATGACGAGACTCCTCCGAAAATAGTACATACGACACCACACGAAGGTGCGATAGGCATAATGCCGAAAAAGGTGACTCTGGAGTTTGACGAGTATATAAAGTTGGAGAATGCCTACGAAAGGGTGGTCATCTCGCCCCCGCAGTATGAGGCACCCGAGGTGGAAGCATACGGAAAAAAGGTGACTGTTACGTTCAACGACACCTTAAAACCCAATTTCACCTATACAATCGACTTCGGAAACAGTATTGTCGATAACAACGAAGGCAATCCGATGGGAGAGTATGCGTTCTCGTTCTCGACGGGTGGAGCGATAGATACACTTCAGGTATCAGGAAAAGTGCTGGAAGCGGAAAACCTCGAACCCATCAAGGGTATTTTGGTAGGTCTGTATAAGATAGAAGAGACCGACAGCATGGCACTTGAGGATATGCTCAACTGGAGCGATAGTGCCTCAATAGCAGCCGACAGTATATTCCAGACAAAAGGGTTGGAACGTATCGGACGAACTGATGGAAGCGGCCATTTCATCGTGAAAGGAGTGGCTCCGGGCAAGTATCGCATATTTGCCCTGACCGACCAGGACCAGACATATACGTATAGTCAGAAGAGCGAAAAACTCGCCTTCACGAAGCAGATAATAACCCCTTATGCAAAATACGAGACACGTATGGATACGATATGGCACGACAGTATCCACTACGACTCTATCTTCCCCGTAAAATATACGCATTTCTATCCCGACGATGTCACCCTGTTGGCTTTTACCGCAAAACAGGACGACCGTTATCTGCTGAAAAGTGAACGTCCGGAACAGCGTTTCTTCTCTTTGTATTTTACAGCCAAGTCCGACACGTTGCCTAGGATTACATCTTTGAACTTTACGACAACCGACTCGACAATCATCGTTGAAACCGTACCTACGAACGATACCATCAAGTATTGGATAACCGATTCGCTGATTTACACCATGGATACGCTGGAGATTCAGGTCGATTATTATGCTACCGACAGTCTGAAGCAGTTATCGTTGCGTTGCGATACGTTATCGTTCGTGTCGAAGATATCGAAGGAACGACTGGCAAAGCAGCGGGAACAGGCCGAGGAGGAATGGGCAAAGGAATATAAACGGCGTGTAAAGTCTGAGCGCAAGGCAAAGCAGGCCGAGGAGGAACGTGCAGAACGAGAGGCTGAAGAGGAAGAAAAGAAAGCAGCAGAGGCTGAGGGCAGGAAATATGTGAAGAAGAAGAAAGAAAAGAAAAAACGCTCGAAGGAGGAGGAAGAGGAAATAGTGGTTCCACCGATGCCTTTAGAGCCGTATGAAATAAAATGGAGTGCCACGGCAGGTATGGCTCCTAATAAGAATATCGACCTTCAGTTCGACGAGCCGATAGCATATATGGACACCTCGAAGGTGACGTTTGAGATGAAAGTGGACACGCTTTACGAACCGGCTCCATATCTGTTGTTGCCTGTGGAGGGAAAGGTAAATGCGTACCGATTCTATGCAGAATGGGAACCCGACTCCACCTACATGCTTACTTTAGACTCCGCAGCTTTCGTTAGCGTGTATGGCAAGGCAACCGATGCCACGAAACGTAATATAAAAATCCGGGGACTCAATTCGTTCAGTACACTTTTCGTCACTCTGCAGAATGCTGATACGTCGGCTATCGTACAACTGCTGAACGGGCAGGATAAGGTAGTCAGGTCGGCTCACGTAGAAAATGGTAAGGTTGATTTCTATTTCCTGCAACCTCAGACATATTATATGCGCGTATTCTATGACCGTAACGGCAACGGAGAATGGGATACAGGCAATTACGATACGCGTCAGCAACCGGAGGAGGTATTCTATTATCATAATCCATTGCAGTTGCGTGCGCAATGGGATGTAAACCAGATATGGAATCTGAAATCAAGACCTTTGATCGAGCAGAAACCAGAGAAAATAACGAAACAGAAACCAGATAAAGCAAAACAAATTCAGCATCGTAACGCAGAAAAACTGGCAGAACGGGCTAGAAGAAAGAAGAAAAACTAACACAGATATGAATTTCCTGAAACCAGCACTTATACTCGTCCTACTCAGTATGTCGTCTGCAGGAGCAAAAGCAGACGACCATACCTTCGAAGTAGCAAAGAATCTGGATATATTCCACTCAATCTTTACGCAACTTGATTTGTTTTATGTCGATTCCATCGATGTGAAACGTAGCATGCTCATAGGTATTGATGCTATCCTGGAAGACCTCGACCCATATACGGAATATTATTCGGAGGAGGATATGGGCGACCTGAAACTCATGACGACAGGAAAGTATGGTGGAATCGGTTCTCTGATACGGATGCGCAAGGACAGTACTGTCATTATTGCCGAACCGTACGAGGGGATGCCGGCAGCAGAGGTGGGCCTGCAAGTGGGTGACGTACTTCTGCAGATTGACACAATCAAACTGAAAGGAAAAAATACAAGCGAAGTGAGCGAACTGCTCCGCGGTGAACCGGGCACCTCGTTCACACTGAAGGTTCAACGACCGAACGAACAAGGAATAAGGGAGTTCAAGATAAAACGTCGCAACATCAAGCTGCCTGCACTTCCTTATTACACCATGATTCGCCCCGAGATAGGATATTTGAATTTGTCCCAATTCACCGAGGGTTGTTCGAAGGAACTGCGCAATGCCATAATCGAACTGAAGGAGAAAGGTGCGAAGTCGATTGTTCTTGACCTACGCGGAAACGGAGGTGGTCTGATTGGTGAATCAATCAATATCGTCAATCTGTTTGTAGAGAAAGACAAGCAGGTGGTGGAAACGAAAGGAAAGATAGAAGGAGCCCACAACGTATATATGACGGAGCAGCAACCACTCGACCTGAATATGCCTGTCGTGATACTTGTAAATGAGACTACGGCCTCCGCTTCGGAAATCGTCTCCGGTTCGTTGCAGGACTTCAACCGTGCCGTCATCATAGGTACTAAGACCTACGGCAAAGGGTTGGTTCAAAGTACACGTGAATTGCCATATAACGGCGGTCTGAAGCTGACGACGGCCAAATATTACCTGCCAAGCGGCAGATGCATACAGGCTATAGACTACAAGCAGAGACGCGACTCGAAGTCAAACGTAGCCAAACGCGATACCCTTGGAGGTATCACTCCCGATATAGTGATGAAACACGACACTTTGTCGAATATGCTTTTCTACCTCAGTAACGATGATATCTTTACCGATTGGGGAACAAAATATATGCAAAGCCACAGTCAGTTGCCTCCAGTTGCCGATTTCCAGATTACGGATGAGGATATGGCCGACCTCCTGCAGATGGCAAAAGATAAGGACTTCAAATACGACAGGTTGAGCGAGAAGCGTCTTGAAGACCTGAAGGCGATGGCAAAGTTTGAGGGTTATTACGACGATGCCAAGGAGGAATTTGATGCTCTGGAGAAGAAATTGGAGCACAATCTGGATCGCGATTTCGAGATAAATAAGAAGGATATCCGACGACTGATGGCTCAAGAAATAGTAAAGCGTTATGCCTATCAGGTGGGCGTCATCGAGCAGTCGTTGAAGGAAGATACAGACCTTGACAGGGCTATCGAACTGCTCAACAATCCAAACGAATACAAGAAGATTCTGAAACGATAAAACCTATTGACAGCATTATGAGACAAAACCGTGCATCCCGTTTCAATCGCAACATGATGGTAATGATGATATTTATCGCTATCGTTGTTCTTGGCTGTGTCTATACATTCCTGTACCTTTCGTTACCCAAAGAACAGCCACAAAATGATGATTCAACCGGTGAATATACCGAATCCACTACATTAGTAGTCGATTCCATCGCCATCTGATACGACTTCGTCGGCAACACCTCGGATTAAATCAATATCAAACCCTCGCGACATAGCAAAACGCATCAGTTTTGCTTTTATCTCATACGCATTCCTGCCCTTGACCGAGGGCAGTTTCTTTTTCATCAGATGTAGTAGGGTTTCACGGGCATCATCCTCGTCAATCTCAAGCATGGCATCGACAATTAGCGATTGGGAGATGCCTTTCATGCGCAGCCCCTGTTCGATGCGGACTCTACCCCAATGGTTGTATCGGAACTTATCCCTTACAAAAGCTTTTGAATAGCGCGACTCATCGATAAAACCCTCTTTCTTCAGATGACGTATCACACGTTCTGTTACTTCTTCACCCATTTCCATCCTCTGCATCTTCTTTCTGATGTCGGAGCAACAGTATTCCGCAAGAGCACACTGGGCAGAGAACTTATTATAAGCCTCTGCCTCAGTCATTTGTTTTTTAATGTGTTGCATATCAGAGAGCCTGAAGCATGCGTTTCAGTACGACAGTCGCACTTATCTCGCGGTTAGCTGCTTCCGGGATGACGATGCTGGTAGGAGCCTCGATGACATCGTCGGTTACAATCATGTTACGGCGTACCGGCAGACAATGCATGAAGAAGGCATTATTGGTCACAGCCATCTGACGTGTACCAACAGTCCACTCGCTATAGTTGTGGTAATCGCCCAAGACCTTTCCGTAGTCGGCAGGACGGGTAACACCCGGACACGACCAGTTCTTGGCATATATGAAATCGGCTCCCTCGAACGCTTTCATCTGGTCGTACTCCACCTGCGCTCCGGCAACAAACTTAGGATCGAGTTCATAGCCCTTTGGGTGGGTGATGACAAAGTCCAGACCATCTTCGAGACCTTCCTGAGCAGCTATCATCCATTCTGCAAAGGAGTTGGGTACGGCCTGGGGTAGAGCCTTGGGGTGCGGAGCCCATGAGAGCACAACCTTCGGACGCTTGTTAGGGGTGCGTTCAATGGCTTCTCCGCCAAACAACGGATTGGGTTCGACATGTGTCCTGTCCTTGTATTCCTCGATAGTAATCAGGTCGGCAAAAGCCTGGAGCGGATGAACCGTAGCACTCTCCATGAAAAACACGGGACGACCGGAATACTTGATGAACTGGTTCATAATCTTCTCCTCGTAGTCGTCCTGCCTGTTCTCGAAACGTGCAAACGAACGAACGCCTATCAGGTCGCAGTAGCAACCCATTACAGGAATGGCTTCGAGCAGATGTTCGCTCTTGTCACTTTCCATGATTACTCCGCGTTCGGTCTCAAGTTTCCATGCACCCTGGTTCACGTCAAGTACAATCACGTTCATACCAAGGTTCATGGCAGCCTTCTGAGTACTCAGACGGGTACGGAGCGAGTTGTTGAAGAAAATGAGCATGGCAGTCTTGTTCTTGCCAAGCGACTGATACTTATACCTGTCGTGCTTTATCTCCATAGCCTCGGCAAGTGCCTGTTGCAGGTTGCCGATATCAGATACATGTTGAAAAACTCTCATATTATTATTTATTTATTCGTTTCGGTTTTAACCTTTTTGTTCCATCCCTTCCACATAGCGTAGGCAGCAATGATAACAAACGGAATGCTGAGCAGCTGTCCCATATCGAGTGTCATGCCCTGTTCGAATGCCACCTGTTCCTTCTTCACGAATTCAACGAAGAAGCGGAACAGGAATATTGTAAAGACACAATATCCGAAGTAGAAACTGGTGCCTACCAAATCCTTCTTGCGGCTGTAAATCCATAACCCTACGAAGAAAAAGATAAGATATGCAATTGCTTCGTACAGTTGGGCAGGGTGTCGTGGAACCAATATTCCATCCACTAAGGCTTCGTTTGTATGGAAAATGAAAGCCCATGGGACGTCTGTCACCTTACCTATAATCTCTGAATTCATAAGGTTGCCTATGCGGATGCAGAAACAAGTGAAGGGCGTTGCAATGGCTATATTGTCCACTACAGTCCACAATCCCAGTTTCTGACGCTTGGAATATATCCAAAGTCCGATGAAAAGTCCGATAGTGCCGCCATGACTTGCCAAACCTTCATAACCTGTAAACTTCCACCCCTCTGCCGTATAATGCATAGGTAGCAACATCTCCCAAAATCCGATTCGGCTCGTCAGATAATATCCGGGTTCATAGAAAATGCAATGTCCCAATCGCGCTCCTATCAGAATGCTTATAAAACAATAGAAGAACAGAGGTTCGAACTTCTCATCCGGAATACCTTGTTTCTTGAAAAGTCTCTGCACAATAAGGTAGCCAACCACCAGTCCGATTATCCACATCAGGGAGTACCAGCGTACGGCCAATACTCCAAGAACAGGCATATCGATACTGAACAGTTCGATGTTGGGTTGCCAATCTATGAAAGCGGGATTTATCATTATTTATACATTAAATCTGAAATGCATGATGTCGCCGTCCTGCACCACATAATCCTTTCCCTCCACTCCGAGTTTACCGGCTTCTCTTACGGCCGATTCGCTGCCATACTTGATGTAGTCGTCATATTTGATAACCTCGGCACGGATGAATCCTTTCTCGAAGTCGGTATGAATCACTCCGGCACATTGTGGAGCTTTCCATCCTTTGCGGAATGTCCAGGCTTTCACTTCCATCTCGCCGGCAGTTATGAAAGTCTGCAGGTTGAGCAGCGAGTATATGGCTTTGATGAGTCGGTTACATCCGCTTTCCTTCAGTCCCATATCCTCTAGGAACATCTGCTTCTCCTCGTATGTTTCCAGTTCGGCGATATCTGCCTCTGTCTGTGCCGAGATAATCATGAGTTCGGCATTCTCACCTTCGATAGCTTTGCGTACGGCATCTACGTAGGCGTTACCTGTAGCAGCACTCTGGTCGTCCACATTACATACGTAAAGCACGGGTTTAGTGGTAAGCAGGAACATGTTTTTTGCAGCAGCCACCTCTTCATCGTTCTCAAGTTCTACGGTACGTGCACTCTTCCCTGCCAGCAGGGCATCCTTATAGCGCAGCAGCAGGTCATATTCCACCTTAGCATCCTTATCGTGACCCACCATGGCTATCTTCTCGGTTTTCTTTATTCGGGCTTCCACCGTCTCCAGATCCTTCAGTTGCAGTTCGGTATCGATGATTTCCTTGTCGCGTACAGGGTCAACGCTTCCGTCCACATGTACGATGTTGCCATTATCGAAACAACGCAATACATGTATGATAGCATCACATTCGCGTATGTTTCCCAGGAATTGGTTTCCCAGTCCCTCACCCTTGCTCGCACCTTTTACCAGTCCGGCAATATCCACTATATCGCATACAGCAGGAACGATGCGTCCCGGGTGTACCAGTTCTGCAAGTTTTGTGAGTCGTTCGTCGGGCACGCTTACCTGTCCCAGCTGGGCGTCAATAGTACAGAAGGGGAAATTGGCAGCCTGAGCCTTTGCGCTCGATAAACAGTTAAAAAGAGTGGATTTGCCGACATTAGGCAATCCCACTATACCAGCTTTCAATGCCATTTGTATAAATGAATTTTACTGATAGAACAATTAGAAAGGCAGATCGTCGGTCGATTCCTCTGTAGTGAACGAAGCGGCAGGTTCACCCATAGCTGGAGCTGCCATCGGTGCACTCTGAGCTACAGGTTCTGCACCCTCGCCAGTTGCCGGTTCCACCTTCCATGCACGAATGGAGTTGTACCATCTGCCGTTGTATTCACGAGCATCGATGTCGAACGACACTTTCAGTTCCTGTCCTTCCTGAATGTTCATTTGGTTGAGTCTCTCCTCACCAAACACCTCAAAGACCATACGTCTTGGGTACTGTCCAGGGGTTTCAAGTACGAACGACTGGAGCTTCCATGGGGAGCCGGTTCTTGGTGATGTTCCACTACGTGTTTCTAACACTTTGATAATTTTTCCTTCGAGTTCCATAATATATAAAAATTGTGTAAAATCTAAATTTTATTTTTCAGGGTGCAAAATTACGTTTTTCTTTTGTCTCTTCAAAACTATTCCATACCTTTGTAAGCAAAATAAAACATGAAGAACGATGAAATTTAATGTATCAAGCACATCATTGTGCAACAAACTACAAGCTATCAGTCGAGTACAGAACAGCAAAAACTCTCTGCCAATACTCGATAGTATCCTTTTTGACCTCTCTGGTAATGTGCTCAGCATGACTGCTTCCGACAGCGAAACAATTATTACCACAACTATCGAAGTAAGCGATAGTGAAGGTTCCGGACGTTTTGCAATCAGTTCGAAGACACTTATCAATTCGGTCAAAGAGATATCGGAACAGCCAATCACATTTATTATAAACTCGGACACACAGCAGGTTGAGATATTCTATCAGAACGGAAAGTACAACCTCGTGGGCGACAATGCAGACGAATACCCATTGCCTACCGATAACGACAACGCAGGCGAATCGCTGACCATTGCTGCAGAAACTCTTTTGAAGGGTATCTCACGCTCCCTCTTTGCTACGGCCGACGACGAATTGCGTCCACAGATGAATGGTGTCTTCTTCGACATAACTCCGGAATATACCACACTGGTGGCATCCGACGGTCACAAACTGGTGCGAAACCGTATGCTCGATGTTCATGGCAACTCTGCTGCTTCGTTCATCCTTCCTAAGAAGCCGGCGCTCCTTATCAAGACCATCCTTCCGAAGGAGGAAAGCGAAGTACAGATTAACTTCACCGACCGCAACGCAAAGGTACAGTTTGCCAACTACACCATCAGTTGCCGTCTTATCGAAGGACGTTTCCCAAACTACAACTCCGTCATTCCGACCGACAACCCATTCCGTGTACGTGTTGACCGTCTGTCGTTCATCAGCGCATTACGTCGTGTCAGCGTATTTGCCAATGCAGCAAGTGCTCTCATCAAACTGCATATCGAGAACAACAAGCTGACAGTAAGCGCACAAGATATTGAATACTCTACATCTGCAGAAGAATCGGTAATGTGCGAATACGACGGCAATCCAATGTCTATCGGTTTCAACGGCCCATATCTTCTCGAAGTTCTAAACAACATCATAGGTCAGGACATCGTTCTTGAGTTGGCAGACCCAAGTCGTGCCGGCGTGCTTCTTCCTGCCGAACAGGAAACGGACGAAGACCTCATCATGTTGCTCATGCCGATGATGTTACAAGATTAACCCATCCACATGCTTCAAGGAAAGAAAATAGTTCTAGGCATAACGGGAAGCATAGCAGCCTACAAATCATGCCTTATCATACGTCAGCTCATCAAACGCGGGGCTGACGTTCAAGTCGTTATAACACCTGCCGGAAAAGAGTTCATTACTCCTATCACACTCTCAGCTCTGACAAGCAAACCCGTTATCAGCGAATTCTTTTCACAGCGCGACGGCACATGGCATAGTCATGTTGACCTGGGGCTTTGGGCCGATGCCATGCTGATAGCTCCGGCTACGGCTTCAACCATTGGTAAGATGGCAAACGGCATAGCCGACAACATGCTCATTACAACTTATCTGAGCATGAAGGCTCCTGTGTTCGTAGCTCCGGCTATGGACCTCGACATGTATGCCCACCCTACTACCCAGGCTAACCTGCGTCGTCTGCAGTCGTTCGGCAATCATATCATCGAACCCCAGACCGGTTTTTTGGCAAGCAAACTCGAAGGTAAGGGTCGCATGGAAGAACCCGAAGTCATCGTGGCTCAACTGGAGAAATTCTTCTCCGAATCAGCCGACCTGAAAGGCAAGAAGATTCTGATTACCGCCGGACCTACGTATGAGAAGATAGACCCCGTCCGTTTCATAGGTAACTATTCATCGGGCAAGATGGGTATTGCCCTTGCCGGGGAATGTGCCGACCGCGGAGCTTCTGTAACGTTGGTATGCGGACCGGTGTCGGAGTCTGCAAAGCCCAATCGCCCCGACATTACCGTGATTGATGTAGAGAGTGCCGCAGAGATGTATCAGGCATGTAAAGAGACCTATCCTAAGATGGATGCCGGCATCCTTTGTGCTGCTGTAGCCGACTTCACTCCTTCCGATGTGGCTGACCATAAGATAAAGCGCGAGGGCGACGATATGCTGCTCCGTCTCAAACCTACAACCGACATCGCGGCAGCACTCGGTAAGATGAAAACCGGCAAGCAGGTGCTCGTGGGTTTTGCACTCGAAACCAACGATGAGACGACGAATGCCCAGGCAAAGCTGACGAAGAAAAACTTCGATTTCATCGTTCTTAACTCGCTCAACGACAAGGGAGCCGGATTCCGTACCGATACGAATAAAATCAGCATCATAACTGCTGATAATAAGACCGACTACCCTCTGAAGTCGAAGAAGGAGGTAGCCCGTGACATCATCAACCAGTTAGTATCTCTCTTCTAATCATTCCCCCGATGCGACGTCATCTCATAACCCTGCTTTGTCTGTTCTGCTTCCTGCCTTTGGCAAGAAGTCAGGAACTCGCTTGCAAAGTACAGGTTATCCACTCGCAGATTCAGGGCACCAATACTTCCCTCTTCTCTACCCTTGAAACGGGTCTCAACGAGTTCATGAACACCAGGGCATGGACCGACCTCCAGTTTCAGAAAGATGAACGCATCGAGTGTACGATGAACATCACCATAAAGAAGTACGACGAAACGAAAAACTTCTTTTCTGCCGAGATACTTCTCCAGTCGGCGCGTCCTGTCTTCAACTCTTCCTACAACTCCACCGTCTTCTCTATCAAAGACCCCAGTTTTGAGTTCAATTACAAGGAGTTCGATCAATTGGAATGGAACGAGAACAACATCGACAACAACCTGACTGCCGTCATGGCCTACTATGCCTACCTCATCATCGGTATGGACCTCGACACGTTCTCGCCGCTCGGAGGTACTCAGTATCTTCAGACTGCCGAGAACATCGTGAACAATGCGCAGGTACTTCCCGAACCCGGATGGGCCGCATTCAAGGACACAAAGAATCGTCACGCCATCATCAACGACTATCTGGAGAGTTCGATGGAACCGTTCCGTCAGATGCAGTATAAGTACTACCGTCAAGGTCTCGATGAAATGGCAAATAATGCCGACCGTGGACGTGCTGCCATTACTGAAGCTATCGAACTGCTCGACGAGGCACACCACAACAAACCGCTATCTATGCTCCCCCAACTCTTCACCGAATATAAGCGCGACGAGATTGTGAACATCTACAACGGACACGGTACGGAAAAGGAGCGACAGACCGTCAAGACCATCTGTTCGAACATTAATGCCAGTATGAATACCTATTGGAATAAAATCAAATAGTACCCGGGTCCGATGATAAGCCACCTCCACATAGAGAACTATGCCCTGATTGAGCATCTCGACCTCGACTTGCACGATGGTTTCACCGTCATTACGGGTGAGACAGGTGCGGGTAAGTCTATCCTCTTGGGAGCCATCGGACTGATTCTCGGCAACCGTGCCGACAGCAAGAGTATAAAGACAGGTGCTAGCCGTTGTGTGGTTGAGGCTGAATTCGACCTCTCCCGTTGCGACTGTTCCGATTTCTTTGCCGAAAACGACCTCGACTTCGAAGGTACGGAATGCATCGTGCGTCGCGAACTGACCAGCACGGGTAAGAGTCGTGCCTTCATCAACGACACTCCCGTACAACTTGGTCTGCTGAAGACTTTGGGCGACCGTCTCATCGACATCCATTCCCAGCATCAGAACCTCTTGCTTTCTCAAGCAAACTACCAGTTGTCCGTTCTCGATACTATTGCTGGAAACGCTTCGCTCCTGCAGCAATACCAGACGGAATACAACACATACCGCCACCTCTGCGACGAATACGACAAGGCTGTTGAGACAGCACGTCAGAGTCACGACGACGAGGAGTACCTGCGTTTCCAGTTACAGCAGCTCACCGATGCCAATCTGCAGAGCGATGAGCAGGAAGAACTCGAAGCCGAACAGGAAGTGCTCGAACATGCCGAGGAGATAAAGCAGTCGCTCTATTCCGCTAGCGAAGTGCTCCAGGCTTCCGACGACACTACCGATGCTCTCTCGCTGCTTCGTAGTGCCAGTCAGTCGCTCGAGAACATATCCGGCATGCTGCCCATTGCCGACGAACTCCTTCAGCGACTTCAGTCGTGTCATATCGAACTACAGGATATAGCCGATGAAATCGCTTCACAGAATGACGGTATCGAATATAATCCTGCACGTCTTGAGTTTGTCAGCGACCGACTCAATACCATCTACACCCTGCAGCAGAAGCATCATCTCACCAGCATCGACGAACTGCTTGCTTTGCAGGACGAGCTGCAGCAGAAACTTGACCTCATCGACAACTCCGATGAGATGATAGCAGAGTTGCTCCGCAAACGTGATGCAGCACATGAGACCGCTCAGCATACAGCATCGCAACTCAGTTCGAAACGTACGGCCGCAGCCAAGACCCTGCAGAAGCAGATTTCAGCCATACTCCAGACGCTCGGAATGCCTAATGTGCAGTTTGTCATCGACTTGCAACCTTGTCCGCTCTCCGCTTCTGGCACCGATACGGCTACGTTTATGTTCTCGGCAAACAAGAACGTACCGCCTCAGCCAATATCCAAGATTGCCTCAGGCGGTGAGATAGCTCGTCTCATGCTTTCACTCAAGTCTGTGATGGCAAGCAAGCAGAACCTGCCTACCATAATCTTCGATGAAATCGACACGGGAGTAAGCGGCAGCATAGCCGAAAAGATGGCTCATATCATGCTCGATATGTCGTCTTGCGACTTGCAGGTCATCTCCATCACCCACCTGCCTCAGATTGCAGCCCTCGGCACTCATCACCTTCGTGTCTATAAGGATGATACGGCCGATACGACGCTTTCACATATCGTGACACTTTCCGACGACCAACGAGTAGAGGAACTTGCCCACATGCTCTCAGGAGCCGACCTCACCGAGGCAGCTATCCAGAACGCAAAGGCGCTGTTAGGTCATTAAATGAATGCTTTTGCTTAGGGCTTTATAGATATCTTGCAACTCCGGCTTGTCCTCAAGGAGTTGCAATTGTTTTTCCATTACGTTTGTGTCCCAACGCACGGCAGGACCGGTCTGCGCCTCGCGTGGCGACAGCTCATGTACTTTTCGTGCCGTTTCATCAATTAGTGGGAGCATCACGTCGAATGGCAGTCCGCCGTTTTCCTTCAGCAGTTTTTCCGAAAGGGCATAGCAATGGTTCACGAAATTACAGCAGAACACAGCTGCCAGGTGCAGATACTTTCTCTGTTCGCTGTTTGCCTCATATACCTTGTCCGAAAGCGTCTGAGCCAACGCCCTCAACTGTTCAGCGTCCTCTGCATTTGATGCTTCGATGAAACAGGGAATCTCACGGAAATCCACTTCCCTCTCCTTCGAGAACGTCTGCATGGGGTACAACACCCCTTTACGCCTTGTAGGCAAAGTCTCCATCGGCATACTTCCAGCCGTGTGTACCAAAAAGCGGTCGGGATGTCCCTTTGCCAGTTGCTCAGCCACATCGGCGAGTACCGAGTCCTTCACGGCCACGAGATAGAGGTCTGCCTCGTCCTTCACCTCAGATAGTGAAGTGGTATAGTCAGAGTGAAGCAGGGCAGCCAGTCGTTCTGCCGACTCTGCCGTCCTGCTATATACCTGCAGCAGGTCATGTCCTCTGCCTGCCAGCGCTTTCCCTATGTTCGTTGCCAGATTACCGGCCCCGATTAAGACGATTTTCATTTATAAGTCGCTACCTATGTCGCGACGGAAATACTTGCCTTCAAACTGAATCTTCGCAGCCTCGGTAAACGACTTCTTCAGCGCTTCGTCCTTAGTGCTACCATACGATGAAACCGCGATAACTCGTCCTCCGGCGGTCACCACTTTACCGTCCTTCATGGCCGTACCTGCATGGAACACCACGCTGCCTTCCACCTGGTCGATACCCGTGATTTCGAATCCTTTCTTGTATGCCTGCGGATAACCGCCTGAAACCATCATGACGCACACCACATTCCTTGGGTCAACCTCAAGGGTCTTCGTGTTCAGATTGCCTTGAGCCACACCTTCGAGCAGTTCGACGAGGTCCGACTTTATGCGAAGCATGACGCTCTCCGTTTCCGGGTCGCCCATGCGTACATTATATTCTATTACTACGGGGTCACCAGCCTTTGCGTAGGCGTAGTCGCGGTCCACCTTGATGAGTCCGAGGAATATGAAACCCTTATACTCGATGCCTTCGGCTTTCAGTCCTGCGATAGTCGGACGCACGATGCGGTCTTCCACCTTCTTCATCCATTCCTTGTCGGCAAATGGAACCGGACTTACCGAGCCCATTCCACCGGTATTAAGGCCTGTATCTCCTTCGCCTATGCGCTTGTAGTCCTTTGCCTCTGGAAGAATCTTGTAGTTCTCGCCGTCGGTCAGTACGAATACCGAGCACTCGATACCTGAGAGGAACTCCTCGATGACTACTGTTGCACTGGCTTCGCCGAACATACCGTCGAGCATGCCGCGGAACTCCTTCTTTGCCTCCTCGAGGGTAGGAATGATGAGTACACCCTTCCCGGCACACAGTCCGTCAGCCTTCAGCACGTATGGTGGTTGAAGAGTCTCGAGGAATGCGATACCCTCTTCGATATTCGTTCCGTTAAATGAACGATAGGCAGCTGTTGGTATGCCGTGGCGCTGCATGAAACCCTTGGCAAAGTCCTTCGAACCTTCGAGTACGGCACCAGCCTTGCTCGGACCGATGACAGGAATGCTAGCCAACTGGCCATCCTGCTTGAAGTAGTCATACACACCCTTCACCAGTGGGTCTTCCGGACCTACGACCACCATGTCTATTCCGTTTTGCAGCACGAAACCCTTGATTCCATCGAAGTCATCGGCCTTCAGAGCCACGTTCTCACTCCGTCCGTCCTTATTACCGCCAAGAGCCATTCCTGCAGTTCCGGCATTTCCTGGAGCCACATACAAGGCACTCACCTTCGGGCTCTGAGCTATTTTCCATGCGATGGCATTCTCTCTGCCTCCGCTTCCAAGCAAAAGTATTTTCATTGTCTTCTGATTTTTTGCAAAGGTACGATTAAGCGAGCGCAGAACAAAATAAATTCATTTATTTATTTTTTATGTCGAATGGTAATACCTTCGACATGCGATGCTTTCATAGGAGTTTCACCACGTCCCAGCGATGGTTCGACGCGGCGCCCGACACGTCATGACGTTGCGCCCGACTCAAACGTTCATCGCGCCGTCATGCAACATTCGTCGCTTAGGAGAGGGGGAAGTAATGGTTAATGGTTAAAGGTTAAGGGTTAAAGAATTATGTTCGAAAAGAAGATTTTTCTGTTTTACCCTCACTTACTCACTAAATCATGCTCTAGCCCTTTATCCATCGGGGATGTAGATAGT
>CAJODY010000038.1 GCA_905233285.1 uncultured Bacteroidaceae bacterium
GGTTTGCTATGTTTAGTTTCTTCAAACATCCGAAAAAACATCCGCTTGAAGATTTAAAATTTGTTTTGCCTGGTATGTGTTCTGCCTGGTATTATACCTTTTATGTTTACATAAACACATAGGAAGCACAAATGTATGTAATGTTTGGAAACGATTTGCAAAAATTGATGAAAAAAATGACGATTTATTAAAATTTTACACATAATGGCACGAATTGTAATATCAAGTTTACAAAATTACCTATGCGCAGCCTTTGGAATTTGTCTCCACATAAACAATTTTTTCGCGCCTCAGTAGTGTCTATATTTGCAGACCGCAAATATACGTTTATGGTACTGCAAATATACATTTGTGGTACCGCAAATGTACATACGCGGCCTAAGAATATAGAAACAACACTGGATAGAAATACCTTCCCCTGCGGAACGAGGAAGAAATGTCAGGGCAGGAAATCAACGGCGGCGACGGAGAAGTCCCTCACGAAGGACGACAAAGGCAAGGTAGCCGGCAATTAGGATGCTATTGATGGCAAGGCGCAAGATGGCGTGCCACGACTCAGGCTGCAGCTCCATTGCGAGGAAGAGGACGGCTGTGAGGAGAAAATATAGAAATATCGATTTCATCGGATAAACGATAGGATTCTTCACCTGTCCGACGATGTAGCTGAGGGTCATGCTCGTAGCATAGCCGGCAAAGCCGCCCCAGGCACAAGCCATGTAGCCGTAGCGGGGAATGAAGATGATGTTGACGGCTATGAGCACTCCGCAACCGATGAGCGAGAACCAAGCGCCCCAAATGGTTCGATCGATGAGTTTGTACCAGAACGAGAGGTTGAAGTAAATACCCATCATTATCTCGGCTGCCATCACGATAGGTACTGTACGCAAGCCTGCATGATAGTCGGTACCGATGATGTTCTTCAGCACTTCCATGTAGCCGATGACGCAGAGGAAGGCGAAGAGGGTGAAGATGATGAAGTATTTCATCGCCTGGGCGTAATACTCCTTGGAATCGCGGTCTTTCGACTTCGCAAACACGATGGGTTCGTAAGCGTAGCGGAAGGCCTGAGTAATCATTGCCATTATCATCGCTATCTTCACGCAGGCTCCGTAAATGCCAAGCTGAATAGTGGCTTCATCGGCAGAATGAGCACCCGTATAGGTGTATGCCCAAGGGAAGATTATCTTGTCGAATGCCTGATTGAGGATGCCTGCAATACCGAGTATGAGGATTGGCCACGAGTAGGACAGCATGCGACGCAGAAGGGCGAAATCGACTTTCCAATGGATATGAAGAAACTCAGGAATGAAGAAGAGGGTGATGAACGACGTGCAGACAAGGTTGAGCATGAAGACGTAATAGACGTCGTTCTTGCCCATCGCTACGAAGTAGAGTATGTTGAGTCCGATGTTCAGGACGATGAAGAGGAGTTTCAGAGTGGCAAACTTAACTGCCTGCTGACGGAAACGAAGGAAAGAGAAAGGTATGGCCTGGATGGCATCGATGGCTACGCAAACTGCCATAATCTGCATGTATTCGGGGTGGGCAGCCTGTCCGAGGGCTGCGGCTATATCGTCGGAGAAGATGAATATACCACCCAGGAATACGGCTACAAGCGACGCTATGACTGCCATCGCCGTAGAGAAGACGGTGTGGTAGTCCTCTCCCTCTTTGTTGGCAAAGCGGAAGAAGGTGGTCTCCATACCGAAAGTGAGGATGACCAGGATGAGTGCCACGAAGGCATAGAGGTTGGTCACTACTCCGTAGCCACCGTTAGCTGCTGCTATTACGTGGGTGTAGAGGGGTACGAGCAGGTAGTTGAGGAACCGTCCGAAGATGGACGACATGCCATAGATGGCGGTATCCTTTGCAAGCGATTTTAGAGAAGGCATTTCTTTTAGTTAGGAGTTAGGTGGGTGCAAAGGTACGAAGTTTTGGATAGAAAGAAAAAAGGTGCAAGACAATTTGTCTCACACCTTTAATATTTAATGTGGCAGGAACGTTACTTCTTGAATATCTTCAGAACCTTGCCGTTGCTGTACTGAACGAAGTTCAAACCAGACTGCATAGCCGGAATCTGAGCACCTGCTGCATTGTAGATAGCCACGATTTCAACGGGTTCTGCGATGATTTCATCGGCACCTGTAACGTTAGGCTCCTTAGAGCTATCCTTACCGTAGTAAGTGAGACGGAAGTAGTCAGCCTTGAACCAAGAGTCGCTCGATACTCTTATTTCGAGGTTTCCATCCTCTACGAGTTTGAAGATGATGTCACCCTCTGTAGCCTGATCCTTCGGAGTTTCGAGTGTATAAGCCTTACCGTCGCCGTTTGCTGTCAGACCGATTACTGTACCGAGGTCGGCAGCGAGCAGAGCCTTGAGTTCGTATGTACCAGCCGGAACAGATGCGATAGTCTGTGTCAGATAGAATCCGCCTTCGACAGCTGAGCCGTGCCATGTGTTGAATGTGTAGTTACCTACTTCATCACCATATTCACTTGTGTAAGCATAGGTCTCATTGCTGAGTTCGCGTGCACCTGTGTCGCCAGTTGCCTTAGTGTTATAACTCCAACCGTTTGTACCACCATTTGTAGCACCTTCGTTATCGAGTTCGAAACTGTTGTTGATGATGAGGGCAGTAGCATCGTATGGATTCTCGTCGGTAGCCTGCTGCATCTCATCTGGAACCTTCAAAGCACCTGTTGCAGCCTTGATTCGCTCAGTGAGAGCCTTCACCTCCTCAGTTTCCATGTAAGCAATAGCGTCGTCAGTTGCATCCTCGTTCAACAGCTGTTCTGCTTCATCGATAGCTGCTACTGACGGAGTGAGAGTGTCGTCATTGAATGTGTTTTCGAGTTCTGTGCGAGCCTCAAGACACTCGTTTACTGCTGCAACGTTTTCCTCAAGAGCCTTCTGTGCCTCAGCAAGTGTAGCACGGCTCTCCTTTACGCTGTTGATTATCTCGATGATTTGTTCGGTAGTGTAACCATCGAATTCATCGGTACCTTCATCGTATGTGTTAGCAACTTCTCTTGCACCGTCGATTGCATCAATGATTTCATCGTCCACGTCACTGGCGGTATCGCTTGCAGGTTCTGTAATTACTTCTGAATTATCACTGAGGTATGTTGTGAAGACCGCTTCTTCAGCTTCCAGAGCATTAATCTGGTCGCTCAGTTCGGTGTAGAGGTCGAAGTTGTTTGCACCATTGTAATAGATTGAGAACTGATACCATGCGTTCCAGTTATTATTCTCCATTGCATCGGTAGAAACACCGAATGTGAGGTCGTCTTCCTCGGTAAGAGTAGAAGCTACAGAAGCCTCATACATCGATCCATATTCAGCGCTGTTGAATATCTGCGATGCACCCTCACGGTTGTTGATTACATAAACACCAGAACCGGTAGATGTCTCAGCAAGTCCTGCGAATGCGTCTTTATGTGCTGCATCGAATGTAACAACAGCTACATTAGGAATCTGATTCTTTGAAGCACCTGCACAGATGTATGAATACATTGCTTTGGACTGGTAATCGTCATAGTTTACTTGGTTGTCGCCAATACGATAGAATCCATGAGTAGTAAATGTGTATTTACCCTTTGGCATCTTCTCGAGTGTACGGCTGGCAACGAACGGAGTGTTATTAAAGATCTCGGCTACGTTGTACTGAATGGCGATTGAACCCTTAGTAGTCGTCCAACCGGTAAAGTTACCGTTTTCGCCGATACCTTCAAAGAGAACAGAGATGTCGATACCTTCGTCCTCGAATACTGTACCATTTTCAATAGCTGCATCCCATGCTGCCTGTACACCATCCTTGATAACCTGAGGAAGCGATGAAATGGTACCTTCGATGGTCTCAGTGTCCCATGTGTAGTCCCAAATAGCTGCAGTAGCACCTTCATCGATTAAACCGAGCTGAAGAGCAAGTGCAGAATAATGTTCTTCGTCGTACTTCATAATTGCCTCGTAGAGAGCACCGCCTTCGCTATTGAACTCGCTCAGTTTCTTGTAAGCAGCGATGTTTGCGTTAGCAGCAGCAGTCAGGTCGGCAAGAGTGCGATAAGCTGCCTGGTTTGCTGCCTGATCGGTACTGCCTGCGTCAACAAGTTCCTGACCTGCTACAAGGGCATCAGAAAGTTGTTCCTTAAGTTCGGTGTAGAAACTCTGATCGATAATCTTGCTGGCTGCTGATACTGCTGCCTTCAGAGCAAACATAGTCGGGTCGATACCTGTACCTACATACATCAGCGAGATACCATCGGTAAAGAAGTGAGGCATACCACCTGAACCAACACCGGCAGCTTTGTAACCAAGTGTGAAGTAGCCTGTAGATTCCTCGTCGAGGGTGAACTTGATTTCATCCTTTGTCCATTCGCCAACAGGGAATGTCGTCTTTGTAGAAAGATATTCTTTACCTTCATCTGTAACGAAACCAATCAGGTTCTTATTGATAGCTGTAGTACCACCTGTGTTGAAATAAGATAATGAAAGTGTGTATTCACCTGCAGGAAGAGTTACAGCCTGCTGGTACTGAACTGTCTGGCTCCAACAGGTTACGAAGCCGAGAACCTTACCTTCAGAAGAGCCGTCGGACATGACGTTAGGAACAACATAGCCTGTTCCACCAATCCATGCTCCGCTGCCGATAGCATAAACTCCGGATGCACGTCCGTTCTCCTTACGGGTATTTACTCCAAGAGTGTTGTCGGATACATTGAGAGCATCCCAACCAGTCAGAGGCTGCGAACCGAAGAAATCCACTCCGTTCTTGCTCATATCGTAGTCGTAAGTACAGATACCGCCTGCAACAGGATCATCGAGGTCGAAGTGGGAGTTGATGATGAAGTAAGGAGAAAGGTCTGTAACGCCTGAGGCATTGATTTCCTTCTGATTCTCGATGGCTGCCTCTATTTCTGCAAGAGTAGCACTTGGATTGTTATATACAGCCTCTGAAGCAGTTGTATCAACGCCATACATCTTACCTATGTTGATGAGTCCGAGAAGTTCTTCCTTGGCATCAGCAATAATATCGCTTTCGCTAACTGTGTAGATCTTCACACTCTCGATGAAAATATGTTGCGTGCTACTTGAACCTACGCCAGCATCCATGAAACCAAGAGTTATCTGTCCTGATGCTTCTGCATCGAGTCGGATAAGGATTGTATCCTCTACCCATTCGCCAACAGGATAAGAAGTCTTGGAAGACATGAACGCAAGTTTGCCTGATTTGAAACCAATTTCGTTGCTTTTTAATTCTGAAGTACCGCCACCATTATAGATATTGGCAACAAGAATGTAGTAACCTGCGTCCAAGGTTACATCCTGAGAGTAGATTGGTGCAGCACCGTTTCCACCCCATACGCTTGTGACACCAAGAGCCTGCTTTGTCTTGTCGCCCTTGCAATAGTATGCACCACCAAGTCCGAAGAGTTCTTTTTCATCCATTTCATCGTACTCGTCTGGGTCATAGATACGGAAAACACCAGCAGCCTTGGCATCGCGAAGATCTGCATTAGTGTGCTTGCTGTTGTCAGTAGGATTGTTTGCAGTCCATCCTGTGACAGCCTGCATACCGTAGAGACCTGTACCACCTGCACCAGCACCAGCATCCGGCATGTCGTAGTTGTAAGTACGAACAGTCGTAGCGACAGGTGCATCGGCACTGAAGTCGGCATTGGTCAGTTTTGAAGACGTGATGTCATCAATACCTGTATATCCGTAGGCTGTGCTACAGAATACAGTTGCTACAAATAGTAGCGCAAGAGAGTAAAGTTTTCTCATGTCCAATGTAGTTTAAAGAGTTAGTAATTATGTTTTAGTTAAGTTTAACTTCAACCATTTTTCGGCTGCAAGATACGAATAAAGAAAAATAAGAATGCAAAGAAATAGCAAAAAAAGTGTTGTCTTAGAGAAAAACAACACATTTTTACACATTATTAATAAAGAATTGCTTCTTCGATGTCCTATTCGAGGTAGGTATATCCGTAGAGGCCACTACGATAGGTGTCGAGGAATTCCTTACCCTCTTCGAGGGTGACTTTGCCTTCCTTGATGGCTTGCTTCACCCACACTTCGAGCGAACGAACCATCTTCTTGGGTTCGTACTGCACGTAGCTGAGCACATCGGCAACGGTCTCACCGTCGATGACGTTCTTGATGTGGTAGCCGTCCTTGTCGGTCGTGACGTGAACGGCATTGGTATCACCGAAGAGGTTGTGCATGTCGCCAAGGATTTCCTGATAAGCTCCGACGAGGAATACACCTATGTAGTAGGAGCCCTTCTTCTTGTCGAGCGAGTGGACAGGTATGTAGTGGTTGACACCGCTTTCGGTAGAGAAATTGGCGATTTTACCGTCGGAATCGCATGTTATGTCCTGAAGTGTGGCATTGCGATCTGGACGCTCAGTGAGTCGCTGTATCGGCATGATGGGGAAAATCTGGTCGATGGCCCAACTGTCGGGAAGCGAGTGGAAGAGCGAGAAGTTGCAGAAGTATTTGTCGGCAAGGTTCTTCTCAAGCGAACGAAGCTCTTCGGGCATGTGTTTCATGGAGTGACCGAGGATGTTGACCTCGCGAGCCACAGCCCAGTACATACGCTCTATCTCAGCACGTGTACGCAGGTCGAGCATGCCGTGGGCAAAGAGGTCGAGTGCCTCTTCGCGTATCTGCTGTGCGTCGTGCCAGTTCTCGAGCATATTACGCTGGTTCAGGTTGCACCATATGTCGTAGAGGTCCTTTGCCAATTCGTGGTCGTTTTCTCCTACTTCGAATTCATCGGGCATTGCGGGTACTTCTGTGGTCTCAAGCACTTCCATTACCAATACGGAATGGTGGGCTGCAAGGGAGCGTCCGCCTTCGGTGATGATGTTGGGATGAGGTATCTCGTTGGCATTGCTGGCATCTACAAATGTATAGACGCAGTTGTTGACATACTCTTGGATGGAATAGTTGACCGATGACTCGGAATTGGACGAACGGGAACCGTCGTAATCGACGCCCAATCCACCGCCACAATCGACGAATTCAACATCGAAACCCATCTTGCGAAGCTGGACATAGAACATGCTGGCTTCGCGAAGAGCGTTTTGAATGCGGCGTATCTTGGTGATCTGACTACCTATGTGAAAGTGGATGAGTTTCAGACAGTCCTTCATGTCGGCATCTTCGATATATTTCAACGCTGTGAGGAGTTCACCAGAGGTAAGTCCGAACTTGCTGGCGTCACCACCGCTCTCTTCCCATTTGCCCGAACCGGAAGCTGCCAATTTGATGCGTATGCCCATGTTGGGACGCACACCGAGTTTCTTGGCTGTACGCATGATGATGTCGAGTTCGTTGAGTTTCTCGACTACGATGAATATACGCTTTCCCATCTTGTGGGCAAGCAGGGCGAGTTCGATGTAGTCCTGATCCTTGTAGCCGTTGCAGACGATGATGGAGTCGCTGTCCATGTTGACGGCAAGTACAGCATGGAGTTCGGGCTTCGAACCGGCTTCAAGGCCGAGGTTGAATTTCTTTCCGTGCTTGATTACTTCCTCGACTACGGGGGAAATCTGGTTTACCTTAATCGGATAGATGACGAAACTCTCGCCTTTGAATTCATACTCTTTCGCAGCCTTGGCAAAGCAGGTCGAGGTCTTCTCGATGCGATTGTCGATGATGTCGGGGAAGCGTACAAGCACAGGAGCCGACACGTCGCGCAACGACAACTCGTCCATAACTTCCCTGAGGTCGACTTCCATGCCGTCCTTCTTGGGTGTTACAGCTACATTACCTTTCTCGTTAATGTGAAAATAGTTGACTCCCCAGCCATTGATGCCGTAAAGTTCGTTGGAGTCTTCAATTCGCCACTTTCTCATTTATCAGTCTTGCGTAGTTAATGATTTCTTCTTGGGTTTCTATTACTCTGATGTCGATAGTATGTTTTGCTTTCTCGTAGAAGGGCAGACGCTTCGACAGGGTTTCACGGATGAAGGGGATGAGTTCGTCGGGGGATTTGCCCTGAATCAGCGGACGCTGGCTGCCACCCATCAGAAGGTGTTCTTTAAGCACTTCGGGTGAGGCATTCAGGAATACGGTCTCACCCTGACGGTTCAGGTAGTCCATGTTGTCGGAATAGCAAGGTGTACCTCCACCACAACTAAGGATGACGTCCTCGAACTCTGCCACTTCGTGGAGCATGGTCTTTTCCACTTCACGGAATCCTGCCTCTCCCCTCTCAGCGAATATCTCAGGGATGGTCTTGTGGAGACGCCCTTCGATATATTGGTCAAGGTCGTAGAACGGACGTCCGAGCATACGGGCTAACGCCTTACCGAGCGTCGTCTTGCCAGCCCCCATGAATCCGATGAGGATGATACGTTTCATGCTCTCTTAGGATTTGCGTGAGCGACGGGTCGAAGTCTTTGCCTGCGGCTCACCCTGAGTACTGATAATTTCCTTACACTGCTCGTAGGTAAGGCTCAACGGGTCTTTTACGGAACGTGGCAGCTTATAGTTTGTACCTTTGTATTTGAGGTACGGACCAAAACGACCGTTCATTACCTCCAGATGCTTATCCTCAGAGAATGCTTTAAGATGGTTGGCTTTCTCCTCGCTACGCTGTTTCCGGATGAGTTCGACAGCCTCTTCGAGGGTTATCTCGAGCGGATTGACATCCTTGGGGATAGATACATATTTTTTCGCGTGTTGCACGTATGCGCCAAAACGACCTGTACCGACAGTCACCTCAGAATCCTCGAATGTACCGAGGGTACGTGGCAACTTGAACAACTCCATTGCCTCGTCGAGGGTAAGGGTCTGCATGGACTGGTCCTTCTTGAGCTGAGCAAAACGAGGTTTGTCAGTCTCGCTTGCGGAACCAATCTGCACCATAGGACCATAGCGTCCTATCTTAACTGTGACGGTGAAGCCGCTCACGGGGTCGGTGCCAAGCACACGTTCGCCGACCTTATATTCTGAACGTTGCTGCATAGTGTCCTCGATAGTTGGTTCGAAGTCCTTGTAGAAGTCGGCAACCATCTCTTTCCAATTCTCACGGCCATCAGCTATCTCGTCGAAGTCTTTCTCAACACTAGCTGTAAAGTTGTAATCGACGATTGATGGGAAGTTCTCCATCAGGAAGTCGTTGACTACCACACCTATATCGGTTGGCAGAAGCTTACCTTTCTCTGTGCCGAAGACTTCTGACTTCTGCGACGATTTGAGGACGTATTCACCTGCTTTCTTCTTGTCAGGAGTAAGTGTAAGAACTGTGTATTTGCGTTTCTCGCCTTTTTTGTCGCCCTTGGCTACATAGTCGCGCTGCTGAATGGTGGAGATGGTAGGAGCATAGGTTGACGGACGTCCGATACCGAGTTCCTCCATCTTCTTCACAAGACTCGCTTCGGTATAGCGGAGCGGATGCTGACTGAAACGCTCGGTCGAAGTAATCTCTTCGACTGTCATCAAAGCACCACGCTTCACGACTGGCAGCAATACTCCGTCGCCGTCGTCCTGAACCATAGCATCGTCATCATAGCTCTCACGATATACACGGAGGAAACCATCGAAGGTGATGACTTCGCCTGTAGCAGTGAATACCATACCCTCTTCTGCATTTGAAGGGGTGATGGTGATAGTGGTCTTCTCGGCTTCTGCCTCCGACATCTGACAAGCGACGGTGCGCTTCCAAATAAGGTCGTAGAGACGGCGCTCCTGAGATGTGCCTTCTATCTCGTGGTTTGATATGAATGTAGGACGGATGGCTTCGTGAGCTTCCTGGGCTCCCTTGCTGTTGGTCTGGAATTTGCGAGGATGGCTGTACTGGGCACCATGCATCTTTGTAATCTCTTCTTTGGCTGTGCCGATACAGAGAGATGAAAGATTAACGGAGTCGGTACGCATGTATGTGATGTATCCACTCTCGTAAAGGCGCTGTGCCACAATCATTGTCTGAGAAACGGTGAAGCCAAGCTTACGGGCTGCTTCCTGCTGCAAAGTGGATGTAGTGAACGGAGGAGCAGGGAATTTCTTTATCGGCTTCTTCTCGATGTCTGTCACTTTGAAGGTGCATCCCTTGCAAATCTCAAGGAAAGCACGTGCCTCGTCCTCTGTCTTGAACGAGTGGTTGAGCAGGGCTTTCACCTGCTGACCATCGACGGTGAAAACCGCATTGACACGATAACTGCTTTCGCTCTGGAAATTTTCTATTTCGCGTTCGCGCTCAACAATAAGACGTACTGCCACCGACTGAACACGACCGGCTGAAAGGCTTGGCTTCAGCTTACGCCAGAGCACCGGAGAGAGTTTGAAACCTACTATGCGGTCGAGGACACGACGTGCCTGCTGGGCATTTACGAGTCCCATGTCGATAGTACGCGGATGCTTGATGGCCTCAAGTATAGCTGTCTGAGTGATTTCGTGGAAGACGATACGTTTTGCTACCTTCGGGTCGAGACCGAGTACCTGACTGAGGTGCCAGGATATTGCTTCTCCTTCGCGGTCTTCATCGGATGCAAGCCACACGGTCTGTGCCTCCTTCGCATTTTTCTTCAGTTCGCTCACTACCCGATTCTTATCGGCTGGTATCTCATATACAGGAGAGAAGTCGGACAAGTCAACACTCATCTCTTTCGACTTCAGGTCGCGTATATGACCATAACTCGACATCACTTTATAGTCAGTGCCAAGAAATTTCTCCAATGTCTTTGCCTTTGCAGGCGACTCTACGATAACTAAGTTTTTCTGCATATTTTTCCTTGTAAAAACAAACGATTCTAGTCGATTGTTCCTTTACACATTATTTATATATACTTCAATTTTGGGGTGCGAAGGTACGACTAAGCAAGGAAATAGCAAAGAAATCCGCAGAAAATTTAATCGAAAAGCGTAGGTTGACCCCCTTTGGAGCCTGCAAATGGTGTGCGACCAAGATGTTTATAAGCCAGTTCGGTCACTTCACGACCACGAGGAGTACGCTTGATGAAACCCTCCTTGATGAGGAACGGCTCATAGACCTCTTCGACCGTACCTGCATCCTCTCCTATTGCCGTAGCTATGGTGTTGATGCCGACAGGACCACCCTTAAACTTGTCGATGATGGTGAGCAGGAGTTTGTTGTCTATCTCGTCGAGACCAAACTTGTCGATATTAAGTGCTTCGAGTGCAAAACGTGCAATCTGGAGGTCGATGGTACCGTTGCCACGAACCTGAGCAAAGTCACGCACTCGACGCAAAAGGGCATTGGCAATACGAGGGGTGCCACGCGAACGTGAGGCTATCTCGGCTGCGGCATCGAATTCGCAAGGTATGCCAAGTAGTTTGGCTGAACGCAGAACAATACTGCGAAGCGTCTTTGCATCGTAGTATTCGAGGTGCATATTGATTCCAAAACGGGCACGTAATGGGGCTGTAAGGAGTCCGCTACGAGTGGTGGCTCCAACAAGGGTGAACGGATTGAGATCAATCTGGATGCTACGTGCCGAAGGACCCTTATCAATCATTATATCTATACGATAGTCCTCCATCGCGCTGTAGAGATATTCCTCCACGATGGGTGAAAGACGATGAATTTCATCGATGAAAAGGACATCGTTCTCCTCAAGCGAGGTGAGCAGACCAGCCAAGTCGCCTGGTTTGTCAAGCACAGGACCGCTAGTCACCTTGAATCCCACACCCAATTCGTTAGCTATGATATTACTAAGGGTGGTCTTTCCCAGTCCCGGAGGTCCATGGAGCAGAGTATGGTCGAGGGGCTCACCACGATAGCAGGCAGCCTCAACAAATATCTTAAGGTTCTCAACTACTTTCTGCTGACCTGCAAAGTCGTCGAAACGAAGCGGGCGTAACGCCTGTTCGAAGTCCTTATCGACTGCTGTACGTTGTTCACGAATATCAAAATCTTCCATTTATGTATTGAGAGTTTTTATTCATTAATAAGTATCCGTCCATCACCCGTGATGCCTTCACACGAGATGTGCATCTCTTTGCATGATGAGTTGTTCCAGAACTCTACCTGAGCCTTGCCTTCTTTATCGGTATATATGTCAGGCGCCCAGAAGATGGTGCGACGGAAGTCTTCAATCGGAGGAAGTATGCCATAGTCCTCCATCTCGAACGTTGAAGGTATGTTGTATCCTTGGAAATGGGTAGTACGGACACCCTTGGATGACACCTTGAACTGGAAATGAGAATAGAGGAATACTGTGACTGGACTGTAGCCTGAGAGATCGGGGCAGAACAGACAACTTTGGAAAGCGTGAGGGTCCTCACTAATATAGACACTCTTGATTTCATCGAGGAATATAGGCAAATCCTGGCTTGTTGGACGAAGCACTTCCCACGTATAGAGTTTTCCCGTAAATCGTGACAGCGCTGCATAGTCATTGTCGAGCACCCATACGATAGGACGATTTTTGTAGCCAAGTCCGTCATTGAAGATACGAGGTTGCTTGGCTGTGGTCTGAAACTCTTCTTTGCTCTTCTCCGCATCAAGTTCCATCTCGCTTGCATCCTCGTTACCTGATGTGTCTCCCAAATCGATACCCAAGCTGTTTTCACTCATATCGGCAAAGACACTTTCATCGGTGGCTGCATCAAGTGTGAGGTTTTCGTCGAGTGCACCAAGCATGTCGGTACCTCCGAAGAAGGGATTTCGACGAGCTAACCACTCATATACAGTCGGCATTTCCTGACCTTCATCGGCATAGCGGTCTGCATCTTCATCAGCATTGTAGTAGATGGAGGCATAGTGCTGTCCTGTCTTCTCTGAAGCCCAAGCTGCACGGGCATTCTCAAACAGGCTCTTGCGCTTTGCCTTTACCATCACTGTAGGTAGGACGTGTTCTTTCTTGTTGATTGGAATGTATTCGTTACTCTCTGCTGCAGCTTTCTTAGTTTTCTGGTCATTGAAAAGATTTGGTTTGAGGAGAGGCAGGGATGTAAGTTCCTGACCTGTCAACAAACGCTTTGCAGGAGAAAAATGACGATCGATGCCGACATAGAAATTGGCATCTTCCCAATATCCTTTCTTATCGGCCTTACCGGTATTTATAAGCATGGTGTATTCTCCTTCTACATCAGGCATAGAAAAGGCGTAATAGCCGTTGGAATCGGTCTTTGCTTCACCTGTAAAGTGGTAACCCGATTGATTGTATAGATTCACGTTAAGCCATACGTTATCGACTGTGTATTTCTTTTTCTTCTGGCGCAGTTGACCATAGATATACAATTTATCCTCAATGGGCTGTGTAAATCCAAATGGATTATGAGGCAGAAACGATGTTATTTGCACGGTTTCATCGGGCTTTTTAAGTCCTGCCATCAAAGCCCAATTGTAGCGTCTCCATCCCTGAACCATCATTAGGAGGTCGGCATCGGCACGATGTTTCTTATCATCGGCCTCAAAATAATAACCCGGATCTGAGATGTAACCCTTCAGTTCGCTGGAAAGCAGTAGGTAGGTCTGCGCGTTACCCTCGGCTCCATTAACCATCGTGGCTGCATCGATAGCAGAAAGCGACAACTGGGAATTAGGTCTCGTCTGTATGTTAAGGGTAATCTTACCACACGGCTTTGGGAATGCAACAGGGGTGGTAATACGAATGGAATCGGCATTATTCGACTCTGGACAAATAAACAACATGCGTTCGGCAAGTATCTGTCCGTCACTTGTAAAGAATGTAATCTGATTTACTCCAGGACGGAATTTGGAACGGTCGAACTTCATCATGACTATGAATTCAGCCGTTACGGTATCGGCACGAAGAGTACGTCCGTTGTGCATAAAGGTATATCCAAGCATACGTCCACGAAGGGACGGTGAACTATAGATTGTCATATGCACTTCATTGTCGTCAAGAGTATTGACATTAAGGGATATGCCTTCGTCCTCAGCATCCGGCAAGCGGAAATCATGCTGTTTACCTTTGCTATCTGCAAGACGCAGAAAATAGGCGGTTTCATCGGGAATATATTGGAATAATCCACGACCTTCTCGCTGGGTTGTGACAGCATCTAAAACTTCCTTCTTGCTGTTTAGCAACGCACCTCCCGCCTCAATCGGATTACCCGCCTTATCTGTGGCATAGAAGGCAACACGACAGGGCACTCCTTTTATCAGATGTCCTCCCTCGGGATAGAAACGCACACGTAGCTTTCCATCTGCATCGGAGATATCGTCGGAAGTATCACGAAGGTTGGGTAGACGCTTCCTGTGTCCATATTCGTCCATCACCATCTGGGAATAGTCGCCTTCGGCTTTGGGTTTCTTGAAGATAGGCAGCACACGTGAAAATATTCCTCCATTACCCCAGTTTGTCATGTAGCGGGTATAGGCTCGTAGTTCGTAGAAACCGCTCCCGTAAATGCTATCAACCTTTATATCTCCATAGGCACAGCCATTGGTGACCTGAAGTTTGCGAGTCTCAACCACATCTCCCGATGGATTCACAAGTTCCACGTACACAACCTTACTGAGTAGTGAAGGCGTGTTTCCATCGGCACGTACGACGTATGCCTTGAACCATATTGTTTCTCCCATGAAGTAACCTGTGTTATCGATATGCAGATATACTTTCTCTTGTGGCATTGCCTGATTGAAGAGCATGGCACGCGACATATATCTCATCATCTGTCGCAGTTCGTTATCATCTTGCGCAAAGATATTGCAGAATGACAGAAGACAGAAGAATGATATGAGAAGTCGCTTCATGGTTGTGTAGAGTTATTTCTGGGTGAGCATCTGACTTTCATCATTTACAAGTACATACATACGGTCATTGAGACGTACACGCTCCCCTACCTTAATACTGATGACATCGCCTTTCTGTGCATTGGGTACAGGATAGCTTTTGGAGGAATCATTCGGGTCGTCAACGCGCAGTTCGCCTACCGGCTGAATCAGAGCGCCTGTTGTAGGACCTGTTATGAGTATCTTGTCAGTATCGTTGATTTCGCTGTTTTCAACGAGGAATTCAGCCACACCTATCTTGGCAAAGTATTTGGTACACTTACCACAATATACCTTCTTTTCCGTTGCCTTCGACCCATATACGTCGCACCATTCACCAAGACGCTGACCCTGATAGTAGCCATCCCAGAAACCACGATTGAAGACGGTGCTGAGCTGTCGGTCCCACTCGTCCTTGTCTGCTGTAGCAAAGGTTCCGTTTAGAACAGCATTGATGGCTTCGTCGTAAGCACGAACGACAGTATAGACATATTCAGGTCCGCGCGCTCTTCCCTCAATCTTAAAAACACGCACTCCAGCATTTATCATTATATCGATGAAACGGATGGTTTTAAGGTCTTTGGGCGACATTATATACTTGTTATCGACTGTGAGTTCAGTTCCACTCTCAGCATCGTGAACATCATAAGCCCGACGACAGATCTGTACACATTCACCCCTGTTGGCAGAACGTCCTGCGTTGTGCAGGCTAAGGTAGCACTTCCCGCTGATTGCCATACAAAGAGCTCCGTGACAGAACATCTCGATACGAATCAATTCTCCACTTGGGCCACAAATATGTTGCGCTTCTATCTGCTCATGAATCTCACGTACCTGCCACATGTTCAGTTCGCGTGCTAACACTACCACATCGGCAAACTGGGCGTAAAACCTGAGAGCCTCAACATTGCTAATGTTCAGCTGGGTACTCAAATGGACCTCCACTCCAACCTGACGACAATAGGTCATTACGGCTACGTCGCTGGCAATGATAGCACTTATCTTTGCCTGCTTGGCTGCATCCACGATTTCATGCATCGTCGCGATGTCGTCGGAATAAATTATTGTATTGACTGTGAGGTAAGACTTCACGCCAGCCTCGTGACAGATGGCGGCAATCTCTTTCAGGTCGTCGATGGTAAAGGCATTGGCACTATGGGCGCGCATATTGAGTTTGCCTATGCCGAAATAAACAGAGTTTGCCCCAGCTTTAATGGCTGCAGCAAGACTTTCGCGCGACCCTACGGGCGCCATAATTTCAAAATCAGAACGTTGCAACAGAGTATTCTTTTTTAGATAAAACACAAGAAACTGAGCGCAAAGATATGAAAAATTTTAAAGTAAAATCTCCAACCTCTGATAATTTATATCAGAGAAAGAAAACAATATTGTGTTTTTTACATATCTTTGCGGCGTTAATCTTATCAACAATACAACAAACATGAAAAAAACTACTCTTCTCACCATCATCCTGATGGCATTAGTTTCCAGTATTACAGCACAGGACGACGTAACTAAATACTACCTCACCAACTACGGATTCGACACGGACTTCGACCACGTGAGCGGAGAGAGGAAAACTGTCTCTCAGGAGATAAAGGAAATCCCTGGCTGGACACCAGCCCTGAGTGCCGACTACACCATTACGGGCGTTTACGAATTCGGCTTTGCCGGGTCGTTCAATAGCGGAAGGATGCCGGCACAAGGCTACGACGGAGAAGCGGGCGGTGCCCTTGTACTCTCCACAGGATGGGAGCAGACGTTCTGTTACTACCAAATCGTATCATTACCCAAGGGTACATATACCATCAGCGCACCCACCTATAACGGCAAATCGGCTACAGGAGGAATATCGCAACTGGCCTGGATTCCAAACAGCGGGACCTCCACAACCAGTAGCGTAGAGTCTTATCCAGGCAAGCAGTGGACGGCAGATGAAATAACTTTCACCCTTTCTCGTACTACCACAGGTAAAATTCAGATTGGTTATAAGGCAGCAGCCGGAAGTTCGGCAAGTTCTGCCAATCTCGTTATAGACTATGTGAAGATTACTGCCACAGGTATGTCTGTTAGCAAGATCACACTCCGATCCACTATTACCAGCGCTAAAAAACTCTATGGTACAGGCGAGGGAATAGACGCAGACAAATTACAAGCCGTCATTGATATGGCACAGGGCGTGTATGACGACAGCGAGACTACAATGCCACAAGTGCTGGAGGCAGTATGGCAACTGAAACAAGCTATGGAGGATTATCGCATAGCCAACGCTTCGGAAGACAACCCTCTGGATCGTACCAGCCTGATACAGAACCCGTCGTTCGAAACCAACGGAACAAGCGGATGGACAGTCAAGAATATGTCAACACAGTCCAACTCTTATTTCTCGAAGAAAGCAGGAACATACTATTTGGAGTCGTGGGTCAACATAGGTCAGCAAATAGATAAGGCTTCTGTTCTACAGACCCTGAAGAAGGTGCCGAGGGGTAAGTACCAACTCAAAGCTGCTGCCCTGCATATCCAACAGTCAGGAAGCAACAGCACCACTAATAAAGGCGACCCACAAACAGGAGCATACTTGGTGGCAGGTACGTCACGAGAAGAGGTGACAGCCATGAAAGACTATACCTTCTCCTTTGCAGTTCTCGATGAAACGGAGGATATTGAGATTGGTCTCATCGCTGAAAATGCTACAGGCAATTGGCTCTGCGTAGATAACTTCAAGTTGGAATATGTCGGAGCCATAACGGTGGAGAGCTACATAAACGAAGTACAAAAACTGGTAGATGAAGCCCAAGCGTTGCTCGACTTGGGTGTCCAACAATCTGCCGATGATGCTCTGACAAACGCCATTTCAACGGCAAATGCAGCATTGCAGACAACGGATATAGATGCCCTCACGGCAGCTAGTGCGTTACTGAAAGAGGCTATCGCAGCCGGAGAGAATTCAAGGGCTCTTTACGACGCCTTAAAAGTACGTATAGATTATGCCCAGAGAGTCGTAGGATGGTGGGAAGACGTAGAAAACAAGGCTACAGCCGTGAACAATCTTAGAACTGCCATTCAAACCGCTCAGGGAAAGCTGACAGACTACTCTCTTTCCGATTCTCAGTTGAAGTCTGCTGTCACCACCCTTAACACACGTATATCGGCTGTGGACAAGAAGATATACTGCAGCACCAACGCTTGTGGAACTGACGCACAACTGAAGGTCAACACCAACCAATGGTGCTACGACCGCTCCATGCAGTCGAAACATTGGATTCTGTTCTGGGAGGCAGGTTACGGACTTGATGCACCGGCATCTGTGGAAAGTATACTTGCAAATGCCGATGAAATCTTCGAATTATATGCTGACAGTCTGAAGTTTATCACCATCAACCAAGGCAAGTCGAAGTCAGATACATACAAGATGATTATACGCCTGCGCTATACTGACGAATGGGAAGCGAGCGGTAGCGGAATCGACGACCAGATAGGTCTGCTCACTCTCTCACGTTGGGCTTACACCTCACGCGGAGGACAGACCGTAGCACATGAGATTGGTCATTGCTTCCAGTATCAGACCCACTGCGACAACGGTGACTGGAACGGATGGATGTACAACTGGGGCAATTCGACCCTGAACGTATTCTGGGAGATGTGTGCACAATGGCAAGCTTACAAGTTCTACCCAGAGATGCAGTTCGACAACGAATGGCTCAGCAACACCCTCAACGGACTCCATCGCCATCCTCTTTGCGTTGACCTGCGCTACAACAACTACTTCATTCAGGACTATATGTGTCATAAGCACGGAATGGAGGCAATCGGTATGTTGTGGAACAAATCGCAATATCAGGAAGATCCTTTCCAAGCTTATATGCGACTGACGATGACTGGTACTACGACGCAGAAACTCAGTCAACTGGGCGATGAAATGTGGGAATATGGTGCTCGTATGACCACATTCGAC
>CAJODY010000039.1 GCA_905233285.1 uncultured Bacteroidaceae bacterium
CCTTGAACTGTTGACCCTGAATTTCTACGATTACGTACATTTTTTATTATTATTTAGGGTTGGGACCGCAGGGCGAAGCTACTCTCTTAGCTTACTTGTACGAGCCACTACGGCATAAATCGGCTGCAAAGGTACGACTAAGTGAGCGGAAAAACAAAAGATTGTGACAGAATTTTTATTATTATGCATTTTTATTTTAAAAAAATAGCGCACAACCTTTCGGCTATGCGCTATCATTATAGATTATAGTTTTAGAGGCTATTATTTCACCTCCTCGAAGTCGGCATCCTGAACGTTGTCGCCGTTGTTCTGGCTTGACGAACCTGACTGCTGCTGACCGCCCTGGAATCCTGCATCTGCACCTGCTCCTGCACCTGGCTGAGCACCACCTGCTGCGTACATCTTCTGGCTTGCTGCCTGCATCTTGGCGTTGAGGTCGTTGATGGCTGCATCAATCTGTGCCACGTCGCCGCTGTCCTTTGCCTTCTTCAGTGCCTCGATTGCTGCCTCGATGCCTGGTTTGTCGTCAGCTGGAACCTTGTCGCCATTCTCCTTGAGGAAGTTCTCAGTCTGGAATGCCATTGAGTCAGCCTGGTTAATCTTGTCAATACGTTCGCGCTCCTTGTTGTCGGCTTCTGCATTTGCTTCTGCCTCCGCCTTCATGCGGTCGATTTCCTCTTTTGAAAGACCTGAAGATGCTTCGATACGTATTTCCTGTTCCTTACCTGTAGCCTTATCCTTTGCAGATACCTTGAGGATACCGTTGGCATCGATGTCGAACGATACTTCAATCTGTGGAACTCCACGACGTGCTGGTGCGATACCTGTGAGGTTGAAGTTACCTATTGACTTGTTCTGAGCTGCCATTGGACGTTCGCCCTGAAGTACGTGGATAGTCACTTCGGTCTGGTTGTCGGCTGCAGTTGAGAATGTCTCTGTCTTCTTGCAAGGTATGGTTGTGTTGGCCTCAATCATCTTTGTCATGACACCACCAAGGGTTTCGATACCCATTGACAGCGGAGTTACGTCGAGCAGTACGATGTCGCCTACGCCTTCTTCCTTGTTGAGGATTGCTCCCTGGATTGAAGCTCCTACGGCTACCACCTCGTCTGGGTTAACACCCTTTGAAGGTACTTTGCCGAAGTAGTCCTGTACGAGCTGCTGAACAGCAGGGATACGGCTTGAACCACCTACGAGGATTACTTCATCGATGTCGCTTGTAGAGATGCCTGCATCGCGGATAGCTGCCTTACATGGTTCGAGACATGCCTGGATGAGATTGTGTGCAAGACTTTCGAACTTAGCACGTGTCAGTGTGGTTACGAGGTGCTTTGGCACACCGCCTACAGCTGTGATGTACGGCAGGTTGATTTCAGTAGAAGAACCGCTTGAGAGTTCAATCTTAGCTTTTTCAGCTGCCTCCTTAAGACGCTGCATTGCCATTGGGTCCTGTGTGAGGTCAATACCTTCCTGAGCCTTGAAGTCGCTTGCCAACCAGTCAATGATTACCTGGTCGAAGTCGTCACCTCCGAGGTGTGTATTACCGTTTGTTGAGAGTACTTCGAACACGCCGCCACCGAATTCGAGGATTGAGATATCGAATGTACCACCACCAAGGTCGAACACCGCAATCTTCATATCCTTGTTTGCCTTGTCGATACCGTATGCAAGTGCTGCTGCAGTAGGCTCATTTACGATACGCTTAACCTCGAGTCCGGCAATCTGTCCAGCTTCCTTAGTAGCCTGACGCTGTGAGTCGGAGAAGTATGCAGGAACGGTGATGACTGCTTCCTTAACTTCCTGTCCGAGGTAGTCCTCAGCTGTCTTCTTCATCTTCTGAAGAATCATTGCAGAGATTTCTTGCGGAGTATAGAGCTTGCCTTCGATGTCAACACGTGGAGTGTTGTTGTCGCCACGTTTTACAGTATAAGGAACGCGTGCTATCTCCTGCTGTACCTGATCGTAGGTTTCACCCATGAAACGCTTGATTGAGAATACTGTGTTCTTTGGGTTTGTGATAGCCTGACGCTTTGCAGGGTCACCTACTTTGCGCTCACCATCCTTTACGAAACCTACAACGGAAGGGGTGGTGCGCTTGCCTTCGCTGTTTGTGATAACTACAGGCTCGTTGCCTTCAAAAACGCTGACACATGAGTTTGTTGTGCCAAGGTCAATACCAATAATCTTTCCCATAATATTTAATTGTTTTTGTGTTAATACTCTGATTTGTCTATAGCCGATATGTGATTTTTTCGGCACGACAGCCAATCAGACAATAATCGTGCCATGTGTGGGTTGACTGACACTCGCACTGACACGATATGACATTTTGACGCAAAAACGCCACAAAAACAAATGGGAAATGGTGGATTACAACTTGTCGCCGTACATCAAATCACCTGCATCGCCTAATCCTGGCACTATATATTTCTGATCGTTGAGGATTGGGTCTATGGCTCCGCAGAAGAGTGTGATATCATCGCTTGCAAAGACTTTCTGCAGGCGCTCTATGCCATATTTGCTGGCTATAACGCATGCCAAAATCAGTCTTGATGGTGAGCCTTTTGTCTTCAGAGCCTGATATGCCAGTTCCATACTGTCACCGGTAGCAAGCATCGGGTCAACGATTATCAATGTCTTACCATCGAGGGCAGGAGAGGCTATGTATTCTATCTTAACACCAACTTTCGTACATTCCTTGTCGAGGTAATATCTGTATGCCGACACGAAGGCATTGCCTGCTTTGTCAAAGATATTGAGAAATCCTGTGTGGAATGGAAGTCCAGCCCTGAATACGGTACCAAGGACGATGTTATCCTTCAATACTCTCACATCGGTAGTAGTGAGCGGGGTTTCGATTGTTTGTCTTTTGTAATTGAGCATCTTACTGATATCGTATGCCATCAGCATTCCGATACGCTCGATGTTATGTCGAAACCTCATTCTGTCGTTCTGCACGTTTTTGTCGCGCAATTCTGCCATAAACTGACTTACTACGCTGTCCCTTTCCGAATAATTAATAACTTTCATGGTTGTTAAATTTTATGCGAAGATAGTTCAAAAACATCAGAAAATGCAAACATTTCTGTACTTTAATCATCAACCATACAAATTATTTGCTGGTTGATGTTTCTTAATAGTATAAAATGTTGTATTTTCGCAGCAAATAAACAAGGAATGATAAAGAAGTTATTTACAACATTTCTCCTGCTCTTTATATTAAATAATGTGTGGGCGCAGGTTGAAGTTACCCGTGACGACTCTTTGCTCGTTATTAAATTGCTAGAGAAAGCTAAAACGGAAAGGGCAGGGGAGAATCGTATGATTTATTTCGGAAAGCAGTTCTTGGGGCTGCCTTATGTGGCTCATACTCTTGAGAATGGCGACAGCGAACATCTCATTGTGAATCTGCACGGACTTGATTGTACTACATTCGTGGAAACGGTGACGGCTTTGTCACTTTGTGATGCACACGATCAGCGTACTTTTGCAGACTATTGTCATTGGCTTACCACAATACGATATCGTTATGGCAAGATGACGGATTATACCAGCCGACTGCATTATTTTACGTGGTGGGGTGAGGATAATGAACAGCTAGGTATCGTTAAGTCGATGTATGACCCGGATGTGTTTGTCGATACTCAGACAATTGACATCTACTACATGACAAAATACCCGAACTACTACAAACAACTGACAAACCATCCGCAGTTCATCAGCAAGATACGTGAGTATGAGAAAGTATCGAAAGGGGAGAAATATAAATTTATTCCGAAACGTCTGCTAAATCTGCCTCAATCATCAGCTCTTGGAGTGGTTCACGATGGTGATATCGTCTCTATGCTCACTTCAAAACCAGGACTCGACACTCAGCACATCGGCATAGCCTTTTGGCGTGACGGACGTCTGCACCTCATGCATGCATCCAGCCTTTACAAGAAAGTGGTAATGGACACTATGACGTTCTACGATTACGAGCAGAAACAACCATCCCACACGGGAATACGTGTATATCGGGGTGTGAAATTCTAATATCAGAAAATTATCAATACATAATGAAGAAACTGTTTTTTTTCCTACTGTCACTTATCCTCTTTGTCAGTTGTAATGGTCAGAAACGCGAAGGGGCAAGTACGGAAATTGTACTTGAGACAACTCTTGGCGACATACACATAGCTTTGTTTGACGATACTCCCGGACATCGCGACAATATAGTACAGAATATTCGCGATGGGAAATACGATGGTGTCACGTTTCATCGTGTTATACGTAATTTTATGATTCAGACAGGTGACCCTGCCACCCGTCCGGGTGCAGAACCGGTTGATACTACCTTACAACCAGAACGCATACCAGCTGAGATAGTATATCCGAAATATTTCCATCAGCGTGGTTTCGTGGGTGCAGCACGCGATGGTGAAGAAGAGAATCCTAAACGTATGTCTGACAAATACCAATTCTATATCATTACAGGGAAGATTTGTTCCGATGCAGACTTGGATGGTTATGAGTCGGCTAGGGAAGAAAGGGAAGCTCAAGCTTTGTTTGACCGACTATGTGATGATAATAAAGCAGAAATTGATGCAATCCGTGCTGCTCGTCAGCCACGAAAACTGAGCGACCGTCTTGAAAAGTTGCTCGATGAGGCTCGTATGAAAGTATCAGAGAATCCGCCATTGACATTCACAAGGGCTCAACGTGGTTCATATCGCAGTAGGGGTGGTGCTCCCTGGCTCGATGGTGAATATACAGTTTTTGGAGAGGTTGTGGAAGGAATGGCAATAGTTGAGAAAATTCAAAAAATCAAAACCAACGACAAGGATGTTCCTCTGGCAGAAGTCAGAGTTAAACGTGCTTATGTTAAGGAATAAAATCAATCGTATATTTTATAATACTCCAATATAATAATATTCAAAAATGGAAAGCATAAAGTCTTTATTCAGAGCCACTACATTAATAGTTTTATTTCTCCTTGGTTTACAAGTTGCTGACGCACAGCGCAAGGAAACCCTTTTGAAAGATGGATGGCGATTTATCAGAGCTGATAAGATGTCTGGTGATGAGGCTGCCAAGCCTAAATATAATGATTCAAAGTGGCAGGAAGTGAGTATTCCGCACGATTGGGCTATAGCTGGTCCGTTTGATAAGGAAATTGACAAACAAGTAGTTGCCATTGAACAGAATGGAGAGAAAGAAGCAACTGAAAAGACAGGACGAAGCGGTTCGCTGCCTTGGATAGGAAGTGGATGGTATCGCACCCATTTCAAAGTGGACAAAGGCTATGGTCGCTTTCTTCTTAATTTTGATGGTGCAATGGCGGAACCTGTTGTTTATGTAAATGGTAAGAAGGTTGGAGAATGGAAGTATGGATATAGTGCTTTCAATATTGATATAACTCCATACGTAAACAAGGACGGAAAGGATAATACTTTGGCAGTTCATTTGCAGAATGTGGAAGAGAGTAGCCGTTGGTATCCTGGTGCCGGACTGTATCGTCCTGTGACATTGATTCAGACTGGTCGTAGTGCAATAGCAGAATGGAGTATAACAGCCAATACCATTAGTGTAAGTCCCGACGATGGAATAGCAGTTGAACAGTTCGGAGCCCAGGCAATTGGCTTTGGTGGGCAGTTTCTTGGTTTCAATTTCATTGTGCGTATCGGAAATAGGGAAATATCACGTCTGGTACGTCTCGACCGCGATGGTATCGCATCAACCACTGCTACATATTATGGAGTTGAAATGTGGTCGCCTGAAAATCCGAAGTTGTATGACTTAACGGTAGAGCTTTGTGTGGTTAATAATGATGGTACCAAAGGCGAAGTGCTCGACAGCCAGACCAAGAGAATAGGTTTCCGCACAGTGGAATGTAACAGAGAAGTTGGTTTTGCGTTGAATGGTCAGAGCCGAAAGATAAAAGGTGTTTGTTTGCATCATGATTTAGGCATGATAGGAGCGGCTGTAAATAAAGCTGCTATTGTTCGCCAGATTGAACTGCTAAAAACAATGGGTTGTGATGCCATTCGTACGGCACATAATATGCCGTCGCAGATTCAGATGGATGTATGTGATTCGCTTGGTATGATGGTCATGGCAGAGAGTTTCGATATGTGGGTATATGCAAAATGTAAGAATGGTTATGCCCGATTCTTCAAGGAATGGAGCGACCGCGACATAGAGAATCTTGTACGTGCCAACCGCCTGCACCCATCCATCATCATGTGGAGTGTGGGTAATGAAATACCAGAACAGGGTATGAAAGAAGGACCAAAGATGTTGCGCCACTTGCAGGAAACAGTTCATTTGTACGATAAGTCACGTCCTATAACCAACGGTATGGATCGTATAGATAATGCTCTCAACACAGGATTTGCTCAGATTTCAGAAGTACCTGGAATGAACTATCGTGTACATAAATATGAGATGGCTTACGAGAAACTTGGACAGGGTTATCTGCTTGGTAGCGAAACAGCATCAACAGTCTCGTCGCGTGGTGTTTATAAGTTCCCGCTTACAGAGGAGAAGGGTGTGACATATCCTGATGGTCAGTGTTCAAGTTATGACCTTACGGCTTGTTCGTGGAGTAACCTGCCCGATGATGATTGGCAGATGCAGGATGACAAATATTGGGTAATTGGAGAATTCGTTTGGACTGGTTTTGATTATCTTGGCGAACCGACTCCATATGACAATTATTGGCCAAGCCGTTCGTCTTATTTCGGTATATTCGACCTTGCCGGCCTGCCCAAAGACCGCTATTGGCTCTATCGTTCACATTGGAATCAGGAAGAGACTACAATACACCTCTTACCACATTGGAACTGGGAAGGCAGAGAAGGGGAAGTGACACCTGTCTATTGTTACACGAACCATCCGACGGCAGAACTCTTCATCAACGGTGTGAGCCAAGGCAAAAAGACTAAGAATTCCAAGTCTCGTCTAGACCGTTATCGTCTGCGTTGGAACGATGTGATATACAAACCGGGCGAACTGAAAGTTGTTGTATATGACAAAGATGGTAATGAAGCGGGAACAGAAATTGTAAAGACAGCAGGCAAGCCGAGTCGTGTCAGAATTACTGCGGACAAGGCGTTATATAGAGCGGAGGAGTATCCTGTGCTGAAAGCCGATGGCGACGATATGGCGTTTTTTACAGTTGATATTACCGACAAACACGGCAACCTATGTCCGAATGCTGACAACGAAGTTCATGTCGAGGTTACAGGAAGTGCCTTGTTTAAAGGTATGTGTAATGGAGATGCTACTAGTCTTGAACCGTTCACATCTCCATTTATGAAAGTTTTCCACGGACAACTTGTATTCGCTATACAAACAGTAAAACAGCAGGGTTTCATTACCATCAAAGTGAGTGGCAAGGGACTGAAACCTGCTGTTCTAGAGATTTTTGCAGAATAGAAAAAGTGCGAGGCTTATTTGGTATATAATGCTACGATAGCCTCGTATTTCTCCTGCTTGCCGGAAGTTTGTTTCGGTTCGCCGATTTTCTTTCCGTATTCGTAAACCTGCTCGAAGGTGAGCTTGCCGTCTTCGAAGTCTTTGCCAATACCGCTATCGAATGAAGCATATCTCTGTTTCTTCATAGCTGGCAATTCGCTGTTTTCCAGAATGTCGGCAGCGTTGAGTAAAGCACGAGCCAATGTGTCCATACCGCTTATGTGAGCGATGAAAAGGTCTTCCAAGTCAGTCGAACTACGTGTAATCTTAGCATCGAAGTTACTACCACCGTTGCCAAAGCCGCCATTGCGTATAATTTGCAACATGGCTTGTGTCAGTTCGAAGTTGTTTATTGGGAACTGATCAGTATCCCAACCATTCTGAGCATCACCTCTGTTGGCATCGATTGAGCCCAGCAGTCCAGCATCGACTGCACATGCTAGTTCGTGTTCGAAAGTATGACCAGCAAGTGTAGCATGGTTTACTTCAATGTTCAGTTTGAAATCCTTGTCTAATCCGTTAGCACGAAGGAATCCAATAACAGTTTCTGCATCAACGTCGTACTGATGTTTGGTCGGTTCCATAGGTTTCGGTTCTATGAGGAATGTACCCTTGAAACCTTTCGAACGTCCATAATCCCTTGCCATACGAAGCATTATTGCCAAGTGTTCCTTCTCGCGTTTCTGGTCTGTGTTAAGCAGAGTCATATATCCTTCGCGTCCACCCCAGAATACATAGTTCTGACCACCTAACTTGATAGTCGCATCTATAGCAGTTTTAATCTGGACTATTGCACGTGCCACTGCATCAAAGTCAGGATTGGTTGATGCACCGTTGGCATAACGCTTATGACTGAATACATTGGCTGTTCCCCAAAGATTCTTGATGTTAGGGAATTGCTTCATCTTCTCGAGTGCATAATCGGTGATGACTTTCATGCGTGCCTCATATTCTTCTACTGTATCTCCTTCTTCAACTAAATCGACATCGTGGAAGCAGAAATATTCGATACCCAGTTTGTCCATAAATTCAAAACCGGCATCCATCTTGTCCTTTGCACGCTGAATTGGGTCAGCCGCTTTTGTCCACTCGTATATACGGGTCTGTCCACCAAACTGGTCTGCACTTGCCGGACCTAGTGTATGCCACCAGCACATTGCAAATTTCAGCCAGTCTTTCATTTTCTTACCCATTACTACACGTTCTGGCTCATAGTAATGAAATGCCATCACGTTCTTGCTGTCTTTTCCCTCGAAGGGGATTTTACCTGTAAAATCGAAATACTCTTTCATAATTATAGATTTGTGGTTATTAAAGAATGTTTTCAAGTGTTTTTTTCCAACGGTTATATGCCATCAGATAGTTTTCCTTATGAACAGTGTCTGGTTCGATAACTGCCAGTTTCTCTAACGATGCAAAAGCTTCGTCGCAGTTCTTGTATATTCCCGCACCTATTCCAGCTCCTTTGGCTGCACCTACGCTGCCGTCAGTGTCGTAAAGCTCAATCGTAGCTCCACATACGCTTGACAGTGTGGTACGGAACAAGGGACTCAGGAACATATTTGCTTTTCCTGCATGAATGTTTCGGATATTCATACCCATCTCCTTCATGATTTCGATTCCGTAGCAGAAAGAGAAAGCTATGCCTTCCTGAGCTGCCCTGACAATATGAGCTTTCTGATGCTTGTTGAAGTTCAGGCCGTTGAATGAGCAACCTGTCTCTCTGTTTTCAAGTACACGTTCTGCACCGTTGCCGAATGGAATAATTGTCAGTCCTTCGCTTCCGATGGGGGCTGTATCTGCGAGTTCGTTCATTTCCGCATAACCTAGTTCGGGGGTTATATTCCGGTGAGTCCATGCATTCAGAATACCAGTGCCGTTTATGCAAAGTAAAACTCCGAGACGTGTAAGCTCATCGCTATGATTGACGTGAGCAAAGGTGTTGACACGTGATAGAGGATCATAGTTGACTTCACCCAACACCCCATATACTACACCTGAGGTGCCGGCGGTAGCTGCTATCTCGCCAGGATTCATGACGTTCAGCGACAAGGCATTGTTCGGTTGGTCACCGCCACGATAAGAGATAGGAATGCCTGCCTTCAGCCCCAGTTCGTCGGCTGCCTCCTTGCATACCTCGCTTTGTATTCCGAAAGTTGGAACGATGTCTGCCAATACGGACTTGTCAAAGCCATAGTAATCAAGCAGAGTCTCTGACACATGGTTTTCCTTGAAATCCCAAAACATACCTTCACTAAGTCCGCTGACAGTAGTGCCGACCTGTCCTGACAAGCGCATTGCTAGATAGTCTCCCGGCAACATAATCTTATGAATTTTCTCGAACAACTCCGGCTCATTCTCTTTCACCCATGCCAACTTTGTAGCTGTAAAGTTACCTGGAGAATTCAGCAGATGCGACAGACACCACTTTTCACCTAAGTCTTTGAATCCTTTTTCGCCATAGGGAACTCCACGTGAGTCGCACCATATAATAGATGGACGGAGCGCTTGGAGATTTCTGTCTACACATACCAATCCGTGCATCTGATAGGAAATACCGATGGCAGCAATCTCGTCACCTTTTACATTGGTCTTCGACATTATTTCCTGTAATGCCAGTCGGGCATAATCCCACCATGTCTGTGGATTCTGTTCTGCCCATCCCGTCTTGACAGCTATGATTTCTGCCTCATGTTTCGGATGGAATGCCGAGGCTACGCACCTTCCGCTGTCGGTATTGACAAGCGATGCCTTGACCGATGAACTGCCGACATCGAACCCTAGAAGATACTTGCTTGCCATAATTCTTTGTATTTTATTGGTATTACATTTTGTTTACAAATATCTTAAATGCATTTCTTACTGCCAACTTTTTCTTCGTTTTTTTTGTATTTTATTGATAAATGCGTACCTTCGCGGCGCAAAACGATGAAACATGATGACATATACAGCTATTATAAACCTATTGGCACTACGACTTACACGGTTGTGGTGAGAAAGGTATGTAACAGTATGTGTATGGGATGAAATCATAACGAACTATAACCTTTCTCACAGTGCCGTGAGGAGGGTTTTGTTTTTATCCGATGTTCATAGACACTGTGAGGACTATTAATTAAACAAACATATTATGGCAGACAGATTATTTATTTTTGACACTACGCTGCGCGACGGAGAACAAGTGCCGGGATGTCAGTTGAACACAGTGGAGAAGATTCAGGTTGCAAAGCAGCTTGAGGCTCTGGGTGTTGACGTTATCGAAGCCGGTTTCCCTATCAGCAGTCCTGGCGACTTCAACAGTGTGGTAGAGATTTCCAAGGCTGTGACATGGCCTACTATTTGTGCACTTACACGTGCCGTAGAGAAGGATATCGACGTGGCAGCTGATGCATTGAAATATGCAAAGCATAAGCGTATTCATACTGGTATCGGTACAAGTCCATATCACATCAAGTACAAGTTCAATTCTACTCCCGAAGAGATAATCGAGCGTGCCGTAGCAGCCGTTAAGTATGCAAAACGTTATGTCGAGGATGTAGAGTTCTATGCTGAGGATGCCGGTCGTACCGACAATGAATACCTCGCACGTGTTATCGACGCTGTCACCAAGGCTGGTGCTACCGTATGTAACATTCCCGACACCACAGGTTTCCGTGTGCCCAACGAATACCACGAGAAGATAAAGTATTTGTACGATCATGTTGATGCTTTTGCAGCAGGCAAGTCAATATTGTCAACCCACTGTCACAACGACCTCGGTATGGCAACAGCCAACACCGTTGCAGGTGTGCTGGGTGGAGCTCGTCAGGTTGAGGTTACCATCAACGGTATCGGAGAACGTGCTGGAAATACATCGCTCGAAGAGGTAGCAATGATTTTTAAGACTCACCCCGACCTCGGCATCGAGACAAACATCAACACTACCAAGATTTATCCGACAAGCCGTATGGTGTCGTCATTGATGAATATGCCTGTTCAGCCCAACAAGGCAATCGTTGGTCGCAACGCATTCGCTCACTCTTCCGGCATACATCAGGACGGCGTACTGAAGAATGCCTCTACCTATGAGATTATGGACCCGAAGGATGTGGGTATTGACGACAACGCAATCGTATTGACTGCACGAAGCGGTCGTGCCGCATTGAAACACCGTCTCCATGTCAACGGAGTCGATGTCGATGGTGAACGTCTAGATAAGATTTACGAGGAATTCCTTAAACTGGCTGACAAGAAGAAGGAAGTGACCGACGACGACGTACTCGTTCTTGCTGGTTCCGACCGTAGCGCTTCTCACAACGTGAAACTTGATTACCTTCAGGTTACTACAGGTAAGGGCGTACGTAGCGTAGCAAGCATTGGACTTCAGGTTGCCAACGAACACTTTGAGGCAGCAGCTTCAGGTAATGGTCCTGTCGATGCAGCCATCAATGCTCTTAAGAATATCATAAAGCGTAAGATGGTGCTGAAGGAATTCACTATTCAGGCTATCTCTAAGGGAAGCGACGACCTCGGAAAGGTACACATGCAGGTAGAGCACGACGGACATGTATATTATGGTTTTGGTGCCAATACCGACATCGTCACAGCTTCCGTTGAGGCATACATCGATTGTATAAACAAGTTTAGATAAAGTAAAGACAAAGAAATGGGAAAAACATTATTTGATAAGATTTGGGATGCCCACGTGGTTCAGAACGTGGAAGACGGCCCCACACAATTATATATAGACCGTCTATACGCGCACGAAGTGACCAGTCCGCAGGCATTCGACACATTGAGAGACAAAGGTGTGAAGGTATTCCGTCCCGACCACGTCGTGGCTATGCCTGACCACAACACACCATCCGACCAGCAGGAGGTTATCAATGACCCTGTAGGTCGCAAGCAGGTAGAGACACTTGCCAACAACTGTAAGGAGTTTGGTATCAAACATTTTGCAATGGGTACAAAGGACAATGGTATTATCCATGTTGTAGGTCCTGAGAAAGCACTCTCCCTGCCTGGTATGACTATCGTTTGTGGCGACTCCCACACAAGTACTCACGGAGCAGTTGGTGCCATTGCAATGGGTATAGGTACGAGCGAAGTGGCACAGGTACTCGCATCACAGTGTATCCTGCAGTCAAAACCCAAGACCATGCGTATTAACGTCGAAGGTACACTGCCAAAGGGTACTACAGCCAAGGACGTAGCTCTTTACATCATGGCTCAGATGACTACCAGCGGTGCTACAGGCTATGCTGTTGAATATGCTGGAAGTGCAATAAAAAATATGTCGATGGAAGGTCGTCTCACACTCTCTAACCTTTCAATCGAGATGGGTAGCCGTGCCGGACTGATTGCTCCCGATGAGACTACATTCGAATATCTTAAAGGACGTGAATACGCCCCTAAGGGCGCTGAATGGGATAAGGCAGTAGCAGAGTGGCGTAAACTCTATTCCGACTCTGATGCAGTATTTGATAAGGAAGTGACATACCGTGCTGAAGACATTGCTCCACGCATCACTTACGGAACCAATCCTGGTGCCGGTATAGCCATCGACGAATGCATACCTACACTCGAAAGCATACCTGAAACCGACAAGGCTCAGTTCCTTGGCATGCTCGACTATATGCAGTTCAAACCCGGACAGAAACTTGAGGGTACTCCTGTCGATTATTGTTTCCTTGGTGCCTGCACCAACGGACGTATCGAAGACTTCCGTGCTTTCGCCAGCATCGTGAAGGGAAAGAAGAAGGCAGACAGTGTCGTTGCATGGCTCGTACCTGGTTCGTGGCTCGTTCGTCAGCAGATTATCGACGAAGGAATTGATAAGATTCTCGAGGAAGCAGGATTCGAACTACGTCTGCCGTCATGCTCCAGCTGTCTGGCTATGAATCCTGATAAGGTGCCAGCTGGCAAACTGTCCATCTCTACGAGCAACCGTAACTTCGTAGGTCGTCAGGGACCGGGTGCACGCACCATTCTTGCTTCTCCACTTGTAGTTGCAGCTTCAGCTATTACAGGTGTTATTACTGATCCTCGTAAACTTTAAACGACTATGGCAAAAGAGAAATTCGACATCATACAGTCAACTTGTATTCCTATCGAGATTGACAACTGTAATACCGACCTGATTATTGCGATGCCTTCATGCACGACCTACGTTTCGATGCCGATGGCAAACCGGTAGCCGACTTCGTGATGAACCTTCCGCAATACAACGAGGCTCCACATAAGGGTGTTCACGAAATCATCGTTGGTGGTCAGAACTGGGGTAGTGGTTCTAGTCGCGAACATGCAGCATGGGCAATTGCCGGCTACGGCATCCGTGTCGTCATATCCAGTTCGTTTGCCGACATCCATCGCAACAACCTCCTCAACTGCTTCGTACTTTCCAGCAGGAACTCTTTGCAAGCATCGACGCAGACAGCAAGACAGAGGTAAAGGTTGATGTACCTAATCAGACAGTTACAAACCTTGCTACGGGTCATTCTGAGCACTTCGAAATCAACTCATACAAGAAGTACTGTCTCATGAATGCTTACGATGACATCGATTTCCTGCTCAGTAATACTGACAAAATCGAAGCCTTTGAGCAGAAGCGCTAAACAAAACTGCTAATTCAGAAAACTATTCCATAAATTGTCGTTGGGGACTGGCGCCTCGACGACAATTTCTTTTTTGCTTATAGGATGCACAAACTCCATACGGCGTGAATGCAGACAGATACTTCCGTCAGCATTACTGCGCTTGGCTCCGTACTTCAAGTCACCTTTTATCGGACATCCCATCTTTGCCAACTGACAACGTATCTGATGGTGCCGTCCGGTCTTCAGAACAACCTCTACCAGACAGTAGCGGTCACTCCGTCCGATGACTTTGTAGTCGAGTTCAGCCCTCTTAGAGTTTGGTACCTCATGGTCGTAAGCATACGACTTATTCTGTTTTTCATTTCTTACTAACCAATGCGCTAGCGTACCTTCAGGTTGGGGTGGGGTATTGGCAACTATAGCCCAATACGTTTTGTGAATATCGCCCTCGGCAAACATCTTGTTCAGTCGTGGTAGAGCCTTGCTTGTGCGGGCAAAGAGTACCAGACCGCTCACTGGACGGTCCAGTCTATGAACAACACCAAGGAAGACGTTGCCTGGTTTGGCATACGCTTCCTTGATGTATTGTTTTACTGTTTCCGAAAGTGGGGTGTCGCCGGTCTTGTCGCCCTGCACTATCTCTCCACTCTCCTTCGAAACTATTATGACGTGATTATCTTCGTAAACAACAGTCATATTTTAGTTTTAAAACCGTAAACAGTAAACTGTAAACTAATTTTACATATTCATTCCGCCGTCAATCTGAATTACCTGTCCGCTTACGTAGCTTGACATGTCAGATGCGAGGAACAGACATACGTTTGCAATATCCTCTACCTGTCCACCGCGACGCAATGGAATCTTCTTCATCCAGTCGTTGCGAATCTCCTCAGGCAGCTGAGCAGTCATTGCAGTCTCAATAAATCCAGGTGCTACTGCATTTGCACGTACACCCTTTGGTCCCAGTTCCTGAGCAATTGACTTTGCCAGACCAATCATACCAGCCTTTGAAGCAGAGTAGTTACACTGACCTGCATTTCCGTGTACACCTACAACCGATGACATGTTGATGATTGAACCGCCACGCTGACGCAGCATGATTGGAGCCACTGCATGGATGAAGTTGAAAGCTGATTTCAGGTTCACGTTCAATACAGCATTCCACTGCTGCTCACTCATACGGAGCATCAGTCCGTCCTTTGTGATACCAGCGTTGTTCACCAGTACGTCGATGCTGCCGAAGTCAGCATGTATCTGCTTTACTACAGCTTCAGTCTCTGCAAAGTCAGCAGCATTGCCGGCATAAGCACGACAAGTGACACCTATAGCTTCGATTTCCTTGCGGGTAGCTTCGAGTCCTGCTGCCATGTCGTCGTTGAGTACGAGGTCTGTGAACGCAATATTTGCACCTTCCTGTGCAAATTTGATGGCAACGGCCTTTCCGATGCCACGTGCAGCTCCAGTGATGAGAGCTGTCTTACCTGTTAAAAGTCCCATAATATAAAATATGTGTTTATTTTTTCAGTTGTTTCATAATCATGTTTCTAACGTAAGGATACAGCTCCTCCACGTTTTGTGCTGCATATCGTCCGTAAATGAACGGAACCTCACAACCCTTCAGGCAGAAATGGAAAATCTCAGCCATCAGTCTCACGTTTCTTATCTCAAACTTACCCTGGTCGTTTCCTTCGTTCATTATGCGGCGAATAAGATTTATTTCGTTCTTGTCGAAATTCTTGCGCACTGCTTCCACCTTCCATACGTCGCGGAAGAACTCAGCACGCAGGTTTCCGTTTCTATATACAGCTTCCTTAATTACTCCCAGATGTGCAAACACCAATTGTACGAGTTTCTCCTCTGGAGCAATAGGTTTGTTGGCTACTTCTTCCATACGCTCCGACAAACGCTCCAACTCAGTCTGGATTACGGCATAATACACCTCCTCCTTACTCTTGAAGTAAGTGTATAACGTGCGTCGTCCTTTGCTCGACAACGTAGCAATGTCGTTCATCGTAGTGCTCTCAAAACCTTGCTTTGCAAACAATTGCCTTGCTACATCTACCAATAGTTTTCGTGTTTTTGACACCGCCATAATATATACTTTATTGAGAAAATTTCTGCAAAGATAGTAAAAGTTGTGCATTTCGACAAGGAATTATATGCACAACTTTATTATTAAAAATGCAACCTCCTGACAATCACATTAGTTCTGGTTGCACAACATTGTTATTTATTTTCTATCCAAATAACTCGCGAAGTGCCTCTTCTACTTTCCTCACGGGACGTATCTGTATCTTGAATTTCGACGTGTCTATGCCTTGCATATTGGCATTGGGTACGATGATAGTTGCAAATCCCAGTTTCTCTGCCTCTGCTATTCGTTGCAGTATTCTACTTACCGGACGAATTTCCCCCGACAGTCCTACCTCACCTGTCATACATACATCCTTGTCTATTCCTGTATCTACGTTGCTCGACAGTACGGCTGCAATCACGCTTAGGTCAATAGCCGTATCTGTAACTCTTATACCTCCTGCTATATTCAGAAACACGTCCTTCTGCATCAGTTTGAAACCGACACGTTTTTCCAGTACAGCCAGCAGCATATTCAGTCGTCGCAGGTCGAAGCCCGTGGCAGAGCGTTGCGGATTGCCGTATGCCGCACTGCTTACCAGAGCTTGAGTCTCGATGAGCAGGGGTCTCACACCCTCAATCGCACTTGCGATGGCAACTCCCGATAGTCCTTCGCTGTTGCTGACGTCGCTCAGCAGCAGTTCCGACGGATTAGTCACCGGTCGCAGTCCGTCCTGCCTCATTTCGTATATTCCCAGTTCGGCAGTCGAACCGAAGCGGTTCTTTATGGCTCTCACTATTCGATACATATAATGCTGGTCGCCTTCAAACTGCAACACCGTATCTACCATATGTTCCAGAATCTTAGGTCCTGCAATCGTACCCTCCTTCGTTATGTGTCCGATGATGATGACTGGGATGTTCGTCTCCTTTGCAAACTTCAGCAGCATTGCAGCACATTCGCGTATCTGACTGATACTGCCCGGAGCTGCTTCGATGTCCTGGGTCGCCATAGTCTGGATGGAGTCTATGACCACGATGTCTGGATTGCACGATTCTATATGCTTGAATACATTTTCAATCATTGCTTCGCAAACTACCAGCACACCGCTCTCCTCCTTCGTTATGCGGTCAGCCCTCAGTTTTATCTGGCGTGCACTTTCCTCTCCGCTTACGTATAGCACAGTCTTATCCTTCAGTCCCAAAGCCGTCTGCAGAATCAGCGTCGATTTTCCGATGCCCGGTTCTCCGCCCAACAGTACGAGCGAGCCGGGCACCAGTCCGCCACCCAGCACACGGTTCAGTTCGTCGTCGTGCATATTGATACGCGGTTCCTCTGTCGTCTTTATTGTACGCATCTGTATCGGACTCGTCTTCGGTTCGTCAGTAGTGCTGAACTGCAGTCGTTTGTCGTACGTCTTCTTGCCTCCCACTCTCTGCTCCACGAACGTGTTCCACTCTCCGCACGACGGACACTTGCCAATCCATTTCGGACTGTCATATCCGCACGCTGTGCATACATATTGTATCTTTTCCTTAGCCATTATCTTACTGTCGTAAACTGTTTGTTCAATTCAAAATTCTTTGTTTCCTTGCCGCTCGTCAGCGAGTATGAGTTGCCCACCTTGAATGCAGGACACGATACCAGACTCGAGCTCCTTTGGAAATCGAACGGAGCCTTGAAGTCGATAAGTGTCTTACCAGCCTTATCCGTCACTTTCACCTGCTCTCCCTTGCTGAAATTCACACCAATGAATAGTGCAGTAGCCTGTTTGGCAGTCTCTTCAGTCGGCACCGATGGCATCTCACCCATGCCTGCACCTATAGTAAACAACGTACCTCCCGACACCTCTATTGGAGCGAAGTCGCAGTCCAGTCCCTCCTCGGGTGCTCCTCGTTTACTCCATGCCATAACGGTTCCGCCTGAAACTATAATCGCAGGTTCTTTTTCCTTCCCTTGCTCCATAAATCCGTTGTCACCTGGTTCTGTAAATCCGTCCTTTCCAAAAGGTGGCATCATACCGCCGAAATTCGAATCTACGGCATCATTTGTTAAGCTGATTACGGTTGTATTTCCATCTGCAAACACAATCTTTCCACCAGAATTTATTCCGTCGTCCGTAGCATTTACGGTCACGTTTCCACCGTTTATCGTTACGCCCTTCTTTCCTTCGATACCCTCAGCACCATTGCTGTTTGTTTCTACGCTTACCATTCCTGAACCAATGGTTACAGTACCTGCAGACTTTATACCCTTGCATGTCGAGATGTATTTCTGTTTCCCTCCGGGCATTCCTCCCATCGGCGGCATTCCTGGCATTCCTTGCACACTATCTCTTGGCGGAAACATACCTCCTCCCATCATCCCTGACTGTCCTTCAAACTTCTTGCGCATCTCCTCAAACTTTTTCTTTACATCTTCTGGAATATCATCTGGATTAAATCCTCCTGGAGGGAAATTTCCTCCTCCCGGTGGTGGCCCCATCATCTTTGTCGTATCTACACCCAGATTATCGCCTTTGGTAACGACAGAGAGAGTCAGTTCGTCTATCTGCAGATCGTCCTTACAGTTTATTCCCTTGCATCCGTTGCCTAGCGCTTCTACTTGCAGAGTTCCCTTACCTGTCAGCGTCAGCTTATCCTTTGCCCAAATAGCAGCCTGTTTGTTCTTAGCAGTATCGCTACATGCAGCTATTACGATTCGGTTCCTACTGCCTTGGGCACATTCCATCGTGACCATCTTCTTATTCTTCAGATGTATCGGTGCTCCTTCCTGACAGGTCAGGTCTAAGCCGTCGAGCAGAATCCGAGCTTTCACGTACGTATTCAGCTTCAGTTGTCCGTCGCTCGTCTTTCCTTTCAGCACATAAGTCAGTGTATTCAGATTCTTCTCATAGTCGCGCAAATCCTTAATGCTCACTCGGTTCCCCTTCACTGCAATCTTCACGTCCTCCACCTGGTCGCCTCCGACCGTAGCCGCCTGTCCCTCGTTATATGTTATCGTGATAGTTTCAGCCGTGCATACCTGCCAGGCTGCCACTATTAACATCATAAAAAACAGAAATTTTTTCATCATATTCGTTTTTGTTTATTGATGCATAATCCTAACGGATGTCGCCATCGTATAATTCGTCGTCGTCTTCGCCGTCGGGATGTGCATCCTGGAAGGCGAGGTAGTTGCCATAGGGAACAATCATGTCGCCCTTGGAGTGGGCAAACTGTATGCGGTGCAGCGGCTGCCAGCCGGTGCATACATTATTGGCTACCAAGGCGTTGTGCATATCTTCGTATGCATCGCCTGTCATGGCGGGAGTACTGAGGAAGTTGTCGGGGTTCTTCATATAGTTGTAGAAGCCTGGGGTAAAGATTTTGTTGAGCATAGCCCATGCCATTGTCGTCGTACCCCATATCATTCCCGGAACCTCTTGCTCGAAAAACATCTCGTTCATATTAGCCGGTGCGGGATAGGTCTTATCTCCGATGGTGACAGAGCCGTTGTCAGCTATCGCTGCGCGCAGTCCAGCATCATCTTTTACGCTATAGTCCGTCGCCCACGCTCCCTGCACCATCGTGCACATCAGGACGATTGAAAGTAAAAATGTTTTTCGCATAGTCATATTAGAAGGTCATTGATATTTTCACTGCAAACTTACGAATAAGCGAGTATTACACAAAATAAATTCATTTATTTTTACACTCAAATTGTTTCAAAGTTTCAAAGTTTCAGCAGTAATTTTTACTCTCTATAGAGCTGTCGGAGAATGACGTCTCAGCCATTATCTCGGCACGCGCCTGCGATTTCAGTTTCTTGCGGGCGCGATTTCAGTTTCTGTTCAGCACCGCTTCGTGAAAAGTGCAGCGCCTTTATATTATATAATATTATATATATATTAAATAGTTATCCAAAAAACCAGTTAAACAATAAGATTTATAATATATAATAAACGCGCAAGAGGAGGAAATCGAGGTGAAACTTTGAAACATTGAAACATTGAAACTTTGTGGTGTCTTTTCCTGATTTTGGTTGACAGTTTTTTATTCTTTTCATAACGTTTAACACATTTATTAAGTTACTAAATGTGTCAACCTATTTCAGTATAAGACAATTCGCTCCGAACGACTATTAAGAGGCTTGAATTGTTAACGAATATTAAATTGTACCCAAAATTTAATGGTACAATTATATAGTCGTAAATTTGTAGTGTGAAAGAAAAAGAGCAAAACAATCCCGGGAAAACACAGCTCTTTTCACTTCCACTTAAGCAAATTTTACCAATCCCAGACTGACTTCGTAATACCATTAGTGCGAAGAAGGTCTTTAGAAAGGAGAACTAAATGGCAAAGACAATTTTCAAGTTACAAGGTTACAAAGTTACAACGCAAGAATGAAGATGTATGACGGCTGAAGGATGAAGGACGAGTTCAGAATGTGCTGGTGAAGCCGTAGCCGTTGGTGAGACCACCAATGAGTCCGTTTTGAGAGATGGGGACAAGGTAGATAGGGGCACTTTTGCAGTCCCAGCCTTCGAAGAGGTCGTTGTAGTAGAATCCGTTTGCGGCTTCCTGGTCGACAATGGCCTTACCCCAATCTTTCTGATAGTAGCCGTCGGGGGTGGTGGTGATGTTGGTGAAGAGTCCTTTGATGGCTATGTTGCTGTTGGGATATGCTCCGTCTTTGTAGGTGGTATATTGTTCCCAGTCGTGCTGACCGCGCCAACCTGGGAACTGGGTGGCTTCCAGGTCGGTGGTGGGTTCGTAGCCGGCAACGAGCATGTGGGCAGGTGTAGGTGGTGTCAGACGTGATGCCAGTCCGAGTGCGGTGGGATCTACTCCTTTGTAATAGATGTAGTTGCCGATGGTGTTACCATTGGAGAAGGTGTAGTAGCCGTTGGCTGCAAGACCGTCGATCATGGCTTTTGTCAGTTCTTTGATTTCCTTCACTTTCTTGCCGATGAGACCTGTGCGGATTAGTGTCCAACGACGGTCGCCCTCACCGGCATACTCGAAACCGCGTTCGTCAACGACTTCCTCTAATGTGACGTTGCTCTTGCCGGCAAGTCCGGCACGCGTATGTGTGAGGTTATAGTATGCGTCGGCTACAGGTTGGTCGGGAGTTGTCTTCAGCAGAGCTGATTCGGCAAGAGCCAGATAAATCTCGGAGAGACGCATGTAGGGTGCATTGATACCTGACTTACGCTGAATGATGATGTATGGGTGTACTTGACGGTTCTCGTCAAACTTACCACAAGAAATACCTCCACCGTCGCCGGCAGTCTTCATGTTGAAGCCCAGCAGAACCTCGTAGCAGCATCCCTTGCCGTCGTAACCGCTCAGGTCCTTACGTACGAGGGCTGCATTGAGATAGGAACCTGTAACTACGCAGGAGATGTCGCGGCGCTTGTCTTTAGGGTCGAATTTGCCATAGTAGAAGGCGGGGTTGATACGTGCCTGACCGTATGACTTACAGACACCGTATTTATTGGAACTGGTGGCTGGACGTCCGATGGCATAAGGACGCTCGCAGTAGCCTGTTGCAGAGGAACCTTGGATGTTCTCGTCCTCAAAGACAGATTCGTCAGCTACTAAACCGTCGACATCGTGAAGCTGGGTGAAGAAGGTGCTGAAGTCATTAGCGTCGAATGATGCGGCACCTGAATTCTCAGCTACCCACTTGAATGCGTCGTAGGCGATGTCGTAGTATGATTTGTAGTTTACAGGACGTGCGTAGGTGGCATTATAGATGTCGGTATAGTCGGGATGTTTCTCAAGACGCGAAGCAGGGGTGACATCGAGACGGTAGGTCTGGTAGCTGCCTGCTTCAGAAGCAATACGTCCGAGCAGGGCATAGGCATACTGACGGGTAAACGTGGTCTTGTTGTCTTTTGTCAGTTCGGGACACAGGTCTTTGGCTTTGCTGAGTTCGTCAATCATCCTGTCGTAGATGTCGAGACGTGAGGTGAACTGCCGAGGGGTATCGTCATCAGGGGAGAATATGCCGAGGACATCACCATAGTATTTGATGAGTTCACGGTAACAGGTGGCTTTCATGCAGACAGCCTGTCCGTAAATCTCCCGATATGTCTGACCGGTTTTCTTGTCATTCATCTCTTCCTCTCTGATACAGTATGTGAGGTTGTTCATCTTTTGGATGATGGCATAGAGCAAGGCAAAGGCAGTCTTGCTGTCGGGAGTGCCTAAGTCGTTAAGAACGGTAAACGTAGAGACGACGTCCGGATTTCCACCATTGTAGAAGGTCTCTGCCTTCAGACGACCGGAGTTCTGCTCGCCACCATGGCGCTCGATGTCTGAACCGGCAGCATCGAGGGCATAGAACAGCCCGTTGCCGAATATCTGGTCGCGCAACACGCCATGGAATTGAGTGTAGGCTCCAGACATGGTTGACTGACAACCGTCAACAGAGGATGTCGCCAATGATGCTGTAACAGTTGACGGAGAACTTGTTTCAAGATAGTCGTTACAGGAGCTCATGGCAAAGAGAAGGGCTGAGCAAATGACGATACCTGTTGTTATATTTCTCATTTCTGCTTGCATTTTCAGTTTTGTCTTAGAATGTCACATTCAGACCGAAGGTGAATGTACGGCTACGTGGATAAGAGTTGTAATCGAAACCCGGAGTGGGGAAGCCTGAGTAGTTGGGGTCCATCGTAGGGTTGGTGTTTACATCGGGGTCGAGTCCGTCATAACCCGTAATGCAGAAGAGGTTGCCGGCTGTGAAGTAAACACGTGCATTGCTGATACCAACCTTTGTAGTCAGAGTTTTCGGCAGGGTGTAACCGACGGTGAGCGATTGCAGACGAAGGTAAGCGGCACTCTCTATGTAGTTGTCGCTGACGACTGGTGCGTCGAGAGACGAGTAGCCTAAAAGACCGTACTTGGCATTGGCATTGAGTGCTGCAAGTTCGGAGGGGTCGGTGACGACGTAGAGGTCGCCGTTGGCATCGGTGTTGTACATGTGCCAATGGTTATCGAACTTAGTGTTGAGACGACTCATTGAGGACCATTTGGTATTGTTGCCGCTGTGTACCGAGCGTGCATAGTTGGCATTGAATATCTTGCCGTCGAGCTGGTAAACGAAGTTGACAGCGAAGTCGAAACTTTTGTAGCGACCTGAGAAGTTGAAACCACCGGTGTGCTTAGGAAGCATGCGACCTATGACGGTGGCATCGTCGGCATCAACCTTGCCGTCACCATTGGTATCTTCGTACTTGGGTATACCCGGGAAGGCATTCTGTCCGTCGGGTTTGCCGTAGTTTCCACTGCCGTGATAGGTCGTGAGACTGCAATCCTTCACACCGTCTTTCAGTGTCCAGATCTGTTTGCCGTTGGCATCGGTGGTGACGTTGAAGTCGTCGACACCATAGAAGCCGGCTGCCTTATAACCGATAATCAGTCCGACGGGTTCACCCTCGCGGATGACATAAGGTTTGGAGGGGTTCATGTAGGTAGAAGCGAAACGCATCTGAGCATCCATATTGGCATCTGCCGGAATGCTTTCCACTCTCTTGATATTGTAGCTGTAAATTAAACCGCAGTTGAGGTCGAAGTCTTTCCTTTTGATGATATTGAAATTGAATGAAAACTCAATACCCCTGTTGGATGTCTTGGCTGCGTTCTGGAACTGGTAGGAGAAACCTGAGGCAGAATTGATAGGAACGCGCATCAGACAGTCGCGGGTGGTATGCCAGTAGAACTCGAGTGTTCCGTTGAACTTGCCATTCAGGAAACTGTAGTCGATACCGAGGTTGCGGGAGATGGTCTTCTCCCATGTCAGATTTGGATTTCCCTTCAGGTCGCCAGTGGAATAACTAAAGCTGCCGTCGCTGTTCTGCGAAATCAGCCATTGGTCGATGAAAGCACTGGGGTCGATACGGTCGTTACCCGACAGACCTAAGGACAGACGGAGTTTCAGGTTGTCGAGCCACGTCTGAGCACCCGTCATGAAGGATTCGTCGGAGATGCGCCATGCGACAGCGCCTGCGGGGAAGTAGCCCCAGCGTTTGCCCTTGGCGAACTTAGAAGAACCGTCGACGCGGGTGGTGAATGTCAGCATATAACGACTCAGCAGACTGTAGTTGACACGACCGAACCAGGAGATGGTGTGGAGAGGAATACCGATGGTGTTGGTGAAGTAGCTCTGGTTGCGGTTCAGAGCCATATGAATCTGACCGAACGCCTGGTCTTTGTCCCATGTATCAGGATATTGATATCCGAAGATGGTAGAGGAGTTGGAACGGTCAGCCAATACTTCGTTACCAGCCAATATGCTCAGGGAGTGATCTGTATTCTTCAGAAGGTCTGCAAAGTCGTAGTTCAGTGTTGTGGTCCATGATGTGTTGTAACCGTCACCCTGTGATAGGGTGGCAGAAGAAATGAGGTCGCGACCTGTATTCGGACCAATCCATGTCTCGGTCTTTGTCCAGTCGCGCGACAGACTGAGTTCGGTCTTTGCCGTAAGACGATTGATGATGTTCCATGTCAGCGAGGTGTTCAGACGGACATACTGCCGCTTCCTGATATAGTCGTTGTCGTTGATGATATTTACCGGATTGTATTGCTGCTCTGCATAGATATTCCCTTCGCCGAAGTTGGTGGTACCTCCTTCGCCAAGTGTATGGTCAATCATGTTGAACATCCAGGGATAAACAATTGTTTCGTCGATGTTGGCAGAAGAACTGTTGAAGTATCTGTTCTGCCTGGTTCTGTTCTCGTTGTAACGGGTATCTATGTTCAGCTTCAGTTTTCTAGTGATGGCCTGCTGCAATTTCATGTTGATGCTCCAACGGCGATAACCGGAGTTCTTCATGGTAGCTGCATCGTCGGTATAGTTGACTGATACCATATATTTGGTCTTTTCGTTACCACCGCTTATTGAGAGGTTGTGATTCCACATGTGACCGGTTCCGAAGACGTCGTCCATATAGTTATGACTGCTCATGTTACGGTATTCCTCCAGGTGGTTGCCTTTGGCAGACCCCAGACCGTAGTATGCAGCCATATTGTCGCCGTAACCTACGGCAGTCATGTATTCCCAAGAGTTACGAACGTATGTGTGGGCGTCTTGCAGTTTCAGGAGTTTGGGTTGAGCCTTGAGCTGATAGTACATACCATAGTTAAAGGTGACCTTACCTTCCTTTGGCGATTTGGTGGTAACAATGATGATACCGTTGGCACCACGGGCACCGTAGATGGCTGTGGATGAAGCATCTTTAAGTACGTCGATAGACTCAATCTGGTCAACGGGAATGTCGTCGATAGAACTGACTGCAATGCCGTCTACGATGAAAAGGGGAGAGTTGGACTGGGTGATGGAACCACCGCCGCGAACACGGATGGACATCTCACTGTCGGGACGACCGTCTTGAGAGATAACAGTCACACCGGACAGTTTGCCCTGGAGGGCTTCGGAAACATTGGGTACAGGCACTTTCGTCAGACTCTCGCCCGTAACTGATGCTACAGAACCCGTCACGTCCTTACGCTTCATCGTACCGTAACCGATGGCAACAACTTCCTGAAGTATTGTGGCATCATCTTCCAGAACGACGGAAACGGCTGATTTCCCCTGAGCATCGATGGTTTTTGTCTTCATACCGATGAAGGAGATAACGATGGGCTTACCTGCCTTGAGGTTGATGGTGAAATTTCCGTCGAGGTCTGTCACACCACCGTTATGTGTGCCTTGCTCGATAACGTTGGCTCCGATGAGTGCCTCTCCTTTTGAGTCTTTGGCCGTAACTTTGACGGTCTGTGCACTAATGCTACCCGCAAGAAGGAGTAATGCCAGCAGTAGCACACTTATATTTTTCATTTTATTAGACACAAATTAGCGGTTCTAGTTGATTTTATAATATGATGTTGCAAATGTAATAAGAATTCTTAATATGACAATGTATATATAAAACGAAAAAGAGCTGGTCTCACGACTGGCTCTTTCTATTCTCAATAAGTATTAATTTTTTTAAGGTAAAAAGATTGTTTTTAGGATGTCGCAAAGGTATGGAGTTCTGTGCTAAGCGGCATGAATAAAAGCATGTTGTGTAACATAGGTGCTCGCGCACAATCCCAATTTAGCGATTTTTCCTCTGCTTTTTACCTTTTATTTCGGTCTTTTTCGCTCGATTTTTAACGTTTAAGAGCTTAAACTGTAAACTGTAAACTGTAAACTGTAAACTAAGGTTTAATCGAGGTTGTTGAGGTAGGCGAGGGTGATGGCGAAGGAGCGCTGTGCCATTTCTCCCCAGAAGTCGGTCCACTGGTCGGCATGGTTGTCGGCTCCGGGTGTGTCGCTAATGATGCGGAAGCTGACGAAGGGTTTCTGGAAGAGGTAGCAGGTCTGGGCTATGGCTGCCGACTCCATGTCGCATGCAAGCCCCTCGGGGAAGTGGTCTTTGATTTTGCGCAGCTCTGCCTGGTCGGAGATGAACTGGTCGCCTGTGCAGATGAGTCCGGCATGGATTTTGGTGGTCTGCTGCAGGTCGTTGAGCTGGAGTGCTTTCTCGATGAGGCGCGGGTTGCCGTTGAAGAAGGTGGGCATGCCCTGTATCTGTCCGTATTCGCAGCCCATGCCGCACCAGACGTCGTGGTAGCATATCTGACGGCTGACGACTACGTCCATGATGGAGAGGGAGGTATCGATGCCGCCGGCTACTCCTGTGGATATGATGCACTGGGGCGAGAAGGTCTTGATGAGTTCGGCTGTGCCGATGGCTGCGTTCACTTTCCCGATGCCGCACTGGAGGAGTATGATGTCGTTGCCGGCGATGTTGCCCAGGGTGTAGGTGTAGATGCCGGAACGGACTTCTGCTTTGTTTTCCATGAGGCATACGAGCTCTTTATACTCGACGTTCATGGCTGTGAGGATTCCGATTTTCATATTTTATATAATATGTGTGGGAGGTTATTGTCCGAAGGCATCGAGTTTCTGCAGGTAGTAGCGGCGCAGGTCGGTCCAACGGTAGTAGGGGTACTGGTCGGTAGAGATGGGCAGACGTGCTTCTTTCTCATTGAGCAGCACTTTGACTAGGATGTCTTCAGTGCGGAGCTGTCCCGCCTTGGTTTTCTTCGGACGGTAGAATACCATCTGGACGTTGCATGCCATGGGGTAGATGCGGAAGTTGACCCAGTAGTTCTCGAGGTTGTCGAGGTCGTATGTCTGTACGCCGCAGGAGTCGAGTTCCATGAGGCAGGCAAGCGGCATGACACATACTTCGTGTCCAAAGCGGAGGGATGCTCCGTTGGTGTAGGTCTTGCTCTGGAATACGGTGTCGGCTGTCTCAATCATGTTGCGCAGGAGGTAGCGCTGGTTGAATGGCATGTTGCCGTCGGTCTGGGGTGCAGGTCCGTAGCGCAGGTACCACTGTATGTTGCACAGACGCCAGAGGTCGTAGGCTTCTTCCTCGGTGAAGATGGGGTAGAGGTCTTCGCCGAAGCTGTGGCTCTGCATGTTGTTTACGACGTTGAAGAGTGAGCGCATGAAGGATGCTGCACGGAATTCGGGGTGCTGCCAGTAGGAGTCGTCGGTGAAGAGTGAGGAGCAGAGGCGTTCGGGGTGGGTGAGGCGCTCGCGGTATTTATCGATTATGGGCGATGCCTTCTTGCCTGATTCTTTCACTTTGCCGTCCCAGTCGTGGTTGAGGTAGTACTGGAATGATTCGCTCACGTCGTTGTGTATCTTGAGGTTGGGATTGAAGGCTGTGAGTTCCTCGCATTCTGCCTCCATGGAGAGTATGCAACGGATGACGACGGTGCTGCGTGCATCGACTTCGGCTGTCTTGCCTGAGAATATCTCGGGGAAGTTCTTTGTCATACGCTTGCCGATGCCGTGGTGCTGCTGCTCACCTATGTCGGAGAGCTCGCCAAGGCGGTTGACGGTAGTGGGGTAGAAGCGTTCGAGTTTCTGCAGCACTTCTTCGCCCAGCGGTGTGAGTTTGCCTGCTTTGTGGGCTGTACGCAGTTTTTCGAGCGGGGTGGTGTATTCGTCCTTGTTGATGAGCCAGCGTGAGCCGTGACGGCCGTAGTGGTCCATATAGAAGGGCTCGTATCCCTTTGGAGCCGGTGTGAGAGGCTTGTCGGGAGCGATGTATGCCATGTGGTTACTACCTGTGAGCAGGATGTTCTGGTGAATCTCTTCGCGTGCTGTCTGGGCACCTGCCATGAGTGATATGGCGAGAAGGAGGATGGGGAGAAATGTATGTTTCATAATGGTTATAGGGTTCAGATGCTCTGTTCTACGTTCCAAACGAAGGCACGCAGTCCGAGCAGTGGGTTATCGATGTCGAGTTGGCGAAGACGCTTGAGCAGCGGGGCTACCTGTGTGTCTTCGACTATGGTGAAGAGGGCGTTGTTGAGTGTAGGCCATGCGTGGCTGCCAAGGTGTGGGTTGCCGGTCTTTGTGCCTCGTCCGCTTACGTCGCTGAGCAGTGTGTAGCCTCGTGCGTTGGATGCGTCGAGTGCTTCGATGACAAGGTCGTGGAGTGCACGATCGTATGTGATGAATATTGTTTTCATTCTTGCGCAGTTTTATTTGAACTGTTCTTCGTCCTTATGTTCTTTCCAGTAGGCATCGAGTTCGCGCTTTGCCTTGAGTTTGCGACGCTGACGCTTGATGCCGATGGCTCCGAAGATGCAGAACATGGAGGGCACGTAAACGAGGGTTAATATGGTTGACACGAGCAGACCACCGATGATGGACCCATGTCTCAGCTCCTACACCGTGGCTCATGGCCATCGGGAGCATACCGAGGATGGTGGTGAGCGATGTCATGAGGATAGGACGCAGACGGCTGCGGGCTGCCATGACTGCGGAGCGGATGAGTCCGATGCCACGTTCGCGCAGCAACTGTGTGTAGTCGATGAGCACGATACCGTTCTTCACCACGATACCGATAAGCATGATGCCTCCGAGCATCGACATGATGTTGAGGTTGGTCTTGGTGGTGACGAGTGCGAGGATGATGCCTGAAAGTGCAAACGGCACGGAGAGCATGATGATGAAGGGGTAGGTGAGCGATTCGAACTGTGCTGCCATGACGATGAACACGAGCAGGATGATGAGGACTGCCAGTGTGCCGAGGTCGCGGTTCGAATCCTGCTGGTCTTCGTAGTTTCCGGCTACCTGAATGGTGATGCCTGCAGGTATTTCGAGTTTGTCGTAGAAGGAACGTCCGAGTTCGACACCGTCGGAGAGGGCGTAGCCTGCTGCCAGTACGGCACTTACGGTGATGATACGCTGACGGTCTTTACGCTCGATGGTAGGAGGAATGGCACTCTCAGAGACGGTTGCCACGTTTTTAACACGTACCTGACGCCCCGTTGCAGTAGGAATAATCATGTTCTCGATGTCTTCGACGCTGCGGCGTGCTGTGGGTTCGTATCGTACTTTGATGTCGTATTCTTCTCCGTCTTCACGGTAGTATGACATGACGGAACCATAGATGAGGTTGCGCACGTAGGCACCGGCTGTAGCAAGCGACAGTCCTTCCTTAGCCAGTTTGTCGCGGTCGAAGTTGACAACGATTTCAGGCTGGAAGTCGGAACGTGAGATGTTGACCTGTGAAATCATAGGACTTTCGCGGAACATTTCTGCCATCTGGTCGGCAAGATGACGGGTTGCGTCGAGGTCGTAACCATAGATTTCGAACTGTGCTGTAGCCTGTCCACCCATGGCTGCTGCCTGCTGACCACCGAGGTTTACCTGGAATTTTGCCAGTTCGGGTATCTGTTTCAGGTCGGCACGCATCTCGTCGCATATCTCGGCCAAACCCATCGGACGTTTGTTCGACGGTACCATCATGATGTTGAACGAGATGATGTGCGAACCACTTGTCTGGAGCGAAGCAAATGTGTTGTTGTCGCCTGCCTGTCCGACGGTAAAGTTACAAGACTGGAGGTAGTCGCCGTAGCGTTCCATCCAAGTCCTTGTGAGGTCTTTTGCAAGGTCTTCTGCTATCTCGACACGTGTACCGATAGGGAGTTCGAGTGTGATACCGATACGTCCGGAGTCGTTGGCTGGGAAGAATTCCGACTTCACTCCGAATATCTTCATACAAGCGATGGAGGCTGCGAAGAGGCAGACACAACCGGCTACGACTGTCCAGCGATGGCGCACAGCCCAGTTGATGCGGCGTTCGTACCAGTCGTCGAGGTGGTCGAGAGTATGAGCAATGGGTGAGTAGAACCGCTTGAACAGTTTGCCTTGTTTCTTTTGCAGACGCAACATCTGTGAACAGAGCATAGGAGTGAAGGAGAGGGCAGAGGTGGTGGAGATGGTCATGATGATACACATCATCCAACCCAGCTGCTTGAAGAGCACTCCGGCGATACCCGTCACCATGGTGAGCGGGAAGAATACGGCAATCATCGTGAGGGTGGAAGCGATAACGGATATTGCCACCTCGTTGGTTGCGTTGATGGCTGCCTGTTTCGGGTCGCTGCCTCGTTCGATATGTGTCGTTACGTTCTCCAAGACCACTATGGCGTCATCGACCACGTTACCGATGGCTATGGTGAGACAGGAGAGTGAAATCATGTTGATGGAGCCGTCGGTCGCATACAGATAGATGAAGGATGCGATGAGCGACATAGGGATGGTGATGACGATGATGAGTGTGGCACGCCAGCGTCCGAGGAATATGAATACGACGAGTGCGACGAATATCATGGCATACATGATGGTCTCTTCGAGCGAACTGATGGTATTCAGGATGTTGTCGGAGGTGTTGACGATGATACCCAGTTTGACGTCGGTCGGCAGGTTCTTCTGCAATGTAGGCAGGGCTTCCAGCACTTTCTTTGATATGGCTACGGAGTTGGCTCCCGACTGTTTCTGAACGACAATCATAGCTCCCTGCACACCTTTCGTGTAGGTTTTCTGAGCACGCTCCTCCAGGTTGTCTTCTATCCGGGCTACTTCGCGAAGATATACGTTTACTCCGTTGTGGGTGCCGACGATGACGTTCAGCATCTCGCTCGGGTCGTTGAACTCACCTTCGACACGTACGGTGTAGGTCTGGGTACCCACATCGATAGTACCGTTTGTCATGTTCTGGTTCTCGGCAGATATGGCAGATGCTACCTGAGCCGGACTCAGGTTGTATGCCTCCATCTTCTGTGGGTCGAGATATACGTTGATTTCTCGTTCGGGGGCACCTGCGATACTTACCGTTCCGACGCCCTCGATGCGGGCAAGCGGATTGGCTACGTTGTCGTCGAGTATCTTGTAGAGTGCCTGCCTGGATTCCTCTGCCTGTACTGAAATCAGCAGGATAGGAATCATGTCGGTAGAGAACTTGAAGATGATTGGTGTCTGTGCGTTGTCGGGCAACGAGTTGCTCACCATGTCCAACTTGTCTCGGACGTCGTTGGTGAGTGCGTCGATGTCGTAGCCGTATTCAAACTGGAGGGTGACAACGCTGACGTTCTCACGCGAACTACTGGTGAGGTGTTTCAGGTGCTCAACCGCATTGAGTGAGTTCTCAAGCGGACGGGTCACGTTGTTTTCTATATCTTCGGCACTGGCACCCGTATAGTATGTCATAACCATAATGGTGTTGGTGTCGATATCTGGATAGAGGTCGATTGGCAGCTTCCACAATGAGAAGATACCAAACACCATGACAGCCATGAAGCAGAGGCTGGTCATAATCGGTCGTTTGACCGCTCCTTCGTATAAACTCATAAATTTATTTACTATTTATTCTATAACTTCTACTTCACGTCCGTTGGCCAGACGGCTCTGACCAGCAACGACTACCATGTCGCCTGGTTCCACACCGCTGAAAATCTCGTATTGGGTATTTATGTGCTTACCCAGCTGAACCTTGTTGTAGCTTACCTTGCCGTCCTTATATACATAGACGTAGCGGTCGCCGGCTCCAATCTGCTTTACGAGTGCCAGGTCGGGAACGAGTACGTGATGGGCACTGCCGAAGTTGACTGTGGCACGTGCAAACATACCTGGACGTACTTTCTGGCTGCTGTTGTTGATGGTGATTTCAACAGGGAACGTATGTGTTGAAACGTCGATAGTAGGGTAGATGATGCTGATGTTGCCTACGAAGTGCTCTCCCTCGTAAGCATCGAGAGTTACATCTACTGCCTGACCCTTCTTCACCAGTTTGTAGTAGTTTTCCGAGATGTTGATGATAAGTTTTACAGGGTTGGTCTGCTCGATTGTAAGTATCGGGTTGCCGCTGTACATATCGCCGTTGTCGTAGTTGCGTGCAGTAACCACTCCGCTGATAGGAGCTGTGAGCTGGGTGTTCTGTACCCACTGACGGTACTGGGTTGAGAGTACGTCGAGCTGCATCTTGGCATTGTCATATTCAGCTTTGCTGGCACCGCCTACTTCGTAGAGCTGGGCTGTACGGTTGAACTCAATCTGCAGGTTCTCAATCTGGAGCTTTACCTGTTGCAGATTGCTGGCATCGAGTTGTACGAGTACCTGTCCCTTGCGCACCATGTCACCTACCTCCACATATATCTTCTCGATGCGGAGTGGGGTGTTCGGAGCGATATTGTTCTTTATGTCGCTCTCAACAGTTGCTGTGTAAGTCTCGGTCTGGGGAATATCCTCTGCCGACACTTTTGCAATCTTTACTTGTGGCTTTGCTGACGTGATGGCTTCTCCAGCCTTGTTGCTACCCTCAGCCGACTTGCTGCCGCAAGATGCAAGCATCGCTATCGTCATAAACGAGAGTATGTAAAACTTTAATCCTTTAATAGTTTTCATTTGTCTGTATATTATTTTCGTTATCGTTATCGTTACTTCAAATAACTCTCTCTGCCCAAGGTGTAATCCAAGTCGGCTTTATTAATCAGATAGTCATATATCGACTGCACGTAGGTCAGTTCGGCCTGGGTCTCTGATACTTCGCTCTGGTTCAGTTCCAGAATGGTTCCGCGTCCCACCTCATAGCGTTTGCTGCTGATGGCAACGGCTTTTTCAGCCTGACGCACAGCTTCTGCGTTAGAGACTATCTGGGCAATGGTGCTTGCCATGTTCTGTTTGTAGGTCTCTATCGACATCACCAGTTGTCGGCGAGTATTCTCGCGGTTGTCCTGCAGTTGTGCTATCTGTATCTTGTTGGTTTTTAGCTTAGTCCAGTTGCTTGCCTGATAGATAGGTATGGTCAGAGTGAAGAGCAGCGAACTGCTGGGTGAATACTTGTATCCGAATACGTTCCAGTCGGTATTGTACAGACTCTGGTACTGTCCTGTCAACTGCATCGAGAGGGTAGGCATGAAGTTGGTATAGAGTGTTTTTCTAGCCTTCTGCAGGAGTGAAATGTTCAAGTCCATCTGTCGCAGGGCAGAGTTGTTTGCAAGGGCTGCATCGTTAGCTTCTGCATCGGACAGGACGAGGCTGTTCTCGTAGTTCTTCAGACTGTCGTTGATTACGAGGTCGATATTCTCTGTGATACCCATCAGTACTCTGAGACGCAGTGCTGCCAGCGTGAGTCCTGTCTCACTTGTTACCATAGCTGAGTTCATGCCACGCATCTGTACCTCCGCACTTATCTTGTCGTATTCACTCACCTTTCCTACTTCAAATTTCGAGGCAACGACTTCGTAGTTCTGTTTTGCGGTATTGTAACTGTGTGTCATCACTTTGTAGCTGTCCTGTGCCAGCATCAGGGCATAGTAGGCTTTTGTTACCTGATTGACGAGGTCGAGTTTGCTGTTGCGCGACTTCTCCTGTGCCAGTTTGATGTCCTCTTTCGTCAGACTCATATTCTTATACACGGCGGGAGCAAACAGCGGCAGACTGAGTGTAGCCGTACCGGTTGCGGTGTTCGAGTTGTCGATACCCATCTTAAATGTGTTTCCACCCAGGTTCATCGTAGCAGCTTTGATGGTGTGCTGCAATGTAGCATTTACACCTACAGTAGGCAACAGGGCCTGCCATGCTTCCTTGTGTGCCACCTGTTTCAGCTGAATCTCCTTCTCTGCCACTCTGATAGTGGGATTTTCGGCAAGTGCAATCTCTATTGCCTTGTCGAGTGTCAAGTCCAGGCTGCCTATCGCAGTCTCACTTGCCGGCTGTGCATAGCCTGGTAGCATATTCATCATTGCTACTCCCATGCACAACATGATGCTTTTAATTCTTGCGTTCACTTTTTTATTCTTTTTCTGATTATCCTTAAAAAACGATTGCAAATGTACTGCAAAAAAACGAGACAGTTGCTTTGCAACTATCCCGTCTTACGCTTTTTCTACATTATTTATAATAATTTATGGAAAAATCTGCCAATTCATTAGCTGATAATGACTAATGGGGCGCCGTGTCGTTATACCGTTATGTCGATATGTCGTCATGTCGAAATAGGGCGCCCTTTATTTTACTACTTCCTCTTCCGCTTTTCCGTCCTTCAGCGACTTTCCCTTCAGTATCATGTAATCACACGAGGTGCGGCTGGGGCAGTGGGCATATATCTCCGTCAGGATACATTCCTTATTGTTTATCGTTGTCAATCCCACCCATTTACCTTGTCTCTTGCAAATCTTTAGCAGACGTTTCTTATATGCTTTCAGCTTTACGATGGCTTCGTTCTCGTGCTCTTCCTCTACAGAATACCCGTATGCCAGTTTCCTTTGAATAAAGGTCAATTCTCCCGTTGAAATCGGGTTTTCTTCCAGTCTGTACCAGTATGGATGAAGTGGTTTGTCGGTATCCAGTTTGCCGTCTTTCAGACATACGTCGTACACAATAATATTCTTGTTCAGATTTCTCGAAACGAAGAAAATCCTTTCTGCAGCCAACGATTGTATGCATTGGCAGGCAGCAAGTGCGATTATAAAGAGTGTTTTTTTCATAAATGTTCGTCAATTACGCCGCAAAGGTAAAAAAAATAGTTGAAAGTTGATAGTTGAGAGTTTGTAGTTTGTGAAAAAACTTTACCTTTGCCCCTTAGATTAACCTTGTCACTTATGAAAAAGCTATTTACCCTATTTGTCATTCTGACATCTTTCGTTTCTTCTATCAGCGCAGAAGTGCGTTGGTTCGACGGTACTCATCCAGTCACATATTGTGTAGAAGGTAAGAGTGCTCCCGTACTCTCTATTGCCCTCGATATGTTTGCTTCCGATATGGAACAGGTGACGGGTCTGCGTGCCGTAGCTGGTAAGAAGGCAACTATTGAGATTTTCCAGCTCGACCAGAACCGTTCCGCAGTTTCCCGTCTGCGTCGTCAGGGAATTCCTGCCGACGAGGTACGGGACAGTCTCGATGCTTTCTGGCTTGGGGTACGGAATGGCAAGATACTCGTTGTCGGAAACAACGGACGTGGTTGTGCTTATGGAGTTCTCGAACTCAGTCGCATGGCAGGAGTATCACCCTGGGTGTGGTGGGGCGATGTAGTGCCTCAGCGTAAGTCCGTACTAACTCTTTCCGATGATTTCTCTACGTTCCAGAGCCCGTCGGTTGCTTATCGTGGTATATTCATCAACGACGAGGACTGGAGCCTGCGCAACTGGGCATGGAAACACTATGAGAGGACCGACCAGTTTGGAGCTATGGGTCCTAAGACCTACAAAGCCATATTCCAACTTCTTTTGCGTCTGCGTGCTAATGCCATCTGGCCGGGTATGCATCCCGGTACTCCGGGCTTCTTCACCATCAAGGGTAATAAGGAAATGGCTGATTCCTGTGGCATACTTATTGGTACTAGCCATTGTGAACCCCTGCTGCGCAACAATGTTGCAGAATGGGATGCCAAACAGCGTGGAGCATACAACTATATAACTAATCGCGAACAGGTGCGCGACTACTGGATTGAACGTGTGAAAGAGGTGAAAGGCTCCGAGGAATTCTTTACTATCGGTATGCGTGGCATTCACGACGGTTCGATGGAGGGAGTGAAGACAAAGGAAGAGAAACTTCGTAGACTGCAACAGGTCATCGACGACCAGCGCGAGATACTTGCAAAATACTATGATAAGAACGTTGAGCGGGTGCCTCAGGTATTCATCCCTTATAAGGAAGTGTTGGAGATATACGAGAACGGACTCCGTGTGCCCGACGACGTCACACTTATGTGGTGCGACGACAACTATGGTTACATGACCCGTCTGTCCGACACTGAACAGCAGCGCCGTAGCGGTGGTGGCGGTGTCTATTACCACCTCAGCTATTGGGGACGTCCCCACGACTATATGTGGCTCACCACCACCCAACCCGGACTCATCTACAGCGAGATGAAGGCAGCTTACGACCATAACTGCCGTAAGCTTTGGATAGTCAATGTACACGACCCCAAGGTGGCAGCCTACGACCTCGAGTTCTTCCTCGATATGGCTTGGAACATCAACTCCATACAGCCTAACACCATCAACCAGCATCTCGAGCGTTGGCTCTGTACTCAGTTCGGCGACCAGGCTGGCAAGCGTCTGGCTCCTGCTATGCGTGAGTTCTATCGTCTCTGTGGCATTCGCCGTCCTGAATTCATGGGTTGGACACAAGTGGAACTCAGCGACCGCAAAGCCTATCCGCGTGGGCGTTCTCATGTAATCGATACCGACTTCCAGCTCGAT
>CAJODY010000040.1 GCA_905233285.1 uncultured Bacteroidaceae bacterium
GAGTCTGAGCTGCACGGAATACAAAACGGCCGATACGACCAAATCCGTTAATACCAACTTTTGTTGCCATTTGATGTTAATTTATTAGGGTTAAAAAAATATGTTATATAATAACGTTGTCTGGGTCAATACCCTGATTGTTCAGTTTTGTCTCGATGTCTGCAAAAATGGCTTGTTATCCGCAGTTGCAGTAGTGGGCTGTCTGACATGCTCCAAGCACGAGGAGAACGAAGAACAGCATGATACAAAGCAAAATATACGATTTCATTTATATTTTCTTGTTTCGGACGACAAAGTTACAAATATTTATTCTAACTTTGCAAGTGATTTGAAAAAAGATTTGAAAAAATAAATACATGAAAAATCAATTTCACATCTTTTATATTATATAGTCACTGAAAACGTAATATAGACATAACATTTTGTTTAATTTTTAAATTATAATCTATTATGGGAAAGTTTATTGAAGATTTCAAGGCTTTTGCGCTGAAAGGTAATGTGGTTGACATGGCTGTCGGTGTTATCATCGGCGGTGCGTTCGGAAAAATCGTTAGTTCGCTCGTAGCTGACATCATCATGCCACCTATCGGTGTGCTGACCGGCGGTGTTGACTTCAAGAACCTGAAGGCCGTACTGAAGGAGGCTGTGCCTGCTGTGGTTGACGAGGCTGGTAATGAAGTCAGCGCTGCAGCCGAGGCTGTGACTCTGAACTACGGTATGTTCATCCAGAACGTGATTGACTTCCTGATTATCGCTCTGTCGATTTTCTGTGTAATCAAGATGATGACTAAGCTGTCGAAGAAGAAGGAGGAGGCTCCTGCAGAACCGGCTCCGGAACCGGAACCAACGAAGGAGGAGGTGCTGCTGACTGAGATTCGCGACCTTCTGAAGAAGAAATAATAAAAAAAGCAGGGCTTGAAGCTCTGCTTTTTTTGCTTAGTAGTCTTTAACCCTTAAACCTTACAAAGGATAATTCTCGAAGTCGTAGAGGACTGTGGAGAGATAGCGTTCGCCGGTGTCGGGGAGAAGGACTACGATGTTCTTGCCTTTGTTCTCGGGACGGCGTGCCAGTTCGAGTGCTGCATAGGCTGCTGCTCCGGCAGAGATACCTACGAGGAGTCCTTCGGTGGATGCGAGCTGACGGCTGGTGAGTATGGCTGCATCGTTGGGTACACGTACTATCTCATCGACATATTCACGTGAGAAGGTGTTGGGGATGAATCCGGCTCCGATGCCCTGAATCATGTGGGGACCAGCGGGTTGGCCACTCAGTACGGCACTGGATGCAGGTTCGGCTGCCACGATGCAAACGTTGGGTTTCACTTCCTTGAGGTAACGGCCTGTGCCTGAGATAGTACCTCCGGTACCTACTCCGGCTACGAAGATATCTACTTCGCCATCGGTATCGGCTATGATTTCACGACCTGTAGTCTGATAATGGGCCAGGGGATTAGCGGGGTTCTCGAACTGCTGCAGGATGACTGCTCCGGGAATGGAGTCGCGCAGTTCTTCGGCACGCTCAATAGCTCCCTTCATACCTGCCGAACCGGGTGTCAGCACCACTTCGGCTCCGTAAGCCTTGACGAGGTTACGGCGTTCGAGCGACATGGTTTCGGGCATGGTAAGGATGAGTTTGTAACCCTTGACGGCACTGACCATAGCCAGACCGACTCCGGTATTGCCACTGGTGGGTTCGATGATGGTGGCTCCGGGACGGAGGGCTCCGCTGCGCTCGGCATCATCAATCATGCTGTATGCCACACGATCCTTGACCGAACCGGCAGGATTGAAATATTCGAGTTTGGCTATCAGATTAGCATCAATCTTATGGAAACGGGAAAAAGATTCGAGCTGGAGTAGGGGGGTGTTTCCTATGAGCTCGGTGAGCTGTTTTGCTATTTTTTTCATTTTATTTTGTGATTTGACACTGCAAAGTTAGTGCATGGCGAGGAATTTAGAAATAAAAAACATTTTTTATTTTGTAATTGATGTGGATTGATATAAATTTGCAGAGAAAATTACAACACTTATACAAAACCATGAACGAAAGAAGACCTTTTAAGGTGTTTTCGGGAACGAAGTCGAAGTACCTCGCTGAACGAATTTGTGAGAGTTTGGGTTGTCCGCTCGGTAATCTGATTATTACTCATTTTGCTGACGGCGAGTTTGCCGTATCGTTTGAAGAGTCAATCAGAGGACGTGACGTGTATCTGGTACAATCGACATTCCCTAACAGCGATAACCTTATGGAGTTGTTGCTGATGATTGACGCTGCAAAGCGTGCCAGTGCAAGAAAGATTATTGCTGTGATACCGTATTTCGGTTGGGCACGACAGGACCGCAAGGACAAGCCACGTGTCAGCATCGGTGCGAAGCTTGTAGCTGACCTGCTGAGTGTAGCCGGTATAGACCGTCTGATTACGATGGACCTGCATGCCGATCAGATTCAGGGTTTCTTCAACGTTCCGGTTGACCACCTTTACGGCTCACTCATCTGTATTCCTTATATCGCATCGCTCAATCTGCCTAACCTGGTGATTGCAACACCGGATGCCGGTGGTTCGAAGCGTGCTGCCCTGTTCTCGAAACGTCTGAAGGCTCCGCTGGTACTCTGCAATAAGACACGTGCAAGAGCAAACGAAGTGGAATCGATTCAGATTATCGGTGACGTGAAGGGTATGGATGTGGTACTCGTTGACGATATGGTAGATACAGCAGGAACTATTACCAGGGCTGCCGACGAAATGATGAAGGCCGGTGCCAACAGTGTACGTGCCATTGCAAGCCACTGTGTGATGTCAGGTCCTGCAACGGAACGTGTTGAGAAGTCGGCTCTGCAGGAGATTGTGTTTACCGACTCAATCCCTTACACAAAGGACTGCAAGAAGGTGAAGCAGCTTTCGGTTGCCGATATGTTTGCACGTGCCATTGACCGAGTATCGCGCGACGCAAGCGTAAGCGAAGAGTTTAATTTCTGATAATTGCTATCTCATACGACATGAAGAAGACGCTGCTTATATATATAATAATGTGTATGGGCTGTACTGTGAAGGTATGGTCGCAGACTCTTTTTCAGACCATATACGAGAAAGCACGCAGCGAAGCAGCAGCGACTAAGGGTGATGAACGCATTGCAAACCAGTATAAGCTGAAGGCTCTTGACTATATCTCGACTCAAGCCAAGAAAGACGGCAGATTTACTGATAACCGCTTCATGGATATGCAAGCTGTGAATCTGGAGTCGTTCGTTCAGGATTTCCTATCGTATAAAGCTGACGCAGCTAAGATTTCACAGGCAAAGGTTGACGAGGTGGTGCGCTGCTACACTACGGCATCATTCAATTTCCATCTGTTCAAGAACGAGTCGCCGCTCGTTGACGGTGGGGCAGGCAACCTGTTGCCGTTCTCGTTGAATACCGACTGGATTGCAGCCTACGACCAGGCTACTACAGTAATAAAACAGGTATTGAAGAAATAAACGTAAGCAAAAATATATTCAAAGAAAACGGAGATACACCACGATGTACCTCCGTTTTTTGTATTTCTGTATTTGTTTGTCTCTTATTCAGCTGTTGCCTGAGCAGTGAACTTACGCATCACACGATTGTAATAACCATTGGTGGCTGTCTTACGGTTCATGCAGTTGATGTCGCCGGAGTTCCACAGACGAATGGCTTTTTCGATGTTTCCTTCCGGATTATAACGTTCCTGATAGACGATGAACATCTCGATGCTCTTCTGTTTGTCGTAACGGTCATCGTAAGTATAGACCTCCTTACCAAGGATTCGATTACATTCGCGAACAAGTATCTTGGATATCTGCAAATAGCCTACATAGCGGCCGTCGGAACTTACTGCTTTCGGATTACCGGTACTCTCCACCATAGATATGGCTTCGATAACTGCATGCCACTTCTTCTCGGTATCGACTGTCGCAGCCGACACAGAAAGTGCAAAAGCAGCTGATATTAAACATGTTACGATAAGATTTTTCATGTTCTCTAGCTTTTAGTTACCCTTAATTATAATACTAATCCGCTGCAAAGGTACGACTATTTTGTTAATTGGAGGTCACCTTTTTGCAATTATTTTTCTTTTCGTTTTGTAACACACTGAAAACTAGCAGTGTATATTCAGGCACTTTCAAGCTTGAAATATGAGGTGGTTTCAGCAGGGTGAAGAGTGTCGAATTCGCTGGCAAAGATGTTGAAATCGATGCGTATGGTTTCACGTTCGGCAAATGGTACGGCAAGTGTTACTTCTGCCTGACTGTGGGCACAGTTGCAGGTAATCTCGCTGACGACCTCGACTTCGTATTTCTGACGTATGAGAGTGATAAAGTCGGAAAGCACTTGGGCTGCATTGGTGTGTTGCAGCCCAAGTATTGAAATCTTAATGTTGAACGGATAGCGCACGTTTAGAAGTTGAAATAGTTCTTTGCGTTGTTGTAGCAGATGTCTTCAACCATCTGGTTGAGTCGTTCACCTTCGAATCCGGTGCAAGGTACTTCACCGTTCTCTACATCTGTACCGATAAGGTTGCAGAGTATGCGACGGAAGTATTCATGACGAGGATAGGAGAGGAATGAACGGCTGTCGGTAAGCATTCCGACGAAGCGGCTGAGGAGGCCAAGTACGGAGAGTGCATTCATCTGTTTCTGCATACCGTCTTTCTGGTCGAGGAACCACCAACCTGAACCCCACTGAATCTTACCCGGACAAGAGCCGTCCTGGAAGTTGCCGAGCATCGTTGCCAATACTTCGTTGGCACATGGATTAAGGTTGTAGAGTATGGTCTTTGTGAGTTTGCCTTCCATATTCAGACGGTTGAGGAACTTAGAGCATTTCTTTGCCGTATTGAACTCACCTATAGAGTCGAATCCGGTGTCGGGACCGAGTTGACGGAACATCTTGGTGTTGTTGTCACGGATAGCTCCGTAGTGGAACTGCTGTGCCCATCCTGCTTCTGCATCCTGAACGGCAAAGATATACATCATGGCAGACTTGAACTTCAGAATCTCCTCCTGAGTCAGCTCCTTGCCACCATATACCTTATTAAATATAGCATTTATTTCAGCATCGGTATAGTCTTCTGCATAGAACTCCTCGATACCGTGGTCAGAGAGTTTGCAACCCATTGATGCGAAGAAGTCGTGACGGTTCTGAAGGGCATCGATGAAGTCGGCAAACGAACTGATATTCTTGCCACTTGCCTGTGAGAGCTGCTCGACATAAGCCTTGAAGTTAGCAGGAACTTCTACTGCCATAGCCTTGTCGGGACGCCAAGCCGGAAGCATACGGGTCTTCATGGTCGGGTCGGCAGCAACCTGCTTGTGCCACTGGAGTGAATCAACAGGGTCGTCGGTAGTACATACTGTCTCAACCTTGTAGTGAGCCATAAGTCCGCGTGGAGTGAACTTCGGGTCGTTCTTGATGATGTCGTTACACTTGTCATATATCTCACGGGCATTCTTCGGATTGAGTGTCTCAGTAATACCAAAGGCAGTCTTCAGTTCGAGGTGAGTCCAATGGTAGAGTGGGTTGCGGAAAGTGTAAGGCACTGTCTCTGCCCACTTCTCAAACTTCTCCCAGTCAGTTGTGTCCTTTCCTGTGCAGAATCGTTCGTTTACTCCGTTCGAACGCATAGCACGCCACTTGTAGTGGTCGCCCATAAGCCATATCTGAGCTATTGAATCGAATCGCTTGTTTTCAGCTACCATCTGAGGAATGAGGTGGCAGTGGTAGTCGATGATTGGCATCTTAGCTGCATGTTCGTGATAAAGTCGTTTGGCTGTTTCTGTCTGCAACAGAAAGTCGTTGTCCATAAATGCTTTCATAATCTTCTGATTGTAAATTTAATAGATTTTATTAGGTGATAATTTGATTTAATACTTGAAGTTGTCTTTCTTTACATATATCTTATAGTCCTTGATGGCTCCCGGTACGGTCGATTCCATACGTGGAAGATACTGCAGGGCTGTAACTGCACGTTCCTTACCGAGGTCGATTACTATGTGGTGAGGGAACTGCACACCTTTGACAGTTGACCAGTAGGTGCTCTCCTGCAAATCGTATATCTTATCGCCGGCTTTGTTTCCGGAAGTAATATCTTCGGAGTCGGCATACGCAATCTTCCATGGCTCACGACTGAGACGTTCACCATTCTCATCGAGGAGGTAGAGTTCTGCAATACATGCATATTCGTCACCATTCCATCCGTTGAGAGCTTCGAGACAAACATATCGTCCGCTTTGTGGAGCTGCGAATTTCACTTCCTGCCAACCGTTTCCGGCTTTGAACTGTCCGACTGTGACAGGAGTCTCGCCACTAAGGTTGAGGTTCTCACCTTCCTTGCGGTGGATAGGAGGCTCAGACTTCTGCAGACGGTCGATGATAGGATGGTCGAGACCTTCACTCTTAGCCTCGTTCGGACCAATGATGTCAAGAACAACTATTTCATTTTCGCCTTTCTTCAGCCAGCAACCCGGACAGTAGAGGGTCTGCTGAGGACCAATCTCCCAGATACGACCCAGGCCATGACCATTCACATATACAAGTCCTTTTCCGAATGTTTCGAAGTTGAGGAATGTGTCAGCTGGTTTCTTAACCTTGAACTTAGCCTTGTAGTAGCCCGGAATACGGTCGCCGCGGAATCGTGGCGATGTAGTCATAAGCGGTTTATAGACCTGACGCTGAGTCTGTTCGTATGTATCAGGAATCAGATAATTCTTCCAATGCTTCAGCGAAGACTTGAATTCGTTTCCATCAAGTTCGATAGTCAGTTCCACATTACCCTCAATACCCTTGAAGTCCTTGATGGCACGTCCGAAATTGATGCGTCCCATTGCTTCTACGAGGATTTCAAGCTGTGAACCACGACGGGATGGAGGCAGGACAAGGTCTTTGTCACCGTTTCTACGGTCCATGGCACCTATATATTTCCCGTCGATGAATACCTGTACATAGTCATGACCACCGGCAATGTGGAGCCGTGACGGACGATGCAAACCGGGTAGGGTAGTACGATAGAGGATGGAACCCCATCCCTGGTTGAACTCTTCCATAGTCTTCACGTCCTCTGTCTCAATAGGGCATGGCAGGTTTTCGAAAAGTGGAGCAAACTCCGTGAACTCGAATGCCGGAATGGTTGTAATCGGCATTGCCTTCGGAATGGATGGAAGTTTCTTCTTTGAGTAATCCTGCAGCATATTGCGCAGTTCGATATACTTGTCTGTCACCTGTCCGTATTCGTTGATAGGTGCATCATAGTCGTAGCTGGTTACGTCAGGAGCAAAGCCCGGGGAGTTGGCACCTGCCCAATGACCGAACGAGGTACCTCCGTGAGTCATATAAAGAGAGAAGGATATGTTCTTATCTAGCATCTCTTTCAGACCCTCAACCATATCTTTCGATGGACGGGTCTCATGCTTGCCGCCCCATTTGTCAAACCATCCGCTCCAGAACTCCGAGCACATGAGAGGAGAATCGGGACGCACTTCTTTCAGTTTGCGGAACTGATCGTCGATATTTGCACCAGTACCGAAGTTCATAGTCCATACAAGGTCGTCCAGTCCGTTGTTCAAGAAATTGCTAGACCAGTCACACTGGAACAGTGCCACCTTGTCAAAACCAACCGAACGCAAACAGTCGCGAATCTCACTTACATATGGCTTATCCTTGCCATAAGAACCATATTCGTTCTCTACCTGAACCATGATTATAGGACCACCGTTCTGGATAGTCAGCGGAGCAAGCTGCTTACCTACTTCCTTTTCGAATATCTTCACTCGTTCCATGAAGTAAGGGTCTTGCTCTCTCAGCCGGATGTCTTTCTTCTTGAGCAACCACCATGGCAGACCACCCATTTCCCATTCGGCACAAACGTATGGTCCGGGACGAACGATAACATACATGCCATTCTTCTGAGCCAGACGACAGAACTCTGCAACGTTATTATTGCCGCTCCAGTCGAAGATGCCTTCTTGCTGTTCGTGAATGTTCCAGAAGATGTAGATACAGATAGTATTCATGCCCAGAGCCTTGCACATCTTGATACGATGTTCCCAATAAGCCTGTGGAATACGAGGATAGTGCACTTCGGCAGCTTTAACTACAAATGGTTCTCCATTGAGCAGGAAAGCACCTCTTCCTGCTTCAAACGTACCCTTAGTATCCTTTGCTGCAATCGATGAAGTGCAGAGCAAAAGGAGGGAAAGTGTCAGAAAAATCAGTTTTTTCATGGGGAATAATAATTATTAATATGTATTTCGTGCGAAGATAGAATATTTTTGTCTTACCACAAAACGATAGTCGCAGAAAATGCTCCGATTTTAACATTTCATGAATGTTTCGATTTGTGAAAAACCGAAACTTATCATTTAAGCTACGTTAATCCGTCACTTTTAAGTGTTAAACATTTGGAAACACAGAACCTTTTCCAAACAAAAAATTTTGTCAGAATTACACTTCGCCGTAATTTTAACGCGGAAAAGTTAAAGTAACATCCAATTTAACAATTAAAATTACATATAATAATAATGAATATTATGAAACAATCAACTAAGCGCTTTTATGGAACACTTGCAGTTATAGCATTTGTTTCTGGTATCACCGGTGCATTTGCAGTATCGATGGTACAAAAGAATTCCAGTGAAGAGATGATTTCGTCAGAGGTACATCGTGCTCTCTATGGCGAAGACTCTCCGAGTAAAGGTAAAGTTACTACAATGTCAAGTACATCATCCTCAGCAGGAGGATATGTTGACCTCACAGCAGCAGCCGAGAAAGCATGCAATGCCGTTGTCTATATCAAAGTGGTAATGGGTGGCGAAACCCGAACCATTGAGTATAGAGACCCATTCCAGGACTTTTTCGGTGACTTCTTCGGACATGGTGGCGGCACCCAACGTCGTCAGGTTCAGACTCCGAAACAAGAAGCAGCAGGTAGTGGAGTACTGATTTCGTCTGATGGCTATATCGTTACAAACAACCACGTAGTAGCTGAGGCGAACCAGATAACCGTAACCCTAAATGACCAGCGCGAGTTCTCTGCTAAATTAATAGGAAAAGATGCAGATACCGACCTTGCTCTCATTAAGATTGAAGGCAATAATCTTCCGACATTACCCATCGGCAACAGCGACGCTCTGAAAGTAGGTGAATGGGTACTGGCAGTAGGTAATCCTTTTAACCTCACAAGCACTGTCACTGCCGGTATAGTAAGCGCAAAGTCACGTGGACTGGGTGCCACTCAAGGAGGTATCGAGAGTTTCATCCAGACAGATGCTGCCATCAACAAAGGTAATTCAGGAGGAGCACTTGTAAACTCACGCGGTGAGCTTGTGGGTATCAATGCTATGCTTTACAGCCAGACTGGTTCCTTCTCTGGTTACGGTTTTGCTATCCCTGTCAGCATCATGACCAAGGTTGTGGACGATCTAAAGACCTATGGACAGGTACAGCGTGCTTTAATTGGAGTAAAGGGTATGACCCTTCACGATTATATTGAATCGCAGAAGGCAAAGGATGAAAAGTACAAAGCTGACTTCGGTACTAACGAGGGTGTTTATGTAGCAGAAGTAACTGAAGACGGAGCTGCAGCTGAAGCAGGACTCAAGGAGGGTGATATCATCACTTCGCTGGGTGGTAAAGATATCAATAAGATGTCTGAACTGCAGGAGGCAACAGCCAAATATCATCCGGGTGACAAGACCCAGATTGGCTTCATCCGTGATAAGAAAGCGAAGACGGCTACCATCACTTTCCGCAATGCCAAGGGTAATACCAAGATAGCTAAGGCTCAGACCATGGATGTACTTGGAGCAGACTTCAAGGAAGTACCCGACGGATTAAAGAAGAACCTCGGCATCCAGGGTGGGGTTATGGTAAAAGACCTGAAGAATGGCAAATTCAAGAATGCCGGAATACCGAAGGACCTTATCATTCTGAAAATCAACGGACGTAACATTAAGACTGTCTCCGACGTAGAAGCAGCCTTCAAGGAGGCACAGACCAGCGACGACCAGACCCTCTGGATATGGGGTAAAATGCCAGATGGCACGGCAGTCAGCAAAGCAGTCCAGTTGGATGACTGAAAATGACGACTTGATAAAAACATTTATCACGTTACAATAAACAGATTAGGTGGAGCTCCACCTAATCTGTTTTATTACAATATGTATTATTTCAATCCTATTTTATACAATTTTTCGTATCGTTAAACGGATATTTTGTATACAATATTACTACAAAATGCATTTTGTACCTTTTTTTTTACAAAAAAAACAAGATGTTTTCTTAACTTCGCACACCTATTAATAGAATTGGAATGAAACCATTTAACAATATTCTTACTTGGTATTTCAGTAAAAAGACTTTACCATATTGGTGCCTTATCATTGCCGATAGTGTTATCATTTTTGCTTCCACTCTACTTATATATTGGATTTTTAACCGTACACAGAGTCTGTTCGACCACCGTAAGGGTGTGGTTTATATGGCTCTGTTATTGGTTGCTATCAGTTGGATAGGAAGCAAAAAATTCAAGTCGTATCTCGGCGTAGTACGCTATTCATCGTTTGTTGACCTTATGAAGGTGGCTTATGCCAATGGACTGTCGATGATAATTGCGTTGTTGTTGTCATGGATGTTTGAAGGTTGGCATTGGGATAAACTTACTACTATGCATCAGACGGGCATCGTGCTGACATTCTGTTTGGCAACGCTGCTGATGTGGGCTTTGAGAATTCTGGTTAAGAATCTGTATGATGTTACTCAGGACCATGGCACAACTATGCGTACCTTCATCTACGGTGCTATGTCGGGAGGTGTAGGTATAGCTAAGAATATCAATTCCCAGCGTCCGAAGAGGTTTAAGTTATGTGGATTTATATCACATGACGATCGTGCAAGACACATGACCTTGATGGGGCAGAATGTGTATAATGTAAACGATGATTTAGCTTCTATACTGACGAAGCAAAGAATAGAAGCCTTGATTGTTTCTCCGCTCAGATTGGAGGATTTCCGTGACCGTCAGGACCTGCAAGATATGCTGATTAAGCGTGGAATTAAAATTTTCATAACTCATCAGGCTAAGGAGGCTCATATCGAGAATGGTGAACTGACGGATTCGGATTACGGTTCAATGCAAATGCAGGAGGTTTCGGTCGAAGACCTGTTGCCACGTTCTGTGATTACCGTGGATATGGAATCGGTAGGCGCGATGCTGACTGGTAAGCGTGTGCTGATAACAGGTTCGGCAGGAAGTATCGGTTCGGAGATGGTTCGCCAGATTGCCATATACAAACCTGCATCGATGATGCTTATAGACCAGGCTGAGACTCCGGAACACGACATCAGACTCATGATGAACAAGCAGTTTGCCGACATCGAAGCTAAGACAGTCGTAACTTCTATATGCAGAGAAGACAGGATGGAACAGATTTTCAAGGAGTTTAAGCCAGATTATGTATTCCATGCTGCTGCCTATAAGCATGTGCCGATGATGGAGGATAATCCTTCGGAAGCTGTTCAGAATAATATCTTCGGAACAAAGATACTGGCTGACCTCAGTGTGAAATACGGAGTAAAGAAGTTCGTAATGGTTTCAACAGATAAGGCTGTTAACCCAACGAACGTAATGGGATGTTCGAAGCGTATATGTGAGATTTATGTGCAGAGTCTGAACAACACTCAGAAGACATGTCAGTTTGTAACTACACGCTTCGGTAATGTACTTGGTTCGAACGGCTCGGTCATTCCACTTTTCAAGGAACAGATAAAGAATGGTGGACCGGTAACTGTTACTGACGAACGTATAGTCCGATTCTTCATGCTGATTCCCGAGGCATGTAAGTTGGTGCTCGAAGCTGGTACAAAAGGTAATGGTGGAGAGATTTTCGTCTTCGATATGGGTAAGCCGGTGAAGATTATTGACTTGGCAAGAAGGATGATAGCCCTCTCTGGTGCTAAGAATGTGGAAATAAAGATTACGGGATTGCGCGAAGGCGAAAAACTGTATGAAGAAGTACTGAACGAGCTGGAAGGTACTAAACCTTCGTTCCACGAGAAGATACGTATTGCTGAGGTTCGACAGTATGATTATAAAGTTGTCAGCAAACAGATTAATGAACTGATAGACATCTCACATAAGTATGACAATATGGCTACTGTTGCCAAAATGAAGGAGATTGTGCCAGAGTATAAGAGTAATAACTCTGTGTATGAAGTGCTGGATAAATAACAGACTTTTATAAACTACTAAACTAATATTTAACTATGACCTTTAATTTTACATGGAAGGGCTATATGATGTTGGCTCTTTCGTTTGTTTTTGCCACAATGATGGAGGCAAAAGAAGAAAGAAAAAGTATTGGAACTGAGGCTAACGGTATGAAAGTGAAGGTGGAATTCTATTCGCCTGAGATAGTACGTGTAGTGAAACAACCGGCAGGAGTTCCTGAACTGAAGAAAGAAAGTTTCTCGGTTGTGCTGAAACCAGGACAGAAGTTCAACGTTGAAGAGGACAATAGCAAGGATGGAAGAATTGCTATTTTGTCGTCAAACCGTATGAGTGTACGTCTGGACAAACAGACTGGACAGATGGTGGTTCTCGGTGTTGACGGCACTCCGATTCTCCGTGAGAAATCGACATGGATGGAGATGAGGACAGGGGATGCTGACGAAGGACATTACAGTGTAGGGCAGACTTGGACTCTCGACGGTGATGAGGATATTTTCGGATTAGGTCAGTTGCGCGATGCTACTATGTCGTGGCGTGGAAAAATTAAAGACCTCTGGAACAATAACGGTTATATTGCTATTCCGTATATTACATCAGACAAAGGTTACGGAGTGTATTGGGACAATGCCGGAAGAAGCAAGTTTACGGATAACGCTGAGGGTATGACATTCATGTCGGAAGTTGCTGACGCTGTAGATTATTATGTAATGTATCGCGACGGAAGTCAAGACGGTGTGATTGCTGCTATCCGTCAGTTAACAGGTCAGGCAACAATGTTTCCGCTGTGGACTATGGGTCACTGGCAGTGCCGTGAACGCTATAAGACAAGCGATGAATTGTGTGAGGTACTGGACAAGTATAGAGCATTGGGTATTCCACTCGACGGAATTGTGCAGGACTGGCAATACTGGGGATGTGACTCGAATTGGAATGCGATGCGTTTTGAGAATCCCTATTATATAAATAAGGTAGGCGACAAGGCATGGGCCAAGTATCTGCCAAAGGACCTTCAGAAACTGGCAGATGAATATGTAAGAGAAGGTAAGCAGCCAAGAATAAAAAGTCCGCAGGAAATGGCAAAGTATGTTCATGACAACCATGCTCACCTAATGATTAGTATCTGGGCTAGTTTCGGTCCGTGGACCAAGCCTTATGCAAGAATGAAGAAGATTGGTGCGCTGCTGCCGTTCGAAACATGGCCTAAGAATAATGGTGTGATGCCTTACGACCCGTTCAATGCAAAGGCTCGCGACATATATTGGGAGGAACTGAAGAACCTTTACAATATTGGTTTTGATGCATGGTGGACAGACTCTACCGAGCCCGACCACTTTGAAAAGCCTGGTGACGACGACTATAAGACTGCTGCCGGTACATGGCGCTCGGTAAAGAATGCATTCCCTCTGATGACAAACGGAGGTATATATGAACACCAGCGTGCTACAAAGGGAAATGTAAAACGTTCGGTTCAGATGACCCGTAGTGGTGCAATGGGTTTGCAGCGTTATGGTGCATTTTCATGGAGTGGTGATATAAATGCTTCATGGGGTGAGATGAAGAAACAGGTACCAAGCGGACTGAACTATACACTATGTGGTATTCCGTTCTGGAACACCGACCTCGGAGGTTTCTTCTATTGGGACTACAATAACGACCCGAAGAATCCTGCTTTACAGGAACTTCAGGTGAGATGGATGCAATGGGGTACCTTCATGCCTCTAATGCGTAACCACTGTTCGTCGCCAATGGTAAGCGAACTGTATGCATTCGGTAATCCAGGCGACTGGGCTTACGACGTGATGAAGCAGTACATTGAAATGCGCTACCGTCTGCTGCCATATATCTATTCGATGGCAGGTGACGTAGTACAGAGAAGTGGTGTAATGATGCGTCCACTCGTGATGGACTTCCCGAAGGATAAGAAAGCTATCAGAAGAAATGATGAGTATATGTTTGGTAAGGCTCTGCTCGTGAAACCTGTTACTGATCCTCTCTACACATGGAAGGACGGTAGGAAGAATGGTCATCTCATTTATCCTGATATCCGCAAGGCTTCGGCTCCTGTCGAGGTCTATTTGCCTGAGGGTAGCGACTGGTATGACTACTTCACCGGTGAACGTCTGAGAGGTGGACAGAGCATACAGCGTCCATGTCCGATAGACGAGATGCCTGTATATGTGAAAGCAGGAAGCATCTTGGCACTCGGACCACAGGTGCAGTACTCAGATGAGAAACCATGGGACAACCTCGACATCGTAGTGTATCCTGGTGCTGACGGTTCATTTATTCTGTATGAAGACGAAGGTGATAATTATAATTACGAGAAAGGACAGTTCAGCGAAATCAGATTCTCATGGAATAATAATGACAAAACCCTTACCATTCACGAACGCAAAGGAGAGTATAAGGGTATGCTGAAGAATAGGAAATTCACAGTTGAAGTTAAAGCCAAAGTTGATGGTGGAAATAAGAAACTGACTAAGACTGTTGACTACGACGGTCAGAAAGTGGTAGTAAAATTGTGATTTTTGAAAAATTGTCATTGAAATTTTTGGTGGTAAGCTAAAAAGTGCGTACCTTCGCACCGCTTTTCAGAGGAAGAGCCTATCACCATGCGGAAATAGCTCAGTTGGTAGAGCACAACCTTGTTTCCGCTCCACATAAATGTGATCAACACAAGCCCACGTGGCGGAATGGTAGACGCGCTCGTTTCAGGTGCGAGTGTTGAAAGACGTGCAAGTTCGATTCTTGTCGTGGGCACACATACCAAGATATGCGGAAATAGCTCAGTTGGTAGAGCACAACCTTGCCAAGGTTGGGGTCGCGAGTTCGAGTCTCGTTTTCCGCTCTAGAGTGAACCAATTCGGTTCACTTTTTTTGTTTTAGGGATTTCCCTACACAAGCTTAGGATTTTTCTTCATTCCATGATGCAGATAGTAGATAAATTTGCAGTGTGAATAATAAACAAACGAAAGAAAGGAGGCAGACTATGAAACGGTTACTCATTATTTTATTAGCGTTTGTTCCTATGCTTACAATGGCACAGGACGATATGTACTTCACTCCGTCGAAGAAGAAAGCTCAGACCCAGAGCTATTATTCCGGTTCACGCCCTGCTAACTATGGTGGCAGCAATGTGACTACGGTGGAGAGTGGAACAGTTGATAATAGCATAGTTGATTACGGTGTGTCGAAGCGTTCGGACGATGAGTATAATCGTCGTTATGCAAACGGTTCAGATAACAGCTCTTACAGTTCCGGAAGTTCATCGAATTCAGATACAGAAGAAATAGTCAGTGGCGACAATAGCGAGATAGACTACCGCTATTCACGTCGTCTGCTCCGATTCCACAGTCCAAACGTTATTGTAGCTGTGAGCAGTCCTTACTACTGGGATCTGGTATATGACTACGGAGTGTACGATTATCTGGCAGACTATTACTACTATGACCCGTTCTACTACAGCTGGGGCTGGGGTTATGGTTGGAGTTGGGGATACAGATGGCGTCCTTGGAACTCATGGTACGGTCCGATTTGGGGTTGGAGCCATCCTTATCACTGGTCGTACTGGGGTGTAGGTCCAGGTTGGCACCATCACGGCTACTACCACAACAGGTATCATTATGCTCATGCAGGCAGAGGATTTGCAGGTCGCAGATATGTAAGCGGCGCACGTCCATATGCTAGCGGACTGAATCGCGGCACTAACAGAGTAAGAACGAACTCGATGGCTGGTTCACGAGCTTATGCAAACAATGGAAGGCAGTCGTTTGGTCGTGTAGGTGGAATGACCAGATCCAACGGTGGTTCTTATGGCCGAGGTTCATCGAGCAACAGGAGTTCGTATAATGATAATGGTAACAGAATGAGTAACATTCGTCGTGGCACACAAAACTCACGAAGTTCATATAATAATAACAGTAGTTCAAGACGTCCAAATTCATACGACAACGACAGAAACTATAACAGAGGTGGCAGTAATGTGAACTCAGGACGTTCATCATCAACACCAAACACTTCACGCAGTTATAGCGGAGGACGCAGTAGTGGTGGATTCAGTGGCGGTAGTCGTAGTGGAGGTAGTTTCGGTGGAGGTGGACGCAGCGGAGGCGGAGGCTTCGGTGCCGGAGGTAGAGCCAGCGGTGGAGGAAGAAGATAACTCAGTTTACAGTTTACCGTTTAAGGTTTACAGATAATGTTAAATAATAGATAACAGTTGAAAATAGATTTATTATGAAACGATATATTTTTTCATCGATAGTAGCATTGGGAGGAGCAATTGCTCTGAATGCTCAGTCGGCTTACGATGCTGAAACAATTGTAAATACTGATTTGAATGGTACAGCACGCTATGTTGGTATGGGTGGTGCTATGGGAGCACTGGGTGCAGATCTTTCTACTATGGGCAGTAACCCTGCTGGTACGGGACTTATGCGTTCATCGGATATGTCGGTTTCGTTTGGTGGTGTGTTTACTGGTAACAGTGGTGTACTAAATCACGATGCCGGAAGGGCTTCGCTCGACCAGGCAGGTGTTCTTTTTGCTATCGGCGGCGACTATGGCAGTGTGCGCAACATTAATTTCGGAGTAAATTATCAGAAGCGACGCAATTTCCTGAGTAATCTGGATACATGGTTAGATTTGAATGGTGGATCTCAAACTTTTAAAATAGCTCATATGGCCAATGAGGCTTATGCTAATGGACTTGATTTCGGCGTACTGACTGAAGGTGCAATCCCGTATGCTACAAAGATTGGGAAAAATGACCCTGGTGTTGATGTCAATGATGTAAGTGATTTGATACATAATAGTAAATATTATCATCAAGGAATTATTAATGATAATTTCGTTGAAATAATGACCGAGAAACCTCTTAAATATGCTGATTATGAATCCAAATTTGACGCTTACGATACAGGTAAAATGAGTAGTTATGGTTATGCAGGTGTGAGAGCACAGGAGTCAAATTATCGCAGGGCTACATATGGCAACAACTCTCAGGTTGACATCAACGTTTCCACAAACATCGAGGATAAAGTGTTCCTGGGTCTGTCCGTAGGAGTATATACTATGTCGTATGACCGTCAGACAGCTTACTACGAAAAAGGAGAGGATGGCAACACTTATCAGATCGACAACTGGTACCATAATTCGGCTGACGGTATAGATGTGAAGCTAGGTGCCATCTTCCGTCCGATAGATGATTCACCTTTCCGCTTCGGAATCCATGTACACACTCCGATATGGTATACAATACGTGATTACAATTCTATTTATATAGATGCTACTGATTACAGATATGATTCAGATGTGTATAACTATCGCTTCCGTACTCCTTGGAAGTTTGGCATCAGTCTCGGACATACCTTCGACAATATCCTCGCCATAGGTGTTGATTATGAATTCCAGGATTATTCGACAAGTAAATATTATACTAACCACGGAGACAATATGAATCTATCAGGTTCGAACGAGAACATAAAGGCAAACCTGCGTGCTTCTCACACTCTGAAAGTAGGTATGGAGTTTAAGCCGTCTCAGGAATGGGCAATACGTCTGGGATATAACCTCGTGACATCACCATTTAAGAATAATGCATATAACAATCTCAACTATTATAGCTCATATACGGAGACAGACTACACGAACTGGGGAGCTATCAACCGTCTGACATTCGGACTTGGCTACAGGTTTAAGGGCGGATACTTCGACCTGGCTTACCAGCTCCAGTTGCAGAAAGGAAAGTTCTATGCCTACGACTACGACTATAAAGGACTTGTCGCTGCAGGTAGTCAAGCAGACCTGAGTATTGCTCCGACGAATATAACCAACAACCGTAGTCACATCATGGCAACTATCGGATTCAAGTTCTGAAATGAAAGAAAAGTGAAGGGCAGGGGCTCTTCACTTTTTTATTATTTAATATTCATTTTTATCAGAAGGTCGTCTGGTCATCGACTTGAGCCTTTCCTCTCACGCTTTTCTGTTTCTTGAGGGCACGTCCCCTAATTGTGGGATGGCTTTCACCTTCAGCAATGACTAGAAGGTCTTCGACATCGAAGGTGAAGGTGGGTGATGATTTACGAAGGCAGATGATGGTTGCTACGTCAGACTTGACATTTCCAAAGACAGAATGGTCGAAATAGGAACTTTCAAACTTGAACCTGTCGCACTGGATACTGTCAACGAAGAAACTGCCCGTGCTAAGACAACCAATGTGGATGTCGGAAGCAGTCCATTTGCCTTGGCAAGTGAAGTTTCCGCTTTCACAAAGAGAAACAAGACGAAGTTCTGGAGCCTGAATGTAGGCTGTGATGTTGTAGTTGCTTTCGTAGATATTTATTGACTTGTTGTCATCGTTGCGTAGCCCGAGGGTGAGTTGTCCGCTTTCGATATCAGTAGTGACGTAACGGAGCAATGCAGAATCGCCTTCAAGCTCCATCTGACACTCTGCGCCCTGAGTAAATACAATATTGACTCCGCAGAGGGAGCATATGTTGGAGAAAGGGTAGGCGATAGGTACGGAGATTCGCTGAAGGTTGGGAGTTGATGGCTGGGAGTCGCACATCGAGGATTTATTATTATCCATTGATGATTGACTGTTTGGGGTATTATTGCATGAGAAAAGCAGTGTCAATACTATAAGTATTGGATAGAAAATATAACTATTTTTCATGTATGTTTTTATTTTTGCTGCGAAGATAATGCTTTTTTCTATTTATATCCGTATCTTCGCACGGAATAATGAAAAAATACTTGAATAATGGCAACAGAGAATTATTATATAACAGTGGCTTATAAGTTGTATGTGAAGGATGAGGACGAGAAAGAAGAGGAGATGGTAGAGGAATGTACGGCTGAGCATCCATTCATGTTCATCAGCAGCTTGGGACAAGCACTGCCTGCATTTGAAGAGGCTATAAGCGGACTGGAGAAAGGACAGACGTTTGATTTCGTAATCCCATGCAAGGATGCATATGGAGAGTTCAAGGATGAACTGATGTTCGACGTAGAAAAGAAGATTTTTGAGGTGAACGGTGTATTTGACGAGAAACATATCTTTGAAGGAAACATCATTCCGTTGCAAGGAGAGGATGGCAGCCGGTTTTTCGGAACTGTCATAGAGGTGAAGGCAGATGCTGTAACGCTCGACCTTAACCATCCACGTGCAGGCCAGGATTTGCACTTCGTGGGAACTGTGTGTGAGCACCGTCTGGCTTCGAATGAGGAAATTACAGAACAACTGAATTATATGAGTGGTGAAGGCTGTGGAGGTTGCGGTGGTAGTTGTGGTGACTGTGGAGGAGGATGCGACGGCGGATGTTGCCATTAACCATAAACCATTTAATTAAGCATTTAACAGTGAGAAATACTTTTGGAAATATCTTTACTCTGACCACATTTGGAGAAAGTCACGGTGCTGCCATGGGTGGAGTGATTGACGGTTTTCCTGCCGGAATAAAAATTGATTTGGCATTTATCCAAAGCGAGCTGGCACGACGTAAACCAGGACAGAGCCAGTTGACTACGGCAAGAAAAGAAGAGGACACAGTGGAATTGCTGTCAGGTGTATTTGAAGGTGTCTCGACCGGATGCCCGATTGGTTTCATTGTAAGGAATACGAACCAACGCTCGAGGGACTATGAAGATATCCGCAACTTGTTTCGTCCGTCGCATGCTGACTTTACATATAATGAGAAGTATGGATGGAGAGACTATCGAGGCGGTGGCAGGTCGTCGGCAAGAGAAACGGTGTCAAGATGTGTCGGTGGTGCTTTCGCAAAATTGGCTCTTCGACAATTGGGTATTTCTGTTCAGGCCTACACTTCACAAGTCGGAGGTATCGCTATAGATAAAGACTATCATAAATATGACTTGTCGTCGGCAGAACTGAATGCTGTGCGCTGCCCTGATGCTGAGAAGGCAAAGGAAATGGAGAAACTGATACTGGATGTGAAGCAGGACGGCGACACTATTGGAGGTGTAGTCAGTTGTGTGATTAAAGGTTGCCCCGTAGGATTGGGCGAACCGGCTTTCTCAAAGCTACATGCTGAATTAGGTGCTGCCATGATGGGCATAAATGCTGTGAAGGGTTTTGAATATGGTGAGGGATTTGATGGTGTGGAGCAGAGAGGCTCGGAGCAGAATGACATATTCTATAATTATAACGGAAGAATTTCGACAAGGACTAATCATAGCGGAGGTATTCAAGGTGGAATATCGAACGGACAGGATATTTATTTTAGAGTTCTGTTTAAGCCTGTTGCCACTCAGCTAAGAGAACAGCAGACTGTAGATAAGAACGGTAATAATATAATTCTGCAAGTGAAAGGCCGTCACGATCCCTGTGTGTTGCCACGTGCTGTACCAGTGGTGGAGGCTATGGCTGCTATGGTGGTACTTGATGCTTATCTTTTGAATAAAACGGTACACTTATGAATAAAGTAATGCTTATAGGTAACGTAGGACAAGATCCGCAGATACGTTACATTGACCAGAATGTATGTGTGGCACAGATACGTCTTGCCACAACGGAAAAAGGATATACGCTGCAGAACGGTACTCAGGTGCCTGACCGCACAGAATGGCATACGGTGATATTCTGGAGGAAGCAGGCTGAACTGGTGGAGAAATATGTGAAGAAAGGGGACAAATTGTATGTTGAGGGAAAGCTGCAGAGTCGTAGTTGGGATGACAAGCAGGGAATAAGACACCAGACGGTGGAAATTATGGGTGATAATCTGGAGTTCATAAGCCGTGCCGGTGCTAAAAAAACAGAAGAAGAGAGCGCTGCTCCTGTGGCTCCGTCAACTCCGGCTGCCCCAGCACCACAAGGAGAAGAATATCCATTCTAAAAAAAACGACAGTTTATGAAGAATAAACCGATAATTATAGCAGGTCCATGTGTAATAGAGAGCATGGAGGTCTTGGAACAGGTGGCAGAGAAACTTGTCATGCTTCGCGAACAGTTTGATTTGGATATCATTTTCAAGTCATCGTTCGACAAGGCTAACCGCACTTCAATTTCTTCCTATCGTGGACCTGGACTGGAGAAGGGTATGCAGATGTTGGCCGACATCAAGGAGAAGTATCGTCTGCGTATCCTTACCGATATACATGAAAGTTATCAGGCTCCCATTGCAGGTGAGATAGCTGACGTATTGCAGATTCCTGCTTTCTTATGTCGTCAGACTGATTTGCTTGTGGCAGCTGCCCGTACCGGCAGAACGGTGAACATAAAGAAGGCTCAGTTCCTAAGCGGTATGGATATGCAGTATCCAGTTCAGAAGGTACGCGAAAGCGGTAACGATAATGTATGGCTGACAGAGCGTGGAAATATGTACGGATATAATAATCTGGCTGTTGATTTCAGGAACATTGCTGATATGCACCATTTTTCCAATACTGTCATAATGGATTGTACTCACTCTGTGCAACGACCTGGAGCAGCAGGAGGAAAGACGGGAGGAAACCGTGAGTTTGTGCCGGCAATGGCACTGGCTGCAAAGGCATTCGGAGCAGACGGCTATTTCTTCGAGGTGCATCCTAATCCGGACAATGCTTTGTCGGATGGTCCAAATATGTTGCAACTTGACGACCTCTCCGAAGTAATAGCAAAACTCTTAGTGTAAATAGTAAATGGTTAATGATTAAATCATAAATGAAATCATGTTAAAGCCAAGAATATACGCAGAACGCTGTCTTAGAGACGAGGCTGAAGCTGTTATGGCTCTCATACCACAACTCGACGAGAGTTTTGACCAGGTAGTCGAACTCATTTACAAAACGAAAGGACACGTAGTGATATCGGGGGTAGGGAAGTCGGGCAATGTAGGCGCAAAGATGGCTGCCACGCTGTCGTCAACCGGAACACCGGCTTTGTTTGTCAATCCACTCGATGCCCTACATGGCGATTTAGGTATGATAACTGCCGACGATGTTCTGCTGTTCATATCCAACTCAGGAAATACTGATGAAATACTTCGACTCATTGCGGCTGTGGAAGAACGTCATGTACCTATTGTTTCGATGACGGGCAATGCACAATCGCTCATTGCAAAATATTCTGACTACCACATCTCTGTGTTTGTTGATCATGAGGCATGCCCTCTTAATCTGGCTCCGACAAGTAGTACCACTGCTGCCATTGCTATGGGTGATGCCTTGGCTTGTGCGCTGATGGAGGTACGTGGATTCAAGGCAAATGACTTCGCCATGTTCCATCCTGGAGGCAGTTTGGGAAGGAAGTTGCTGTTGAAAGTAAAAGATGTGATGTACACAGAGAATCTGCCTGTCATCGCTCCTGAACTGAAATTGTCGGAGGCCTTAATGACTATCTCCGGTGGGAAACTGGGATTGGGTGTTGTGATTCGAGAAGAACAGATTGTAGGTATAATCACCGACGGTGATATTCGTCGCGCAGTTCAAGGTGCTCAAAGCCGATTCCTGAATGTGACGGTAGAAGAAGTGATGACCAAGACTCCGAAGACAATCAATCCGGATGCCAAGCTTGCCCAGATACAGTCGATGTTCCGTCGTCACAAGATTCACTCTTTGCTTGTTGTTGACGACGATAAGAAATTGATTGGTATTGTTGACTACTTCGCAATAATGAATTAGGACGCTTTCCAAAACAAAAATAAATCCTCTTGAGAAGCAGTCTCAAGAGGATTTATTTTTGTGTAGTATTTTCTTAATTAAAAGAACTTGTAACGCTGGTCTTTTACTTCTGCATTTTTAGTGAGTGTCTGCATTATGCCGTAGAATGCTCCACGTACTCTCTGTTCTGCAGAGGTTTGTATTTCCTGTTTCTCGTCCATCTTCTCAGCAGAACGGATAGAGTTGAGAACCTTGAGCATATATACTCCATACAAGCCTTTTACAGGACCTGCAAACGCACCCTTGTCAGTCTTGTAGGCAAGCGCACTTACTACTGTTTCACTTGCACCTATACCTTTTACGAATGTAGGTGAACTGAAAGTGATGTGACGGATAGTGTCGCATTCAGCACCTTTCACTGCCTGTGCTTTCTCCCATGTGTTTACAGAAGAAAGACCTGCGATAATCTTTTCTGCTTTCTTATCATTGAGCAACTGCTGTTTAACGTATTCCTTTACCTTGTCGATAGAGTAGTAACCTTCCTTATTGATGCCTGTGAGAGCAGCTACCATCAGGTGGTTGTTGTCACCACACTCATATATCTGAGAAACATCACCAACCTTGGCATCCTCGAACATCCAGCGCACAGCATCGTGTGTGCCTCGTATATTATAAATATTGTGGGTCGAACTGCTAAAATTCTCTATAGGCTGAATAGCATAACCGTTCTTTGCTGCGTTCTCCTCAATCTGTTCAATAGTTGGATTTGCAGCAATGAACGAACTGAACTTGTTATATTCGTTCTTGTATGTTTCGTCAGAGAAGAGAAGAGGCTTTATGATAGCTGCTACGTTATATTTTGTAACAGGCTTCCTTGTCTGCATTACCTGAAGGATGATTGTGCCGCCTTCAACCTTTATTGATTTTGTCTGTCCGGCAGACATCTCTGAAAGGGTAGTGACGAAGAGTGAGTTGTCGGCATCGAGCTGTGCACCTTCATACTGGTTGGATGTGAGCCATGTAGAGTCGCCTGCCTGACCCAGTTTCTTTGCGAGTTCCTTGAAGTTGGCACCTGAATTGATTGCTGTCATTACAGAGTCAACACGTTTTGCAGCGTTGTCATCATCAACGACTACAATCTGACGGAAGAGAACTGAGTCGGGACGTACAGCCTTGTCAAGAAGTTTTGCTGTATAGAATACATCCTGTGAAGCATCGTATGTAGCTTTCAGAGTAGTACCTACAGAAATAGAATCGAGAGCAGCAGCGATAAATGCCGGATATGCATCCTTTGTCTTCAGAATGTTTACATATGGAAAAGCAGAAGAAGCCTGACGAACTACATTGCCTGCAGCCGTGTTGTTCTGAGCCTCAAGCAGTTTTCCGTAGTTCTCGTCCATTTCTTTTGCTGCAGCAGCCTTGTCTTCTTCACTTGGTACTACAACGATGTCGATAAACTTGATGTCGCGGGTTTCCTGTGGCAGGGCGAACTTCTCCTTCTCAGCCTCATACTTAGCCTTGATTTCCTCATCAGTAACCTCTACGTCCTTATCCTCTACAGAATTGTTAGGAATAGCAGCAACAAGTGCGTCGATTTCCTTCGTGCGCTCTTCGTATTCAACCTTAGCTTCCAGTTTGTTAGAGAGGATACATTTGCTCAGCAGAACCTGATACTTCTGAGCCAACAGCTGGTTGCGGATAGCCTTCTGAGCAAAGATATAGTAAGTGTATATCTTGTTGTAATCGTCGTTCAGCTGTCCTGCCTCTTTGGCTTTCTGATATGCATCGAGGAATGCCTGTACATTTGCATAGTCGTAGCGACCATTCTGATTCTGGAATACAGCTGCTTGAAGGAACTGAGTCTGACCGCTCTGGATAACTTCTGCCACTTCATCGTCAGTCACAGCAAGACCGAGCTTGCTGCATTCGTCAGCGATGAGCTTGTTCTGTATGAAATTGTTCCATGCTTCATCGTTAATCTGATTGTTTTCCTGCTCGGTGAAATTGCTCTTCTGGCTCATCACCTCGTAGAATATCTGATATTCACGTGTCATATCCTGATATTCCTGGATAGTCACCTTCTCACCGTTTACCTGTCCTACATTCATTTTGGATTGGTTCCAAATGCTTTCACCGCCACGCAGCGCATCTCCGATGACGAAGAGGAAAAGGGCTACTGCTATGGCTGTCACGAGGAGTACTCCTCTGTTTCTGATTGATTGTAATGCTGCCATATTATTTTAGTTGTTAGTTTTTAGCTTTTAGTTGTTAGTTCAATGGCCAATAGCCAAAAAGCGCACAAAGATAGTGAATTTATATGAAAGGAGAAAATAACGGAGAGGAAATTTATTTTTCGGCGCAACTTAGGCACATTTATGGCTGTATTTATGGGATAACTTATGCCGTCTCAGCGGTGTTGAAATTCTAAGCGCTTGGAATTTTATTTCTAAGCGCTTGAAATTTTGGAGCGGCAGGCGAGGGATAAAAAGGAGGTGGACTCATGCAGAATCCACCTCGCTTTCGCCTTATAATAAATAATGTATTAGCAGAGTTTGCGAGAGCCGTCGCCGATGACTACATCGATAACGATTGGCTTCTTGCCGTACTTCTCTTCGAACTTCTTGACTGCTGTCTTTACGAAGTTGTCGTAGAGTTCGTCGGCAACGAGGTTGATTGTACAACCGCCAAAGCCGCCACCCATTATACGTGAACCTGTTACGGAGCATTCCTTTGCGATGTCGTTGAGGAAGTCAAGTTCTTCGCATGATACTTCATACTCCTTAGAGAGTCCGTAGTGGGTCTCGTACATCTTCTGACCTACTGTCTCGTAGTCGCCCTTTTCTAGAGCGTCGCAGACTGCAAGCACGCGGTCTTTTTCGCCAAGAACGAATTTAGCACGTTTGATGTCTTCTGCTGAAACCTTG
>CAJODY010000041.1 GCA_905233285.1 uncultured Bacteroidaceae bacterium
CGCAGACCTACAAGGACATGAAGGAGTGCGCAAAGATAATCACCGAGAACCAGTATGGGCTTCCAGACTAAGGAGGTGAGGCATGAGTGAAGAGCAGAAGAAGTCCGTAAATGTATGGCGACCGAGATAAAACATGAGTACGTTGTTTTATAAGGTCGTTGGCCTCAGCTGTTCTGAAGGCATCGAAGTTTTAGCGTAGAGGCTTCAGATAAACGCGAGGTCGGGGATAGTGATTAACACGGCGATACTGGTACTACAGTACCTGCTTCAGCACATCGGATAACGACGAGTTATTCATAACAGAAATCGGAGGTTTGCACAGGATGCATTCCTCCGATTATTTTTCCAGCTGCAAAGCTGCAAAGCTGCAAAGCTGCAACGCATTTTTCACTTCTTTTTCTTCGGTGCGAGTGGTTCGGGGCCGTTGAGCGAAGGTATGACTGGAATGATGTTGCCTTTCTTGTCGAAGGTGAGGCGGTCGATGCATACTTCGCGGTGGGTGCCTGGAACGCCGCCACCGAATTTGCGGTCGGCATAGTTTTTGTTTATGCGGTGATAGACGATGTACCATTCGTCGCTGCCCGGAATCTGAAGGATGGAGTTGTGGGCTGTGCCGTAGATGCGGTCTTCAGGAACCTGGGAGATGACGCGGTAGTTGTTTTCGTCGATCTTGATGGGGCCGAGCGGCGATTTGCTGGTGCCGTAGCATACGTGGTAGTTGGGCGAGCCGGTGTCGTCAACTGACCAGAGGAAGTAGTAGGTGCCTTTGCGGTAGAAGACGTAGGGGGCTTCGCGGTATTGCCATGTCTGGAGGCTGCCACCCTGCGGGGTGAGGTTGACGGTAGTCTCTTTCTTGATGGAGAGGAGGTCTTTGTTGAGTTCGGCTCCTGCCATGAATCCGTTGCCCCAGTAGAGGTAGTATTTGCCGGACTTGGGGTCGCGGAAGACATCGACGTCGATGGCTTGTCCGCCACGAAGGCCTGCCGGACGCTCTTTGTCGGTCACGATAGGTGCTCCGGAATCGACGAACGGACCGGTCGGGTTGTCGCTGACTGCCACGCCGATTTCCTTACGGTTGGATTGTGGGTTGTGGGCTGAGAAGTAGAAGTAGTATTTGTAGCCGTCTTTCTGTTTCACTTCTTCGATGCAGGGTGCCCATGCGTTGCCTGTAGCCCAAGTGACCTGGTCGCCCTTGACGTCGAGCATCTTGCCTTCATCTGTCCAGTCGATGAGGTTTTCGGAGGAGAAGACGCTGAAGTCGTGACCTCCCCACCCCGGTGTGCCGTCGGTGGTGCTGTAGATGTAGTATTTCTTTGTCTTGTTGGAGTAGAGCACTTCGGGGTCGGCATGGAAGCCGGGAAGGATGGGCTGACGGTGGTTGCCGAAGTGGCGGAGCAGACGTTCTTTCTCGGCCTGGGTAATCGGGATGATGGTGCCGTGACGAGGGGTGAACTTACCCTTGGTCTTGGTGTTCTGGACGAACTGGAAGGTCTTCAGGTCGTCGGACTTGCAGAACTGGTAGTGGCCGCTGCCGTAGCAGTCGTACATGATTATCCATGATTTGCCGTCGATGGCTTTGCACACCCCTACTCCTTCGACTGCCTCGTTGGTCTGCTCTACGTTGCCGGGGAGCATCTGCCACTTGTCGGTGAGGTTCTTGGCTACTGCCTGATAGATGCCACGTCCGCTCTCTTGCTTATAGAAGAGGTGGTAGAGCTGGTCGGCTTCGTTATAGACGATGTCGCCGTCGATAGTGGCATTGCCGGCATCGAAGAGCCAGCGCGGTTCGCCTTCGAGGTCGGTGAAGTCGGCATTGGCATACTGGTAGTATATCTTATCGTAGGACCACGGGTCGCTGGTGCGCAGGGAGTAGAAGACCATGTATTTGCCTGTCTTGTGGTCGTAGATGGTTTCGGGTGCCCACACACGGATTACGTTTTTCCATTCTTTGGTGTAGCGAGTTGGGAAGTTGATGGCTGAGTGCGTCCAGTTGATGAGGTCGGTGGATTTCAGGAGCACCATGCCTCGGTTGCTTGACCAGCCATAACCCGAACGCATGTCGGTGACAACCATGTAGAAGGTCTTGCCGTCTTCGCAACGCAGGATGTGTGGGTCGCGTACGCACTGGGTGTAGGCTATGGTGTCGGACGAGATGACGGGCATACCGTGGTTGAGCGGTGTATAGTTGTAACCGTCGTCGCTGATGGCGTAGCATATCTGTTCGTCCTTCGGGTCGTTGCTGTTGAAGTAGGTGAAGAGGTAGGCTACCATCTCGTCGGCTGATGCCACTGACGCGAGCAGCACGGCCGTAAGGAGGGATGTGAGTTTTTTCATATTAGTTTACTGTTTACCGTTTACTGGTGAGATGATGAATGTGTAGCTGTAATCCTGCCAAGGCATCTGGTATTCACGACGTGGAAGTGCGCCCCATGAGTTGACGCAACCGATTCCCATCGAGCGGGATGAGATGTGGACGTCGTTGAACGGCTCGGCAATGAGGTCGCCGCTGTGGTACTGACGTTTCTCACGTGTGGGCTGCAGGTCGTGCTCTGTGTATTCGAGTGTCTGACATTCGAGTGGCTGGAGTCCTTCGAAACGGAGGCCGGTGCCTTTGCCGTTGAGTACTGACCACCAGCGTACCTGCGACTTGGTGCCGCTTTCCTGCGGACGGATGTAGGGATAGTATTGCTCGGCTACGGTCTGACGCCATACGGCCAGGCTCTCTGAGTTGTGACGGTCGATGTAGTTCTCGCGCGGTCCCTTGCCGTAGTATTCGATGAAGGAGTAGTCTTTCTTCATCTGGAGGTTCATGCCGAAGCGGAGCGGCTGCGGTTTTTGCTCTGCATCGGGATTGACGCTGAGCGACTGGGTGACGAAGAGTTTGCCGGCAGGAGTGAGGACGTAGCGCAGATGGAGTGTGGCATCGAGATGACGGAATTTATAGTCGGCTGCTGCCAGGATGTTGACTCCGTCCTGACGGATGTCGAATGCTGTCTTCTCAAGTCCCGGATGCTGCCATGCTGCGAGTTTGTTCTGCAGACCTGCTCCGTAGTCGTTGTCGGTAAGTGCACGCCAGAAGTCGGGAGTGAGCTGGCTGTCGTCCTGTGTGACCTGAAGTCCATCGACATCGATGTATGCGATGTAACCTGTGTTCTTGTCGAAGGTAACTGCCAGTCCGGCTGCTGAAGCAACGGCATAGACTTCACGGTCGTCGAGCTGTGCACGCTCCGGTTGTGTCTTTGCCTTCGGGTCAACAGTGGGCTGTGCCGTGAGGGCTGCCATGTCGGGATAGGTGTAAGGAGTGAGGATGAACTCTTCGTTTGCAACTGTCTCACCTGCCTGCTGCAGAGCTGTAGCGTTAGCCAGCTTGCCTTCAATGGTGCATACGAGTTCGCAGTTTTTTTTGCTGCTGATGGCATTGGCTATGTCGGGAATGCGAACGATGGCACGTGCCTGCGGCTGTATGTTATAAGATGAGAGTGGAAGGGCACCACCTGCAATCTTCTTTCCGTCGGCTTTGATGGAATAGACGAGGATGATGTCGTTGAGTGTTGTGAAGAAGTTTTCGTTATATACCTCGACTGCACCTTCGGAAGCATCGGTAAGCTTCATCCATACGTTCTGGTAGCAGTATTTGATTTCGTAGGCATGTGGATTTGGTATGCGGTCGGGCGAAATCATTCCGTTGATGTTGAAGTTGTTGTCGCTTGCGGGGAAGCGTCCATAGTCGCCACCATAGGTATAGATGTCTTTACCTGTAACTTTTGACTTGCCACGAAGTCCCTGATCGACGTAGTCCCAAACGTAACCGCCCTGGTAGTTCTTGTATTTGCGAACGAGGTCCCAGTATTCTTTCAGACCGCCACCTGAGTTACCCATGGTGTGGCAGTATTCGCACTGGATGAGCGGACGAGGATTGCCTTCGCTGCAGTAGCGCTCGCTGTGGTTGTAGTCGGCATACATAGGACAGTAGATGTCGGTCTTGCCGTTTTTGCCTGCCTGCTCGTACTGGCACGGACGGCTGGGGTCGTAGGCCTTCACCCAGTCGTAGGCATCTTCGAAGTTTTTGCCATAGCCGGATTCGTTACCGAGTGACCAGACGACGATGGACGGGTGGTTCTTCAGGACACGGAGGTTGTGCTGCTGACGTTCGATGTGCATGTCGTGGAATCGCGGGTCTTTGGAGAGTGATTTCTCCTTGTAGCCCATTCCGTGGCTTTCGATATTGGTCTCGGCTGTGATGTAGATGCCGTACTGGTCGCAGAGCTCGTACCAACGTGGGTCGTCGGGATAGTGGCAGGTGCGGTCGGCATTGACGTTGAGCTGCTTCATCACCTGAATGTCCTGAATCATACGCTCGACACTTACTACATAACCGCCGTCGGGGTCGAGTTCGTGGCGGTCGGCACCCTTGATGAGTACGGGCTGTCCGTTGACGAGGAACTGCTGGTCACGAATCTCTACCTTACGGAATCCGACGTTCTGAGGGATGCATTCCAGGAATTTGTCGCCGTCGTAGAGGGATACATAGAGTTTGTAGAGGTATGGGGTCTCGGCTGTCCACTTCTGAACGTTTTCGAGTTCTTTAGTCTGATAGCTGAATGTGACAGGTCCGTTGTTCTGAGCCTTTACGGATGTTTTCATCACTTCCTTACCCTGGGCATCGGTAAGACGCAACTGAACGGTTTTGCCCTTTCCATTCACGAGGTCTATCTTTCCGTTGAGGACTCCATCCTTGTAGTTGTTTACGAGGTCGGGAGTGATGAAGAGGTCTTCGATATGAGACTTGGGACGGCTGTAGAGGTAGCATTCGCGAGCTATACCGCAGAGACGCCAGAAGTCCTGGTCTTCGTTCCACGAACCGTCGCACCAACGCATAATCTGCATGGCGATGAGGTTTTCCTTGCCCGGAGTGACGAATTTGGTGATGTCGAATTCTGCTGCCACCTTGGAGTCTTCGCTATAACCGACGTATTTGCCGTTGATATAGACGGAGATGTTGCTGGTAGCCGAACCGATGTGCATGTAGATGTTCTCACCTTTCCAGTCGGCAGGAACGGTGAAGGAACGACGGTAGGAACCGACGTGGTTGCCTTTGTCCTTAACGGTTGGCGGTTCGCCAATCCAGTCGCTACGCCATGCATAGTGGTTGTTGACATAGATGGCATCGCCGTAGCCGTTGAGTTCCCAGATACCCGGTACGGGCATTGTGTCCCACTGAGAGTCGTCGTAGTTGAGGGCATAGAAGTTCTGAGGACGCTCATTGGCACTTTCGACCCAGTTGAATTTCCAAGTACCCTCGATGCTCATGAATCGAGTGGATTTGGATTTGACATTGTAGAGCGGCGACTGGTTTTGCTCTGCCAAGGCAATGGTCTCGTAGGCAAAGTAGTCGGAGACGTCGGTCTTGCGATTCTCTGCGTTGCGTGCAGGGTCTTGCCACAGAGGAAGTGACTGCTTGGCTTGCTTGGCATTCACGTCTGCTGCTATGATGCTCTGCAGCAGAAGAAACGAAACGAACAGTTTACTTTTCATAGTCACTTAGTTGTCAGTTATTGGTTGTTAGTCTTTAGTTTTTAGTTGTTATCCATCCGTCTTTATCGAATTCGATGGGGCGGAGGAAGAGACGTGCCTGTCCGTCGAGGCTCTTGTCGTAAGCATGGGAGAGGAAATACCACTGGCCGTCAAACTCATAGATTGAACAATGACCGATGCCGAAGAATTCGGAATCAGGACCGTAGAGGATGGTTCCCCCACCCTTGTCCATCCGTTGTCCCTGGCGGTCGAGATAGGGTCCTTCAATACGTTTGCTGCGACCATAGACGGTCTTGTAGGTGGAACGTTCGCCACGGCAGCAGTAGTCGAAACTGACGAAGAGGTAGTAATACTTGCCGCGACGTATGATGAAGGGTGCCTCGACGGCGTTCTCACCGGCTTCGATAGTATCACCCCCCTCGATGGTGAAGTTCTCTACTTTATCCAGTTCCTCGATGGTCAGCTTACGACCTATGCGACGGGAAATGGTAGTGGGACTGCTTTCCGGAGTCTTGAAGTCGCTCTTGGAGAGTCGGACGAGTTGGATGCCGTCCCAGAAGGAGCCGAAGGTGAGGTATGGATTGCCTTTCTCGTCAACTATGAGGTTGGGGTCGATGGCGTTCCAGTTGTCACGGTGCTTATGCGACACGATGACGGCACCCTGGTCGGTCCATTTATAATCAGGAGATTGAGGGTCGAGTGTGGGATTGGTAGCAAGTCCGATGGCACTGCCGTTCTTACCGAATGTGGAACAGGAGTAGTAGAGGTACCACTGTCCGTTGTGACGGCTGATGTCGGGTGCCCAGATATGTCCGCGATAACCCTGTATGGTGTCTGTCCCCCACTGGGGAAGTGTGGAGGCACTCCAGTCGATGTCGAAACGGCGACGGTGCTGCCATTTGTCGTCGCTCTCAGCTATGGGCTTGAATTCAATCTTAAATACTGAGGGTTCGCGTTGCCATGTCTGCATGTCGGCAGAGGAGAGGACTCCGATGCCCATGCCGGTAGAGAACAGGTAGTAGCGGCCGTCTTCGCCACGTGCCATCACCGGGTCGTGGACGAATGGTGTATGTGGGTTGAATTGCTGTCTAGGCTGTGCCGCAACGGTAAGAAAGCAGCAAAGCAAGGAGAAAAAACATAGTTTCTTTTTCATGCTTTTCATCGTATTTTCGCATTATGCAGGGCAAAGATAATAATTAATTGGGAATTGAGATTTATTTTAAGATTTTTTACGAAAAAAAAGAACCCATACACCAGAAGAGGTGTACGGGCTCCATGAGAAATTATTTATCGAAGGTTTTAGTTGAACCATTTTACGTAGCAGAAGTCCTGACGGTGTGGCAGGTCTTTGCTCTTCGGGAACATACGGTAAGCAACCATGAAGGCACCGGCTGTAGGTATGCAATGGGTAACTTCGAATGTGTAGAGGTTGCCTTCGCGCTTAATAACCTTGAACGGCTCTACGCTGTTTACGTGCTCTTTGTTCTCCTCGTCGCGATAGATGGTGACGAGTTCGAGTCCTATTGCATCGTCAAGACCCTGTTCGTCGATGACGTAACGAATCTTGTACTGCTTGCCTGAGAGTACGTCGCCGTTGATGATGTCTTCTTCCTTCTCGTATGAAACAACATTTATCTTTTCCCAACGTGAAGCAACGAGTTCCTTCCATGCTGCAATGTCTTTTGCCTTCTTGAAGTTGTCGGCAAAGAGTTCTTTGCGACGGGCTGCGAGCGGCTCGTAGAAACGAGTGAAGTAGTCGTCGAGCTGACGCTTCATTGTGTAGTGAGGTGCAACCTGTGCAATAGAGTTCTTGACTGTCTTAATCCATTCCTCGCTGTATCCCTTCTCGCTCTGGTTGTAGTAGAGCGGCAGGATTTCGTTTTCGAGCAGATAGTAGATTGTAGCTGCATCGAGCTGGTCTTGCTGTTCCTGATTCTGGAATGTACGCTTTTCGGTAAGTGCCCATCCGGCTCCTTCACGGTAGCCTTCTAGCCACCATCCGTCGAGAACCGAGAGGTTGACAACACCGTTCATAAGTGCTTTTTCGCCAGATGTACCAGATGCCTCGAGTGGACGTGTAGGTGTGTTCATCCAGATATCAACGCCGGTTACGAGACGACGTGCAAGTTTCATGTCGTAGTTCTCGAGGAAGATGATTTTTCCGAGGAACTCCGGACGACGGCTGATTTCGTAAATCTTCTTGATGAGTCCCTGACCTGCTCCGTCGGCTGGGTGTGCCTTTCCTGCAAAGAGGAACTGTACGGGGTAGTTAGGGTTGTTTACTATCTTTGCCAAACGGTCGAGGTCGGAGAAGAGCAGGTGTGCACGCTTGTAGGTAGCGAAACGACGAGCAAATCCGATGGTGAGAGCGTTCGGATTGATTTTTTCAAGAATTGATGCGATACGAGATGGGTCGCCCTGATGCTTGAGCCAGTCGGCCTTGAACTGTACCTTGATGTAGTCGAAGAGTTTGTTCTTCAGCTTCATACGTGTCTCCCATATCTCTTTGTCGGGAACGTTGTAGATTGCTTCCCATATCTTCTGGTTCGACTGGTCAGCGAGGTGTGACTTGTCGAAGTATTTTCCGTAGAGCTCCTTCCATTCGCTTGCTGTCCAGGTAGGCATGTGAACACCATTGGTTACGTAGCCTACGTTTGTCAGTTCCTCGGGGAAGTAGCCTTTCCAGATGCCGTTGAACATTTCGCGAGATACTTTGCCGTGCAACCAGCTTACGCCGTTTACCCATGAACAGGTGTTGCAAGCAAATGTACTCATACAGAAGCGTTCGTTCTTGTCTTCCGGGTTGATACGACCCATACCCATGAATTCGTCCCAAGTGATGCCGAGCTTCTCAGCATACTGTCCGAGATATTTGCCCATGAGACCTTCGTCGAAGTAGTCGTGACCTGCAGGAACCGGAGTGTGGACGGTATAGAGAGATGAGGTACGTACCACTTCGAGTGCTTCGTTGAACGACAGACCGCCCTGAACGTATTCTGCAAGACGCTGTACGTTGGCCAGGGCTGCATGTCCTTCGTTACAGTGTATGATGTCTTTCTTGATGCCGAGTTTGTTGAGCAGCAGCACACCACCGATGCCGAGGAGGACTTCCTGCTTGATACGGTTTTCCCAGTCGCCACCATAGAGGGCGTGGGTAATGCTGCGGTCGTATTCTGAGTTCATGTCGTTGTCGGTGTCGAGAAGGTAGAGTTTTACACGACCTACATTGACACGCCATACGAGTGCGTGAACTGTATAGTTGTTGTATGGTACGTCGATGACAACCTGATTGCCGTTTTCATCCATCTCACGTTCGAGAGGAAGAGTCGGGAATCTCTGTGCTTCGTAGTTGGCTACCTGCTGACCCTCCATTGAGAGTGTCTGTGTGAAGTAACCGTAGCGATACAGGAATCCGACAGCACAGAAGTCGATATTCGAATCGGATGCTTCCTTAACATAGTCGCCAGCAAGGATTCCCAGACCGCCTGAATAGATTTTCAGTACGTGGTTGAGACCGTATTCCATACAGAGATAAGCTACTGACGGACGTTTTGTGTCGGGCTTTACATCCATATAGGCACGGAAGTCTTTGTAGATAGCATTTACACGTTCTACAATCTTTTTGTCCTTTGCAAGAGCACCAAGTTTCTCGTAGTTCATGCGGGAAAGGAACAGAACGGGGTTCTGCACGGTGTCATGCCACAGCTGGGCATCCATATCCTGGAACAGATGACCAACTTCATTGTTCCATGACCACCACATGTTGTGTGCAATCTCGTCAAGTGGCTTGAGAGCCTCGGGTACAGACGAACGAACACTGATTTCACGCCAATTCGGTGTGTTTGCGTTACTTGCCTGAATTCTCATAAATGTTTTATATAAATTAAATTGTTATTACTATCGGTTTTAGTTTAGGATGCGTAGGGATTATTGGCTCAGACGTTCGTCACGCTTGCGTAATGCTATGTCGTAAGCCTCGTAGTAGTATTTGATGAAGTGTTTCCAAAGAGCCTGCTCTGCCACACGTTCAGCTGCCTTGCGGGCTGCTTTCACCTGAGCATCGTCAAACTTGGAATATTTCAGAATGGTCTGAGCAATGGCCTCTGACACTTCTTCGAAGTTATAGTCGGAGCGGTGGATTGTCTTTACACCGTCTTCAATTTCTGATGGAGCACCCTTCAGGGAATTTGCCCAAAGTCCGAATCCTGCAAGGTCGGTCGTAATACATGGCACATGGAATGCTACAGACTCTGTCGGAGTGTATCCCCATGGTTCGTAATATGAAGGGAATACTGTGATGTCGGCACCAATTATCAGGTCGTAGTACAGTTTGTTGAAGATGCCGTCGTTGCCGTCGAGATAACAAGGAACGAAGATGATTTTCACGTTCTCTTCAGGTCTGTTCTGGATATTGAGATAGTTCATCTGGTCGAGTACCCTATCGTTCCACGGCTCGTGAAGTTCATGAGTGATACGAGGATTGGTCAGCCCGCCCTTTGACTTGGTCGATGCTTTTAGAACCTGCTTCAAATCACTGCGTGCCTCACGCATCCATGCCGGAACAAAGATGTATGCAAGGACAGGACGTGTCAGGTTTTCGTCGAATCTAAGACGGTTCACAGCATCTACGAATACATCGATACCTTTGTTCTTAAACTCGTAACGTCCACCTGTAGCAACAATCAAGGTATCATCCTTCATCTTGCTACCAGTCAATACGTTAGCTACCTTTAACATGGAGGCACGAGCACTCTTGCGACGTTCGTTGAAGGCTGTCGCCGGAGAGGGAACGAAGTCGTTCTCAAATCCGTTCATAAGTATGACGTCCGAAGCACGAGTGAGCAACTGCTTACATTCGCGGTCGGTTATATCACTGACTGTAGTGAAACAGTCAACGGCAAGAGCTGCATTCTTCTCAACAGAGTGTTTTGCTTCAACGCCCAGTTCTGATGCCATCTGGTCGCCGTTGTATGCAAAGAAATAATCGTACAGCGGTTTTCCGTTACCTGCAATGCTACGACCGGTAGTTGTAGCATGAGTAGTGAAGATTGTCGCTACCTCGGGCACATATTTCTTCACATACATAGCAGCAAGACATGTCTGCCATTCATGTGCCTGGAACACAACATTATCTTTTTCAGTAAGATTGAAGTATCGGAAATAGCTCTCTATCACCCTACCGGCAGCCCACGAAAAGACAAGGCTGTCGTCATAGTCGCCATAAGCATTCAGCGAGTTGACTCCATAGTTCTCCCATGCCCAACCGAAGATGTTGTTGCGCTCGGTAAAGAAGGGATTGAAATCGACAAGAATGGCTATCGGTTCACCTGGAATCTGCCAACGACCGACACGGAACTTCAAATCTTCACTCTCCTGGGCATACTCACGCCAAGACTTCAAAAGTGTCTTACTTTCTTTGAACAAAGGATTTTTCTTTCCTATCCAGAAATCAGGACCAATAAAAAAACATTTATCCTTTAATACGTCTTGCAAAGTTTTTGCCCTGGTTGATAAGACTGTGTATATTCCTCCGACTTTATTACATACTTCCCAACTGGTTTCAAATATGTAAGAAGGAGCCAACATCTTGTTGCTCATAGCGATAAAATTATTTGACTATATGATACGTTGATATCCAAGCCTTAAAAAAGACTTTTCCACCTTAAAACTAACAGGGCGCAAAGGTACGGAGAAACATAAACAATTCAAAATAATCCTAATTTTTTCTTTTGCAATTTCAAACATACATGTCCATATATAAAAATAATGTGTAATATTTAGATAAATTTTTAAATTCTCAATCCTAAATATTTAGAATTTCGTACCTTTGCAGCCGATTTTAAAAACAGACATGGAATATGTTAACACTGAAACTGATAACAGAGGAGACAGACAGAGTTGTCAAAGGTCTTGAGAAGAAACAATTCAAGGGCGCACGAGAGGCTATAGACAAGGCTATTGCTATAGACAAAGCACGTCGTGAAGCACAGACTGAACTCGATGCAACACTTGCAAAAAGCAAACAGTATGCAGCAGAAATCGGTAAACTGATGAAGGCTGGCGACAAAGCTGCTGCTGAAAATGCAAAACAGGAAGTTGCAGCACTGAAGACCAAGGCTGCCGAACTGGAACAGAAGAAGGCTGATGCTGAGAAAGAACTGACTGCTCATCTGTGTACTATTCCTAATATTCCTTATGATGAGGTACCGGAAGGAACCTGTGCCGAGGATAATCAGGTAGTGAAATCGTCGCTGCGTGAATGTAAACCAACCGACACAGTAGGCAATTGGGATACAGTGCCAGCAAACGGTGAGGCAAAACTGCCGCACTGGGAACTTGCAAAGAAGTATAATCTTATCGATTTCGACCTCGGTGTTAAGATTACAGGTGCCGGTTTCCCCGTATATGTAGGAAAAGGCGCACAACTTCAGCGTGCACTCATCAATTTCTTCCTTGCGGAAGCAAACAAAGCCGGATATACTGAAATCATGCCACCGACAGTGGTAAATGCAGCCAGCGGATATGGTACGGGACAGCTCCCAGACAAGGAGGGTCAGATGTACCACTGTGAGGTTGACGACCTCTACCTCATCCCTACTGCAGAGGTTCCTGTAACAAATATCTACCGTGATGTCATTCTCGACGAAAAACAGTTGCCGATAAAGAATTGTGCATACACTCAGTGTTTCCGTCGCGAAGCAGGCAGCTATGGTAAGGATGTACGCGGACTGAACCGTCTGCACGAGTTCTCTAAAATAGAAATTGTACGCATAGATACTCCAGAACACTCGAAAGAGAGCCACAAGGAGATGCTAGAACATGTGGAGGGACTGCTTCAGAAACTGGAACTCCCCTACCGCATACTGCGTCTCTGCGGCGGTGATCAGAGTTTCACTTCTGCTATATGCTATGACTTCGAAGTTTATTCTGAAGCACAGGGCAGATGGCTCGAAGTTTCTTCTGTATCTAATTTCGACACTTATCAGGCAAACCGTCTGAAATGCCGCTATCGTGGTGCCGATAAGAAAGTTCAGCTGTGTCACACTCTGAACGGCTCTGCATTAGCTCTGCCTCGCATCGTCGCTTCTATCCTGGAGAATTTCCAGACAGAAAAAGGAATCCGCATGCCAAAGGCTCTCGTACCTTATACTGGTTTCGAATACATAGATTAAAATAACTATCTAACATATCAAATTATGAACAAAATCATTTCTAAAGAGCAGTTCAGCGAGAAAGTCTTCAAGTTTGTAGTTGAAGCTCCACTCATTGCAAAATCTCGCAAGGCTGGTCACTTCGTAATCGTTCGTGTAGGTGAAAATGGTGAACGTATGCCGCTCACAATTGCAGACTCTGACGTTGAAGCAGGAACCATAACTCTCGTCGTTCAGACCGTCGGTTATTCTTCAACAAAACTCTGCAAACTTAATCCTGGCGATTACATCACAGACGTAGTAGGTCCACTCGGTCAGGCTACCCACATCGAAAACTTCGGAACTGTAGTATGTGCCGGCGGTGGTGTAGGTGTAGCTCCTATGCTTCCTATCATTAAGGCTCTGAAGCAGGCTGGCAACAAGGTCGTTTCAGTACTTGCCGGACGTACAAAGGAACTGATTATACTCGAAGATCAGGTACGTGAATACAGTGATGAAGTAATCATCATGACCGACGACGGAAGTTACGGACAGAAAGGTGTGGTAACAGTCGGAATTGAACAGGTCCTGCAGCGTGAGACTGTGAACAAGGTGTTTGCTATCGGTCCAGCTATCATGATGAAGTTCTGCTGTCTGCTTACAAAGAAATATAATGTATCTACTGATGTCAGCCTCAATACTATCATGGTCGATGGTACAGGTATGTGTGGTGCATGCCGTATCACTGTCGGAGGTAAGACTAAGTTCGTCTGTGTTGACGGTCCAGAATTCGACGGACACGAAGTTGACTTCGATGAGATGTTCAAACGTATGGGTGCCTTCAAGCCTATCGAAATCGAAGAGATGAAGAAACTTGAGGCACACGTGGAATCTGTTGCTCCACAAGCAAAGAAGGAGGAAAAAGTAGATTCTACAGGTATGACTACCAACACCCCACTCTCCGAACTCACTGACCGCAATGCTCAGTGGCGTAAGGATTTGGCTGCAAGCATGAAACCAAAGGAGCGTGGTGAGATTGAACGCTGCGTGATGGGTGAACTCGACCCTGTATATCGTGCTACTACACGTACAGAAGAAGTGAATATAGGACTTACTAAGGAACAGGCTCTGACTGAGGCTAAACGTTGTCTCGACTGTGCTAAGCCTTCATGTATGGAAGGTTGCCCTGTATCAATCAATATACCGTCATTCGTTAAGAACATCGAACGCGGACAATTCCTTGAAGCAGCAAAGGTTCTCAAGGCTACCAGCGCACTTCCTGCAGTATGTGGTCGTGTATGTCCACAGGAAAAGCAGTGCGAAAGCAAGTGTATACACGTGAAGATGGGCCACAAGCCTGTAGCTATCGGAAACCTCGAAAGATTCGCTGCTGACTTCGAACGTCAGTCAGGCAAGATGGCACTTCCAGAGTGCGCTCCAAAGAACGGCATCAAGGTTGCCATCGTAGGTTCTGGTCCTGCCGGACTCAGCTGTGCCGGCGATATGGCAAAGGCTGGATACGATGTTACAGTATTCGAAGCTCTTCACGAAATCGGCGGTGTGCTCAAGTATGGTATTCCTGAGTTCCGTCTTCCAAATGCAATTGTTGACGTAGAAATTGAGAACCTCCGTAAGATTGGAGTTAACTTCGTAAAGGACTGCATCGTAGGTAAGACTATAACAATGCAGGAACTAGAAGCAGAAGGTTATAAGGCTATTTTTGTAGCTAGCGGTGCCGGTCTGCCAAACTTCATGGGCATTCCAGGTGAGAATTCTGTTGGCATCATGTCGTCGAACGAATATCTGACTCGTGTCAACCTGATGGACGCATCCAACCCTGCAACCGACACTCCTATCGTCCGTGCTAAGAGTGTGATGGTAGTAGGTGGCGGTAACACAGCTATGGACTCTTGCCGTACGGCAAAGCGTCTTGGTGCTGAGAAAGTATTCATCGCTTATCGTCGTAGCGAAGCAGAAATGCCAGCACGTCTTGAAGAGGTTAAGCACGCTAAGGAGGAAGGCATCGAATTCCTTACTCTCCACACATCGCTGACGAAAAGGGTAACGTAACTCAGGTTAAACTCCAGGTTATGGAACTGGGCGAGCCAGACGCAAGCGGTCGCCGCAGCCCAATACCTGTAGAAGGCAAGATTGTTACTCGCGACATCGATATGGCTATCGTAGCTGTAGGTGTCAGTCCTAACCCACTTGTTCCAAAGTCTGTCAAAGGACTCGAACTCGGTCGCAAGAATACAATTGCTGTAAACGAGCAGATGCAGTCGAGTATTCCAACTATCTTTGCCGGTGGTGATATAGTACGTGGCGGTGCCACCGTAATCCTTGCAATGGGTGACGGTCGCCGTGCAGCTGCTGCTATGATTAACATGCTCAGCAAATAAAACTACACATATTATATAATAAAGGAAGTAGTCAGTTCGTTTTAAGAATTGACTACTTCTGTTTTTATGAAAAATAATACACACCACTTCTTATATATATTTTCGGTTGTATGTATGGCGGTAACGTTGCTTTGCAATATTGCCTGTTCGAAAGATGAGAGTTTTACTACCGACCGCAGTGCAACGCTGAGTTTCTCCGACGATGTTATCGACTTCGACACTGTATTCAGTACTATAGGTTCGAGCACAGAACAACTGATGGTTTACAATCGTAACAATAATGGAGTCAGACTGAAAAACGTAACACTGACAAACGGAGCATCAAGCGGCTTCCGGCTGAATCTAGACGGACAATTCGGAACTACATTCAACGATATAGAACTGTATGGTGGTGACAGTCTTTTCTGTTTCATAGAGGTGACAGTAGGAAAACAAAACAACAACGACCCTATTCTAATCAAAGACGAGATAGTCTTCACCCTTGAGAGTGGTGTGCAGCATAGGATTCCACTTCAGGTTTACGGTCAGGATGCCGTCATTCTTCATAGCCCTACTATCACTGCAAACACAGCTTATACAGCCGACCTTCCATACCTCATCTACGGACCACTCACTGTAAACGAAGGAGTCATTCTGACCCTCGATCCCGGTGCGCGTCTCTTTTTCCATGCCGACGGCTCAATCCTCTGCAATGGAACACTCCATGCCGACGGCTCTACCAAAGAGATACTCTTGCGTGGCGACCGTCTCGATAAGATGTTCTGGTATCTGCCATACGACCGTCTAGACAACCAGTGGCTAGGTATCACTCTGAGTGAGACCAGTAAAGATAACTATCTGAAGAACGTTAATATTCACAGTGGCAACTATGGTATTAAAGCCATTGGCAACGGAATCGAAACGAATAAACTCACTTTCCATTCCTCCGTTATTCATAACGTAGGAGGTGCAGGTCTTTCCCTTAGCAACTGCTCCGCAACCATTGGCAACAGCCAAATAACCAACTGCCGTGGCAACTGTGTGGAAGTCATCGGTGGCAGTTACACCTTTGAATTCTGTACTATAGCACAGTTCTGTCCTTGGATTGCAGAACGGGGAAATGCCCTACGGTTTTCCAATGGAACAGGCAGCAGTGACTACGTAGCTTTGAATCAGTTGAACATAACCGACTGTATCGTCACCGGTTATGCAAATGATGAAGTATTCGGCACACCGGTCAAAGACGTAACCGACGCCGTATTCAATTTTAAGTTTACCAACTGTCTGCTTGACACCTCCGAACCTAGTACATATGTAGAAAACTTTGTCAACTGTCTCTATCAGACTACAGACCAGACAACAAACTTCCACACCATCGATACCAAGAACTTCATCTATGACTTCCGTCTCAGCGAAGGCAGTATAGCACGTGGAAAGGGAACTGCAGATGGCGACATACTCAGCCGCTACCCTACCGACCGTTTAGGTAAGGCACGAGATGCTGCATTCATAGACCTTGGATGTTATCAGTTCTAAAAAAGTCTTCTAACGATTCGCAACTATCAATATTACTTGGGCGGATAATTACCAAGCCAGCGCATCTGTTGCAATACCCACGATTGTCGTCTGCGCATATATGACGTGGGTGATGCACTGTTCATCTTACGTGGATTAGGTAACGATACGGCTATCATTGCACACTGGCTGCGAGTGAGTCTCTTTGCCGACACTCCGAAATGTTCCAATGCAACAGCCTCGGCACCATATATACCGTCACCCATCTCTATTGTATTCAGATAAACCTCCATGATTCGTTCCTTGCTCCAAAACGTCTCAATCAGGATTGTGAAGTAAGCTTCAAGTCCTTTGCGCAACCATGTACGCGAAGGCCACAGAAACACATTCTTAGCTGTCTGCTGGCTGATTGTGCTTGCTCCACGCATTCTCTTACCCTCTGATTTCTCCTGAAGGGCAACTTTTATCTGAGCAAAATCGAAACCATTATGACTGAAGAATGTCTGGTCTTCACTTGCCCACACGGCAAGGGGCAAATCAGGTGAGATGTCTTCCATCGGCACCCAACGGTGTTTCAGTTTAGGCGATTCACCACTAATAATCTGCTGTCCGAGACGGATAAACATAAGTGGTGAACAAGGCACAGGAACCCACCTGTAGAGCAATACAAAAAAAACAGAGGACCCGAACAGAACGATAAAGGTCCACTTTATGAAATGCATAATCCAGAATGTGTAATATTTCAGTTTTCTCATCATATACTCATTCCGGATTATGCAATATTAAAGATAATGTGTATCAGTCAAATTATTGGAGTGTGCCTGCATTTGCAGCATCAATCATAGCCTTTGATGCATACAGATACACCTCAACACGACGGTTCTGCTGCTTACCTGCTGCAGTTGAGTTGTCAGCTACTGGATTAGCCTCGCCAAGTCCTTCTACACTCTTAATCTGTGAAGAAGAAACACCCTGGTTGATGAGGTAAGTGGAAACAGCCTGAGCACGCTGCAGAGACAGAGCCTGATTCTTCTGAACGCTCTCAGCTGCGCTGCTGCCTTTCCAACCCTGATTGTCAGTATAGCCCTGGATAGCACAGTCCATATCAGGATTCTGCTTCAGCACGTTGTTGGCAAAAGAGATGAGTGAACCCTGTGCTGATGGACTCAGAGCTGAACTACCTGTGTTGAACAGAATACCAGAGTCGAATGTAACCTTAACAGCCTGCAGACCGTTTGCGTCCTGAACTGTCTCAACCTTAGCATTTGCAACCTGCTCAGCTGCAGCCTTAGCCTTGTCCATCTTCTTACCTACGAGGTAACCTGTACCAGCACCAACTGCTGTACCGATAGCAGCACCGATAGCAGTACCTGCACCTGAACGGCCACCAATCAGATAGCCTGCCAAAGCGCCAAGAGCAGCACCACCGCCGGCACCAATAGCTGTACCCTTTGTAGTGTTTGATGCATTCTGACAACCGTCAAAAACAACTAATGCACACAGTGCAAGAACAATTAACTTTAGATTCTTCATAATACAATACGCTTTAAAATGAATTGACTTTAAAATTTTTGCCAAAGGTAATGAATATTTACAATTTACCATGTACAATGTACAAATTTTACTTATCTTTGCATCAAAATTTTTTAAGAACCATGGCAACAGAACTGAAAGACCTGACAAAACGTAGTGATGATTACTCAAAATGGTATAATGAACTTGTAGTCAAAGCCGACCTAGCGGAACAATCCGACGTGCGCGGATGCATGGTCATCAAACCCTACGGTTATGCCATCTGGGAGAAGATGCAACAGAACCTCGACCGTATGTTCAAGGAGACAGGCGTTCAGAACGCCTACTTCCCCCTTCTTATCCCCAAATCATTTCTTTCACGCGAAGCAGAACACGTCGAAGGATTTGCAAAGGAATGTGCCGTAGTCACCCACTACCGTCTCAAGACCAACGACACCCATGACGGTGTAGTTGTCGATCCAGCAGCGCGGCTAGAAGAAGAACTCATCATACGTCCTACCTCCGAAACCATCATTTGGAACACATACAAAAATTGGATCAACTCCTATCGTGACCTCCCCATCCTTTGTAACCAATGGTGTAACGTCATGCGTTGGGAGATGCGTACACGACTATTCCTTCGCACCAGTGAATTTCTCTGGCAGGAAGGTCATACGGCACATGCTACCCGCGAAGAAGCAGAAGACCGTGCAAAGATGATGCTCAAAGTATATGCCGACTTTGCTGAACGTTACATGGCAGTACCCGTAATCCAAGGCGTAAAGAGCGAAACAGAGCGATTTGCCGGAGCACTCGATACCTACACTATCGAAGCCATGATGCAGGATGGGAAAGCACTCCAGTCAGGTACCAGCCATTTCCTCGGACAGAACTTCGGACGCGCATTCGACGTCACTTTCCTCAACCGCGACAATAAACCCGAATACGCATGGGCAACCTCATGGGGAGTATCTACACGACTCATGGGAGCACTCATAATGACACATTCCGATGACAACGGACTAGTCCTCCCTCCTGCCCTTGCACCGCTTCAGGTTGTTATCATACCAATCGGCAAAAACGATCAGATGTCTATGCTTGATGAAAAAGCTGATGTCATCGTCAACAACCTTCGGGCTATGGGCATCAGCGTCAAGTATGATAATGCTGACAACAAACGACCTGGATTCAAATTTGCAGACTATGAACTCAAAGGCGTACCTGTACGTCTCGTGCTCGGAGCTCGTGACCTCGAACACGGAATGGTTGAAATCATGCGTCGCGACACTCTCGAAAAGCAGAACCTGCCAGTTGAAGGCATCGAGGAATACATAAAACAACTCCTCAACGATATTCAGCAGAATATCTACCAGAAAGCAGTAGCCTTCCGTGATGCCCATATTTATGAATGCGACAACTACGACGAATTCAAAGAACGTATCAAAGATGGTGGTTTCTTCCTCTGCCACTGGGACGGTACTGCCGAAACAGAAGCAAAAATTAAAGAAGACACACAGGCTACCATCCGCTGTGTCCCATATGCCTTCGAACAAACACCTGGCATCGATATGGTCAGTGGAAAACCATCCGTAGCCCGAGTACTCATAGCACGTGCATATTAAACCCTTAAACTATCAACTCTAAACTCTTATGGAAGACATCTGTAACCTTAAATTTTCTCAGATTTCTCGAATTATTGGAGAAAACCTGAAGAACGCACGTCTTGCTGCCAACATTACCCAGCAGGACATGTCAGACCAGATTAACGTATCCGTTTCATCTATTAAGAAAATCGAGAAAGGCGAGATCTGTTCGTTCGACTCTCTTATGCGCGTATTAAAACGTCTTGGTCAACTCGAAGTACTCCTTCCGCTCCTAAAAAGAAAGAGCAATCCCGCACAGACAGAACTCTTTGACTCAACACCAGCAGCAAAGAGTACTCAGCGCCAAAGAGCAAGCAGAAAAAGATAACATGTAATCATGTTAATGATTCTTTTATGCGTCGGCAAAGATTTTGCCGTCGTTGAGGGCTATTTGTAGTTTTGTATATTCTGAATGAAATTCATTTTTCAGACGATAGAGGTAACGACGACACTCCCAATGGCACATGGGTAAGTCGTGAAGCAGCCAGTTGCCACAGGTCTCAGCTGTAGTTGCTGGCACTTCGGTCTGAATGAGTATCCACTCCAGACACTCGATGGTAAGACAGCGCATGCTTTCGACACTATATGACCCTTTCATAATAATGTACATACCAGTGAGACAACCCATAGGACCAACATAGACTACGTCGTCCTTCACACGAGAGTTGCGAAACCATGTGGCCATCAGGTGTTCGATACTATGAATAGCAGCAGGGGCAATAGCCGGCTCTTTGTTAGGCTCCGTGATACGCAGGTCAAAGGTGGTGAATCCCTTGTCTTCACGTGATATATAGATGCCTGGCTTCAGGTGGGTGTGGTCAATCGTGAAACTTTGTATTACTTCCATTTTCTGGTGTTATTAATGCCAAAACGCTACTTATTTGTTTATTACAATTTTTTTTCTGTTTTGAATGTAAATGCCCTTCCGTGTAGGAAATTCGGTAATACGGCGCCCCTGAAGGTCAAAAATCATTGAGGATTGAAATGAGTCTCTTCCATCTTCATTTTGACTTCTTACTTCAATCACATTGGTTGGTGTTTCGTCTTTGCGGAGGAGCTGGAGGTTATCTACGTAGAGGAGTGTATTGTTAGCCGCACCGGCACCTGTTGAGGTGCGATAACCAAGGGAGATGGTCACTTTGGTCTCAGCTGTGAGTTCGAAGTCGTAGCAAAGCTGTTGCCATGTGGAGGGTTCGGAAGGGTAACTATAATCGGTCTTGCTGTCTATCTTGATACCAGTAAGCGAAGTGTTGGTGTTGTTACCACTGGTGGTGATGACCTTACCGTTGTTGGAGGTCTCGTTAGGACATATGTAACGGGCATCAAGAAGGAGACGGTAGGTGCCGGCAGGAAGGGTGACTGCCTGGGTAATGGCATTGGAACCTGAGTCCCATGAGTTAAGGACTGTGAGGGTACGTGTGCCACACTGACTATCAAAAACGGGACGGGCACAGCGGTCGGCATAGTTGCCTACACTCTTCGGACTGACGCAGTAGAGTGTGGTGCTGTAGGGCATGGAGTACATGCGGCAGAAGTGGGAACCACCTGAGAGGCTGTTGCCGGCTGTCCATCCTTCAACGGGCAGTATGTTCTGCCATTTGCTGTTCTTGGCACTCACTTCGTTGATGTAGCAGGGATTGAAGGTACCGGCATCGATGGTGAGGTTGCCATTGGGATTGCCGTAGGTGAGGTCTGCCTCGAAGGAGGGGTTTACGAGTGTTTCGTCTGTGATGTTGATGTAGCCTTTTGTGGGGTCTTTGTCTTTGTCGTCGGGAAATGTGGCTCCTTCCTCGAGCTGAAGGTCGCCTCCCACGATTTTAGCTGTAAATGAACCTGTTGTTGTGATGGAACGCTCAACAATTCCTGTCGGGGTGACTGCCTTGATGAAGAATTCGCAATCGCACTCCGCGGTGCTCTGGAAGTATGCTGTGTTGGGGTCGTCGGGGTCTTGGATGGCAAAGAGGCCGATGTCCTGGGTAAAGAAACGGATGGTGTTGACGATGCTGTGGTTTTCTTCGCAGATGAATTTGGCGTTGCCGCCAGAGTAGTCGTGATTTATTCCGTTTACGGCGTTGAAGACTGGGAAGCCTAGCGGTGTCATGACGTCATAGAGCTGGCAGGGCTGGTCGCTGCAGAAGTTGGTGAGCAGCATGTAGGCTGTGCTGTCGGGGTCGAAGACTATGACTCCACCCCACCCTGCCGTTGTTTGAAGCGGTGTGACGAAGGATGAGAGTTTTTCAGTTGACTCGGCATCGGTATTGGAATAATAGGTTATATAACGGCTGTCAACGAGGTCGTTTGCCTTGACCGTGCGACTCTGGTCGGAGTATGCTGTGTAGAGGCGTGCGGTCATGATGGAGTTGTTGTTGGCTCGCTCACCGAATGCCATCTGCGATTTGCTGCTGACGATGCCGAGTGCGTTGTCGATGTTTATCCAGTTACCGGAGAACTTGGTTAAGGTAGAACCGTCAAGCTGCTTATAACCTGCAGACGTATAAAGGGTTCGTTTTGTCTTTGTCAGTTCGTCGACACTGATAGCCATTAGTCCACCTTTCTCTGCCGTTATGGTAGCATCGGTATTGGCACGTACGTAGTCGAGGTAGATGACTGCGTTGCCGGGTGTGGAGAAGATGGCGAAGCGGTTGTTGAGTGCGGCGTCGTTGGTGTTGAGTTCGCCGTTCATTACGTAGCTGTTGCCCTGCAGGTCGTAGATGCCTGAAACGACCGGTGTGGCGTTGGTACCTTTTCCCTGCACTTCGTACCATCCGAGGAAGTTGCCTGTGTTGTTGGCACGGAACGGCACGATAATCTTGTTCTTATCAGTGGAGTTTGCTGCGATATAGCCGGTATAGCTTTTGAGTCCATTGCTCCATGAGAAGGTG
>CAJODY010000042.1 GCA_905233285.1 uncultured Bacteroidaceae bacterium
GCTACGAAGTCCATTGTTGATACACTTTGTAGTAGCATAGTCTGGCGTTTATTCGATGGTTACGAGGACACTGCCCTCCATTACTGTATCTCCCTTGTTTACGTTGACTGAAGCAATCTTTCCTTCGCGTTCGCAGTCAATGTTGTTCTCCATCTTCATAGCTTCGAGAACGACGAGTGTGTCACCCTTCTTGACTGCCTGACCTACTGCTACACGGATGTCATTGATAGTACCTGGAAGCGGTGCCTTGACAACGGTAACTCCTGCTGCTACCTGTGCAGCCTCGACTACTGCCTTGGGGGCTTCGACTGTTTTAACTGGTGCTGCTACAGCACGTACTACTGGCTTTGGTTGTGCAACTGGCTTGTCGAGCTGTACGTCAAACTGAATGCCGTTTACTTCAACCTTTGCAATGTCTCCTTCAACGCTTTCGATTTTTACGTTGAAGTCCTGACCCTTGATTTTATAATTGTATTCTTTCATCGTTGTTTATTTCTTTTTTGGTGTCTGAATGTGATGTTGTGGTATCTGTCGCAGTTCGTGACTCTTGTCTGCCCACGCTGTGTTGTGTGGATTTATAGTCAGAATACCCGATTCTATATCGTGAGTGCCTCCGAAGTACTCGTGAAGAGCAAGTCCGATAACAGCTGTGTATGTTTCCATAGGAATACCCTTGGTTTCGATTGAGGCTTGTTTAGCAGCCTCCATAACACGTTCGCTAGCACTTACCACTGGCTGGACAACAGGTTTTGCGACTTTGTTTACCATCTTTGCAATGATGAGTCCGAAGCCTTGGAAGAATAGGAAGAGGACTGCAAGACAAGTGAAAACTACTGCCATGCACATGAGGGTCATAGCAAAGCCGTGTGGGTCTTTCTCTTTGAATTCACGAATCTTGTCGTTGTGATATTCCTGATTCGGAGCATTTGGAGTTGCTTCAGAAGGTTCGCATACCTGATAAGTACCGTCGGAAAGACGTGCGTAGGTCTGACCTGGCTTCAGAGCAGGAACGGTGACGGAGTCGAGAAGGTCAACTGCATTGCCGTCGTAGATAGCTATCCAGTTGGGTTCACCTGCTTTCAGACGAATGACATCGGTGGTGTGGAGTGTACCACGGTTGCGATGTCCGGCAAAAAAAGTAAGACGCTGCTTTCCACTGATGAGGGTGCGTGGGTCGCCTGCCGGAATAAGCGACATGAGTTGTTCGCGGTCAGGAGCAGACATGGACTTGTCGAGCACTGCACGGTCGGTAGTTATGAAGCAGTTGCGCAGGTCGTGAGTAGTATAGGATGTGTTTTCAATCTCTATCCAGCTGGCAGGCTCGCCATACTCATCGACATAGAACGAGGGCTTCTGACACCGAGCCACAGTGGGCACCGAAATCTGAGAAGCGCTGTCGCACGACATGGCTTTCGGACATGTTTTCGGACAACCGAGTACGAAGACTTCGTTTATACGGAAATCGTGGGCACCCTGTGCCGACATAGAGATAGCGACAGCAAGTAATGATATTATTGATAATAACTTTTTCATATAAGCTATTCTATTACAATGGAATGTTTCCGTGCTTCTTAGCCGGATTTGTTAAAGTCTTGGTTGCAAGCTGTTCGAGTGCACGGATAACACGGAAACGAGTGTTGCGTGGTTCGATGACGTCGTCGATATATCCGTATTTTGCAGCCTGATATGGATTGGCAAAGAGCTTTGTGTATTCATCTTCTTTCTCCTTGATGAATGCTGCTGCATCACCACCCTCTTCCTTGATTGTCTTTGCTTCCTTGGCATAGAGTACGGCAGCTGCTCCACTAGCACCCATAACTGCGATTTCAGCAGATGGCCATGCGTAGTTGATGTCACCACGAAGTTGCTTACATGACATGACAATGTGGCTACCACCGTAAGACTTACGAAGTGTAACTGTCACCTTGGGCACTGTAGCTTCGCCGTAAGCATAGAGGAGTTTTGCACCATGAAGAATAACTGCGTTGTATTCCTGACCTGTGCCCGGAAGGAATCCTGGCACATCTACAAGAGTAACGAGTGGAATGTTGAATGCGTCGCAGAAACGGACGAAGCGTGCACCCTTACGGCTGGCATTACAGTCGAGAACACCGGCAAGCTTTGAAGGTTGGTTGGCAATGACTCCGACAGAACGTCCATTGAATCTTGCAAAACCAGTGATAATATTCTGTGCGAACTGTGGCTGAACCTCGAAGAACTCACCGTTATCAACGATAGCAGAAACTACTTCGTACATGTCGTATGCCTGATTTGGATTATCAGGGATGATAGCATTAAGAGAATCCTCAAGACGATCTATAGGATCTGTACACTCAACAAGCGGTGGCTCTTCCTGGTTGTTCTGAGGAATATAAGTGAGCAGCTGCTGAATCATTGCAATAGCTTCCTCTTCAGTAGCTGCTGTGAAGTGGCACACACCAGACTTGGTAGAGTGAACAGATGCACCGCCAAGGCTCTCCTGATCTACGTTCTCACCTGTAACGCTCTTTACAACGGCAGGGCCAGTGAGGAACATATATGATGTATTCTCCATCATGAGTGTGAAGTCGGTCAGAGCCGGAGAATATACGGCACCACCAGCACAAGGACCAAAGATACCCGAAATCTGTGGAATTACACCACTTGCGAGGATGTTACGCTGGAAGATCTCTGCATAACCGGCAAGAGCGTTAATACCCTCCTGGATACGTGCACCACCAGAGTCGTTGAGTCCGATGACAGGTGCTCCGACCTTCATAGCCATATCCATGATTTTGCAGATCTTCTCAGCAAGAGTCTCAGAGAGTGAACCTGCATTTACAGTGAAGTCCTGTGCAAAGACATAAACGAGGCGACCACCAATGGTACCGGAACCGGTAACAACACCGTCGCCAAGGTATTGCTTCTTCTCCATGCCGAAATTGTGGCACTTATGGAGTTTGAACATATCGAATTCTTCAAAACTTCCTTCGTCCAAAAGCATTGAGATACGTTCACGAGCTGTGAACTTACCCTTTGCATGCTGTTTGTCGATTGCTTTCTCACCACCACCGAGGCGAGCTTTCTGACGGAGTTCGATGAGCTCCTGTATTCTTTCTGTCTGCTTGCTCATAGTCGGTCTCCTTATTTTTGTGGTTCACAGAGTTCAGTCAGGATACCAGCTGTTGACTTCGGATGGAGGAATGCAATAGACATCTTCTCAGCTCCTGGACGTGGTTTCTGGTCGATGAGACGCACACCCTTGCCATCAGCCTCTACGAGTGCTTCAGCTACTCCGTCTTCTACTGCAAATGCTACGTGGTGAACACCCTTGCCACCCTTTTCAATCCATTTTGCTACAGCACTCTCAGGACTTGTCGGTTCGAGGAGCTCGAGCTTTACTTCGCCCACCTTCAGAAAGGCTGTCTTTACTTTCTGGTCTGCTACTTCTTCGATAGCATAACACTTCAGACCAAGAACTTCTTCAAAATAAGGGAGCACTGCATCGATGCTCTCTACACCTATTCCAAGGTGGTCAATTCGAGAAATCTTCATAATTGTAAGTTTTGAATTATTAGGTTATTGTGTTTGAATTTTTTTGTATAAACAAATCCTCGCGAAGATAACATTTTAAATCTTCTGAACGGTTGTCCGGAAATGTGTTTTTAATGTTATTAACAATAAAAACGAAAACCGACGGCGAGGCATCAGAATTTGTCAGATGGAGTTGTCAATATTCATCGTTTGTATCGTCATACTCTTCTTCTTCATCATCCAAGAAGTCGAAATCGAAATCACCGTAAAACTCAGGATGGACGAATTCGTCCAAGTCGCGTCGGTCTTTCTTAGTCGGACGACCCAATCCACGTGCTCTACCCACAAAGCCAGATATGCGATGCATCTCGAGCATTTCCATCTGGTCGGGCGTGGTCACATTTTCAAGCACTTCTGGTACGAGTTTGGCTCCAACACGGTTCTGTATGGCTTTCAGCACCTTGAACGAGTAAGTAATGGGCGGTTTGCGTACTTCAATGACGTCGCCTTCTTTAATCATCTTAGAAGGTTTCTGTTTTACACCCTTAATCGAGATTCTGCCGTTCTTGCAGGCATCGGCAGCAATGCTGCGAGTCTTGAACATACGGGCTGCCCACAACCATTTGTCAAGTCGTGCTTCCATGTCATTTCCTGTTATATAGGTTCATGGTACGGTCAAGACCCTGAAGGCAGAACGACTTAATCATTTCGATAACGTAGTCAATTTTCTCGCTTACCACAGTGCGGTCCTCCTCCGAAAATTCACTCAGTACGAAGTTTACCTGTGCCCCATGGGGAAAGTCATTTCCGATGCCGAACTTGATTCGGGCATATTGTTGAGTGAGCAAACACGACTCTATGTTTTTCAGTCCGTTATGTCCTCCTGCCGAACCGTTTCCTCGCATACGAATTTTACCGAGTGGTAACGAGAGATCATCGACAATGATGAGTATGTTCTCTATGGGTATATTCTCCTTTTGCACCCAGTAGCGCACTGCGTTACCGGAGAGATTCATATAGGTAGAAGGTTTGAGCAGCGTGAGTTCAGCATTCTTCACACGGCAGTGAGCTACGAATCCATAACGTTTATCTTCAAAAGCAACATTGGATGCCTTCGCAAAGGCATCCAATGTCATAAATCCTATGTTGTGACGTGTATTGGCGTATTCATCACCAATATTGCCCAATCCAACAATCAAATATTTCATTCTTCAATGATTATTCTTCTGTAGCTGTTTCAGCAGCAGCGGCACGAGCAGCACGAGTCATGCGGACAGCACATACGACAACTTCCTTAGAAGTTACGATTTCGAGTCCTTCATACGAGAGAGCTGCAACCTTCATTGTCTTACCGAGACCAAGGTTTGTAACGTCGATGTCGAGAGTGTCAGGGAATTTATCGTATGTAGCCTTAACTGCGAGTTTGCGAACGTTAAGAGCGAGCTTACCACCGGCACGCACACCTTCTGCAAGTCCATTGAGCTTAACAGGAATTTCCATTACTACTGGCTTGTCAGCTGTAATCTGGTAGAAGTCAACATGTACCGGACGGTCTGTAACGTAGTTGGTCTGAAGATCCTTAAGGATAGCCTTTACTGACTTTCCATCAACTACGAGGTTAACAATATAAACATTTGGAGTGTAAAGAAGCTTTGCAAGTTCCTTCTCAGTCACAACGATTGACTTTGAAACAGGATTGCCATCCTTGTCCTTCTCTACTCCGTAAACTACTGCAGGAACGAGTTCCTGACGACGCAAGTCGCGGCTTGCCTTCTTTCCGTACTCAGAACGAATCTGAGCGTTGATTGTAATTTCTTTCATTTTTTATAAATGTGTTACTATAAATTAAGAGTTTGCTTAATTCGCCATCACACTGATGCTCAAAAAGCGGGTGCGAAGGTACGGATTTTATCTGAAGTAAAAAAATATACAAACAAAAAAGTGCAGGAAAATCGGATATTCCTACACTCTAACATTATGTTTAAATTATTTTTGGCGCCCTTTCGGTGTATCGTCATGCCGACAAAATTGGGCGTCTATTATTTAAAAGTCGAAATTGATGTCAAGTCCGTTATTGCTTTGGGGCTTTTCTTCCGGTGTTGGCTCAGGAATAGGAGCACCCTTTGCAATTTCAACAGTCTTCTCAAGGGCTGCCATAAATTTCTCATAGTCCTCCTTGTAAAGGAAGATTTTGTGCTTCTGAAACGTAAACTGCGGGTTCATTGTGTCCCCTCCCTCTACAATTTTCTTACTCTCAGTGATAGTTAAAAATTTCTCTCCGTTGCGTGTCTCCTTCACATCGAAGTAGTAAATGCGCTTTCCGGCTTTCACTGCTTCCGAAAACACGATGTCACGCTCATTCTCTGCCATAGTAATTTTTAGATTTTAGATTTTAGTTTTTTAGTTGCTAGTTTTTTTTGTGCTTTTATGGCTTTTACAAAAAAACATTACGCAAATGTGTGTGTTTTTTTTGTATCAGCAAAGAAAACAGACTTTTTTTTTATGATTTTGATATGTTTTTACGAAAAAATATAACAAATGTAGTTTTTTTGCGCTACCTTTGGTAAAAATTAATACATTTATGATAAATCGCACACTTATAAGGCTGAAGGTCGTTCAGATGATGTATGCGTATTATATGGATGAGGGAAAGTCAACCATAAACGCAGAAAAAGAATTGCAGAAAAGTATGGATAAGTCATACAACCTCTACTTCTTCAGTTTGCTTCTCATTGGTGCAATAACCGATTATGCGCGCCGTCGAATGGAAGAACGTGAGGAGATAAACAGGGCTGCCCATATCAAAGATAAACTCAACTACCGCTTTGTCGATAACCGTTTTGTAAAGGTCTTGCAGTCGAACGAGACTCTGCGCAGATATGTAGAAGAAAACAAACTGACATGGAACGACGAAGCTGCATATCTGAAGAGTCTATACGAAAAGGTTATCGCTTCCGACTTTTACAAAGAGTACATGAACAAGGACGAAGTCACTTTCGAAGACGACAAAGCCCTTTGGCGTACAATATATAAAAATATCATATCCAAGGATGAAGACTACGACGAAGTGTTAGAAGAGAAATCACTCTATTGGAACGACGACCGCATCGTTGTTGACACCTTCGTACTGAAAACCATAAAGCGCATGACTGAAGATGGAGGCTGCGACCAGCCTATGGAACCCGACTATAAAGACGAGGAAGACCGTGAATATGCCATCGGACTGTTCCGTAGCGCCATAAAACATGGTGAAGAATACCGCGATATGATAGCTGCAAACGTCAAAAACTGGGAGTTCCAGCGTCTGGCATACATGGACATCGTAATTATGCAGACAGCCATTGCCGAATTCCTAAACTTCTCCAACATTCCCACATCCGTAACCATCAACGAATATGTGGAAATAGCAAAGTGGTACAGCACCCCACGTTCAGCATCCTACGTAAACGGAGTGCTCGACACCATTGCAAAGAACATTAAGAAAGACACATTAACATTATAAATTAAATAAAAGAAAACTATGTTTTTTACATTACTTCAAGCACAGCCACAGGGAGGTGGCGGCATGTCAATGATTCTGATGATTGTACTCATGTTCGTCATCTTCTATTTCTTCATTCTGCGTCCGCAGAGAAAGCGCCAGAAGGAAATAGAAAAGTTCAGAAATTCACTTTCAGTTGGTGACAACGTCATCACAGCCAGCGGCGTTTACGGAAAAGTGAAGTCGCTGAACGAAGGCGAATCATTCATCACTGTCGAAATTGCAACTGGCGTCACCGTCAAGATTGACCGCAATTTCGTTTATGCCGATGCAAACCAACAGCAGCAGCAACGATAACCGATGTTCAAGAAAAGCATACGGAACATAGTTAGTATATACAATATACTGCTCAGAAGGTTACGGTTAGTCAAAGTACAACGTAACATTCTGGTCTTTCTTGTATTCCTTCTTATCGCCATCGTGTTCTGGTTCATGCAGGCAATGAAGGAAGACACTAACACACAGTTCACGTATCGTCTTAACATCGTCAATGTGCCCAAAGAGATAATCTTCACATCCGAAGTGCCGCGCACAGTGAGCATAACCGTGAACGGACGCGGATGGGCAATACTCCAGTATTGGTCGCGTAACGACACCAGGGAGCTGACAGTCGATTTTAAGGACATTGATAAGAGCAATAGCAAAATGACACTCGACAACAACCTCTGGAAACGACTCACACAGAAAGAATATGGCAACAATCTGCGTTTCGTGGCATCAATGCCGAGCGAACTCGACATCTACTACTCAAACGGCATAGCCAAGCGAGTACCAGTCACCTTCAACGGCAAGATATCCACCGAACCGCAATACCTCATTTGCGGCATAGAGATAAAACCCGACTCTGCCGATGTCGTAGCACCGGTCTATCTGCTTGACAGCATTACAGAAGTGCAGACCGAATACAAGGACATTCGTAATCTCAGCGACACACTGATTACCAACATCCCGCTGAAAACACTGGCAGGTATAAAGGTGCAACCCGATTCAGTCAGAATGAAAGTCCTGGTTGACCTCTTTACCGAGAAAACGCTCGAAGTTCCTATCTACTGCGAAAACATCCCGGCAAGTAAGGTTCTGCGCACATTCCCGTCGAAGGCACAAGTCACGTTCCACGTCAGCGCAACACTCTTCAACAAGATATCGCCGCAAGACTTCATCGTCGTCGTTGACTACAACGAGCTGGACGGAGAGAAAAAGAAATGCAACCTGCAACTGCGTACCCAGCCCGACCACGTGAGTCATGTGCGCATCGTACCCGAGCAGATTGAATACGTCATCGAACAGGCACTCGAATAAGCACATCCGTAAAAATGAAAATAGGCATAACAGGAGGCATTGGTAGCGGTAAGTCGTATGTATGCCGGCAACTCCGCGAAAAAGGATACCCCGTTTATTCATGCGACGACGAAGCAAAACGTCTGATGCAGGAAGACACCGACATCCGTAGCCGACTCACCGCACTCGTCGGTCCTGATGCCTACAGCGAGGGGAAGCTCAACCGTACTGCAATAGCGCAGTATCTGTTTCTTAATAAAGAAAATGCAGAGAAAATAAACCATATAGTCCATCCGACAGTCAGACTCGACATGGAGCAGTGGTACCGACGCCAATCCCCCACCCTATGTTTCGTCGAGAGTGCGATACTTTTCGAAGCCGGATTCGACACCGCCATGGATGCCACAGTCCTTGTCCTTGCCGACGACGACATACGCCTCCAGCGGGCAATGCAACGCGACAACGCCGATGCCGGCAGCATCCGCAACCGCATGGCGCAACAACTGCCCCAGCAGGAAATCAGCCGACGAGCCGACTACATACTCCACAACAACCCCGACGACAACATCGAAGTTGAAATCCTTAAACTCCTTAAAACATTAAACGGTAAACTATAAACAGTAAACTAAAAACAATATGCTTAAAACAATTCTCGTAATATCCGGTAAGCCCGGTCTTTACAAACTCATCTCGCGTGCCAACCGCAACCTGATTGTAGAAACAGTTGACGAACAGAAAAAGCGCATGCCCGTATTCAACAGCGAACGTGTAGTATCGCTTGGCGACATCTCAATCTATACCGACGACGACAGCGAAATCAAACTGTCCGAGGTATTCGAAAACACAAAGAAAGAATACAAGGGAAAGGCCGTTGACCTCTCACCGAAGAAAGCCTCCGAGGCAGACATAACAGCCTTCTTCGAGAAGATTCTGCCAAACTACGACCGTGACCGTGTTCGTGTTAACGACATGCGTAAGGTACTTTCATGGTACAACCTTCTCATCGCCTATGGCGTAACCGACTTCAAGGAAGAAGAAGAAAAATAAAGTGCACCCAATAGACGGTAAACCATAAACCGTAAACTTTAAACTAAGAATACCGTGGACAACGAAAGGATACGTATCAGACGTGTTGACTCCACAAACAACACCAATATTCTCGGAGCCGAAACGGAACCTGTGCAGATAGACCGCACGGGGTGCTTGATTTGTACAAAAGGTGGTGGCTCGATTCTGCTCAATGGCAAGGAATATACCATCGAACCGAATTCTGTCACAGTCTATTTCTCCTATAGCGTGCTTCGCATACTAAAGAGAGACCCCAAACTCGAGGGAATCATCATCAGTTGCAATCTGGAGACCATCCAGCCCCTACTCAACAAAGTGAGCGACTTCAACGGACTCTTCCTCATGCGGCAAAATCCATACACGAAACTGATGCCGTCGCAAGTCGAAGTATTCGTCACCTACATCAACCTCATATCCGGTCTGCTGACACGCTTCGAGGTCGAATCGCACAACCTGCAGGAATGGCAGCACTCTCCCATCAGGGAAATCGTACGTCAGCAAATCCAGCTGCTCGGCAACAGCCTTATGCTCGGCATCGTCTCCTGCTACACCCACTTCATCAACAAAAACATTACCTACAACCGCAAAGACGAAGTGCTGCAGAAGTTCATCAGACAACTGTACACCTCCTATCGCACCGAACACGACGTCAGTTTCTATGCCGAGAAACAATGCCTCACCCCACGCTACTTTGCTGCCATCATTAAGGAGAAGACTGGCAAAGCACCGAGCGAATGGATTACGGCTGCCCTGCTTAGCGAAACGAAACGCATGCTAAACACCACCAGCATGACCGTAAAGGAGATTTCTGTCGAACTTCAGTTCCCCAACCAGTCCTACTTCGGCAAATGGTTCAAGAACCTCGTCGGATGCAGTCCGCTCGAATACAAGAAAGGGAACAAACAAAGCGACGGAAAATACACAGAATACAACACATTCTCCGAAATCACAGAAATACACAAATAAGGTCAATGTTCAAAGCCTCACTCCTTAGCTTCGCCCTGCTGCTCTTGCCCGCTGCTGTCATGTCACAGTCGGCCTACGACATGCAGCACATACAGAAAGAAGACATCACGCGCGGACTCGTCTGCGTGCGTCAGGGCTCCGACGTCATCATCTCCTGGCGTCTGCTTGCCGACGACAGCCCATCCACAGCTTTCAACATCTATGCTAACGAAAAAAAACTGAATAGTCAGCCCCTCACCGCCACAACCTTCTTTACTACCAAAGCAAAAAAGAAAGATGTCACCTATCGTGTCACTACCGTAGAAAACGGCGTGGAGACACATCGTAAAGATGCAGAATACACCCTCCGTGCCGACTCCCCTGAACTCTATCTCTCCGTTCCACTGCTCACACCCCAAGGTGGACAGTCGCCCGACGGACGCGACTACTGGTACAACGCCAATGACGCCAGCGTGGGCGATGTCGATGGCGACGGCGAATACGAAATCATCATCAAGTGGGAACCCTCCAACGCCCATGACAACTCACACGAAGGTTTTACAGGCAACGTACTCCTCGACTGCTACAAGATTCCCGGCATCGGACATCCCTCATCCACAGGCTCCGCCTTCCAGTGGCGCATCGACTTGGGCAAGAACATACGTGCCGGAGCACACTACACCCAGTTCCTCGTCTATGACTTCGACGGCGATGGCAAGTCCGAACTCATCTGCAAGACAGCCGACGGCACGCGCGATGGCAAAGGCATCGTCATCGGCGACTCTACAGTCGATTGGCGCATTGACGACATGATTGACAACCATATAGCAGGCAAGCATGCCGACCGTCAGCGCCACGTCAGCGGACGTATACTCCGCGGACCTGAATACCTAACCGTCTTCAGCGGAGCTACAGGTCAGGCACTCAAGACCGTCGATTACATACCGCCGCGCGGCAACCTTGCCGACTGGGGCGACACCTACGGCAACCGTTGCGACCGTTTCCTTGCCTGCGTAGCCTACCTCGACGGCATCCATCCCTCAGCCGTCATGTGTCGTGGCTACTACACCAAGACCTACCTTGCAGCCTACGACTGGAACGGCACCGACCTCACCCTGCGCTGGCTCTTCGACTCCGAAAAAGTGGACCGTGAACGTCGTCAGACCGACCCCCATGCCCTTCCCTATTCCGGTCAGGGCAACCACAACCTGCGTGTGGGCGATGTCGATGGCGACGGATGCGACGAGATTACATACGGTTCGATGGCAGTTGACCACGACGGCACCGGACTCTATACAACCGGCATGGGACACGGCGATGCCATCCACCTCATGCCCTTCTATCCCGACTCAGCCTCGCTCCAGCTGTGGGACGTACATGAAAACAAACGCGACGGCAGCGACTTCCGCGATGCCCGCACCGGTCGTGTCATCTTCCAGATACCCTCACGCATGGACGTAGGCCGTGGCATGGCAGCCGACATCGACCCTACCCTTCCCGGAGTCGAGATGTGGTCAGTATCACAGAAAGGCTACTACGACGTCACTGGCACCCATCATCCCCTCGACTCTTGGATACCCATCAACTCTGCCGTATGGTGGGACGGCGATCTCCTGCGCGAAATGCTCGACCACAACGAAGTGAGCAAATACAACTGGACAGAGCGCCGCATGGACCGCATCCTACGCTTCGAAGGCTGCTCATTCAACAACGGCACGAAATCCAACCCCTGCCTTGCAGCCGACATTCTGGGCGACTGGCGCGAGGAAGTCATCGTGCGCGACCGTCAGAACACCGAACTGCGCATCTACACCACCACCATCCCCACAGACTACCGCTTCCCCTGCTGGATGCACGACATCATCTACCGTCTCAGCGTAGCCACCGAGAACGTCGGCTACAACCAGCCACGCGAACCCGGAATCTACTTCGGAGCCGAAACAAAACCAGCGAAATAGTCCTCATAACCAGCTGAGATTTCAGCCGGTTAACAAATACAAAAAAAGCGAGTGAAACTAAAGAACTTTCGGAAAGTGTTTATTTTCCGACATTCCTCGAATTGTCATTTATTACACGTATCTTTACAACAAAGAAAGATAGAAAAAGAAAAAAAGATGAAAAATTATGCCATTAACGACATTGTCGGGGTTTTTATTAACTTTTCGGATGGTTTTGGTTTTTCTACAGAAGTGCGATTTTGGTTTTTGATTTACCTTTGTTGCGAATTTTATTCTCAATGAAGTATTACTTATTTATATTGTTCATGATGCTGGTGGCTGCAGCAGGTGCAGCTCCAAGCGTTGACACAGAGGCAGGAGAAAAATCCCTCTCCTGCCCCTCTTCTATGGGGAGTGATGGCTTGCAGGATTCGCTAACCGCAAACTGCTCAACTCTAACAGAAACGCAGGAAGATTCGACTGTGCTGAAGCAGCTGGAGCTGCTGAAGGAGGAGAACAGGCTGATGCAACAGCGTTCCAGGTTCACTTCGGGCGGACTGGTCATGATTTTCGGTATCGTGGCGATGCTGGTGTTCATCGTGTTGAATAGCCGATGGGGACACCGACTGGAGGTGAAGAATATGCAGCTGAGGCGCGAAAAGAATGTGGTGGTGGCTCAGAACAAGCAGCTAGCAGAGGCTCGCGACCACGCAGAGGCTGCCCTGCAGGCGAAGACGGCTTTCCTGCGCAGCGTAACCCACGAGGTGCGTACTCCGTTGAATGCAATCAGCGGTTTCTCGCAGGTGCTGAATATGTCGGACATCGAACTGAGTGATGAGGAACGTTGCGACATCGGCAAACATATTCAAACGGGAACTCAGTTGCTGACGGATATCCTCGACGACATGATTCTGATTTCAGACATGGAAAGCAATTTCGACCAGCCCGCTACCGAAAACTGCCCCTTGCTGAATATCATGACGGAAGCAGAGATGAATATTCAGTCGAGGATAGCACCGGAGGTGGAAATGAAAACTGAGATTCTGGTAAGCGACGGACTGATAGTCAACACTTCACCGAAGCTCGTCAACATTGTTCTGTCGCGACTGCTGAACAACGCCGCTAAGTTCACTGCCGAGGGCAGCATCACGTTGTCGGTAAGACTGGTGGGCGACATGCTGAATTTCGCAGTTGCCGATACAGGTCCAGGCATCCCTGTCGAAAAGAAGGAGTATATCTTCGAACGATTCACGAAACTCGACAGTTTCATTCAGGGCACCGGTCTCGGACTGCCGCTGGCACGTATGGCTGCCGAACGGCTCGGAGGTTCGCTCAATCTTAATACCGACTACAGGAAGGGAGCTAAGTTTGACCTGCTCATCCCTGCCAATCTTCAATCAGTAACAACCGTTCAGAACGCATGAGTACTTTTATAGACAAGTCGCTTGCTACGGTGGGCTTCTCGAGCCAACGCCACAGCCTGAGGATTGAACTGTTGTCGGGACTGACTACGTTCATGACGATGGCCTACATCCTGGCTCTGAATCCGGTGATATATGCTCCGCTGGCTGACAAGGGATTTCCCGTCGAGTCGCTGTTCACTTCGACGGCTCTGGCTGCAACCATAGGCACGATGCTGATGGCATTCGTGGCAAAACGACCCATTGGTCAGGCTCCCGGTCTGACTCTGTCGGTCTTCTTCATCGAGACGATATGTCTCTCGCTGGGCTATTCATGGCAGTTTGCCCTGACTGCCGTATTCGTGGAAGGTCTGCTTTTCATCCTGCTCTGTCTGAGTAATGTGAGAAAACTGGTGTTCGAGATGGTGCCGACATCGCTGAAGCACGCCATTGCAGTGGGTATCGGTCTGTTCATTGCTCTTATCGGTTTCCGCAACAGCGGTCTGCTGTCGGAGGGTACGTTTTTCAATAACATAGAGAAGTTGTCGGAAGCGTCGTCCATATTGTTCATCATCGGACTGCTTCTGGCAGGAGTTTGTTATATGTTCCGCGTTAAGGGCGGACTGCTCATCAGCATCATCGTGACGACTATCATCGGCATTCCGATGGGTGTGACGAAGGCTCCGGAACAGCTTTTCTCAATGCCCCCCTCCCCTATGCCGCTGTGTATGCAGTTTGACTGGAACGATATCCTGACACCCGATTTCTGGATGTGTGTACTGACGATGCTTTTCTTTGATGTGTTTGATACTCTGGCTTCGGTTGTGGGTCTGATGGCTAATTCGGGTCTCATACGAAAGGACGGACGTATCCCCCACCTGAGCGATGCGATTGCAACGTCGGCTGGTGCATGTCTGGGATGCAGTACGGTGACTACGTATATCGAGAGTGCGTCGGGTGTGGCAGAAGGTGGCAGAACGGGTCTGACGGCTCTGGTCATTGCCCTCGGATTCCTTGCCAGTCTGTTCTTTGCTCCGCTGTTCCTCGCCATCCCTACTGCCGCTACGGCTCCTGTAATGGTGATGGCAGGTTTCTATCTGTTCACTTCAATAAGACACATCGACCTGACGAAACCCGTAGAATCGTTTCCTGCATTCCTCGCCATCCTCATCATGCCTGTGACGGGAAGCATAAGCGACGGAATCATTGCCGGACTCTTCACGTATGTTATGCTATCGATTGCTGAGAGTTTAATTAAACGTAAAGGATACAAAACGGGACTCGAAGATTTTGAAGAAGAATAAAAAAAGACTCCAGCCCGATGAAGGTTGGAGTCTTATTCTTTTTTTATTTATTCCGGATTGTATCCGAAGAGGTTGAGCTCTTTGTCGGAGTTGCGCCAGTCCTTATCCACCTTCACGAAAGTCTCCAGATAAATCGTCTTGCCGAAGAATCGCTCCAGACTCTTCCTTGCCTCCGTAGCCACCTTCTTCAAAGCCTTACCCTGATGACCTATGATAATACCCTTCTGGCTGTCGCGCTCGACGTAGATTACGGCATTGATGTGAATATGGGTATTATCCTCCTGGAAACTCTCAACGCCGACTTCTACTGAGTAGGGTATCTCTTTGTCGTAGTAGAGAAGGATTTTCTCGCGTATGATTTCAGAGACGAAGAAGCGTGCCGGTTTGTCGGTCAGCTGATCTTTCTCGAAATACGGCGGACACTCAGGCAGGAGCTGCTTAATGCGCTGCAGGACAGGAGCGACATTGAACTTATGGAGGGCTGAGATGGGCAGAATCTCTGCTTTGGGCAGGAGTTCGTGCCACTGCTCCACAAGACTGACGATGTCTTTCTCGTTGCTCAGGTCTATCTTGTTGATGAGTACGAGGATGGGGACGTCGAGATGCTGCACCTTACGCAGGAAGTCGCTGTTCTTGTCCACCTGCTCCACGGGGTCGGTGACGTAGAGGAGCACGTCGGCATCCTGAAGCGCACTCTCGGAAAATGCCAGCATGGACTGCTGGAGCTTGTAGTTGGGCTTCAGCACTCCAGGTGTGTCACTGAAAACAATCTGGGCATCGTCGTCATTGATGATGCCCATGATTCGATGACGGGTTGTCTGTGCCTTGAAGGTCGCAATGGATATGCGTTCTCCGACGAGGAGGTTCATCAGTGTCGATTTGCCTTACAATATTTACAAACCCGGATTTATGTTTTGTCATGCTTTCTTCTGGCGTTTTGCGTACCACTCTTCGCGACTAATCTTTCCTTCCTTGTAGAATTCAGGTGGATTGTCAGCGAATTTGCTGCCGTCGTAGCCCCATATCATGTAGCTTGCGCCCCATGTGAATCCAGCACCGAAAGCAGTGAAGATGAGTTTGTCGCCACGCTTGAGCTGGGGTTCGTATTCCCACAGGCAAAGCGGAAGTGTGCCACCGGAGGTATTGGCCATGTGGTCGATGTTTATCATCACGTGGTCTTCCTCAACTCCGATACGGCGTGCCACAGCACTCTCGATGCGAACGTTTGCCTGATGAGGGATGACCCATGCGATGTCGTCCTTTGTCAGGTTGTTGCGCTCGGCAATGGTTGCTACGGCATCGGACATGTCGGTAACGGCATGTTTGAACACAGCCCTACCCTCCTGATATACAAAGTGGAGACGCTCATCGACGGTCTCGTGACTCGGCATACGAGCTGAACCACCTGCTGCCATGTGGAGGTTTTCATACCCCTGTCCGTCAACACGGAGATAGCTGTCCATGAGTCCGAAATCTTCCTCGGTAGCTTCCATCAGCACGCATGCTGCTCCGTCACCGAATATCGGACAGGTGTTACGGTCTTCGTAGTTGGTCATTGACGACATGTGGTCGCCACCACAGATTATGATACGCTTATATCGTCCGCTACGGATAAATCCAGCTCCAGTCTCCATTGCATAAAGGAAACCGGCACAGGCTGCTTCCATATCGAAACCAAATGCGTTCTTCAGACCGATATTGCCGATGACAAGCGATGCTGTAGACGGGAAGTGGTAGTCGGGCGTTGTCGTTGCACAGATGACAGCTTCGATGGTGTCAGGATCGACTTTGGTCTTGTCGAGCAACTGACGCACGGCTCTGGTCATCAGGAACGATGTGCCTGCACCCTCTTCAGGTTTCAAGATGTGACGGGTTTTGACACCGATGCGTTCCATAATCCACTCGTCCGACGTGTCAACGATGGTTGACATCTCGTCGTTGTCGAGGATATAGGTAGGAACCCATCCGCCAACTCCTGTTATGACTGCATTTATGTTCTTCATCCGAAAAATGCGTTTTTTTAGATTGCTTCTTCCTTTACAATTGCAATCTTACCACGATAGTAACCACAAGCTGGACATACAGTGTGATATACATAGAATTCACCACAGTTTGGACAAACTGCAAGAGTTGGTGCTACTGCGCCGTCGTGAGTTCTTCTTTTTCTTGTACGTGTCTTTGATTGTCTTCTTTTAGGATGTGCCATTGTTCTATAAAGTTTTTAAGTTCGTTGTTATTTTTGTTTTAATTGCATTAGCGCCGACCAACGCTCGTCAACCGGAGCATCGCCGACGTCTGTCGAATCATCGCTCTCTTCATCCTCCTGATTGCTTCGGGCAACCTGATGCTTGCTGAGTTGGAGCATCATCGCTTCGTCAGCGTAATCGGCATGCTGAGCGCTATGAATTCGTAGATGAACTGTGAGAGGTTAATGAAACCGTCAGCCTCAGGCACTGTCACACAGTCACCTTCATCGGAGTATTCACTGCCCTCACGCACAAGGAGTTCGTCTGTCGTCTCAATCCGCAATTCGAGATCGGCAAGACACCTGTCACACGGAACAATGACCTTTCCGACTGAGCTTATCTGAAACCTGTAAGTAGAACCTGCACTCTGACATTCCACTGTCGTATGAATGTTGCCATGCTGAATGAGTCCGTCGATTGCTGAAAAGAAACTATCGTCTAAATCCCACTCAAAGCGGCTTCCCTGAAGGCGGGAACCCACCAAATCTACTTTATAGGCATCTAATCTGCTCATTTGGGGTGCAAAGTTACGATTAAGTGAGCGAAAAAACAAATTTTATTTGAGTTTTTCCAAACGAGAGTAACTTCGACGTAGTCAACGTACCACCTTCCCTACCCCTTCTTTGGCAATTCGATGCGGAACGTAGTCCCCACACCTACCACGGAGTCCTTCACATATATCTTTCCGTGATGATACTCCTCTACGATACGTTTGGCAAGCGACAGACCAAGTCCCCACCCTCGTTCCTTGGTAGTAAAACCAGGTTTGAAGACAGAATGGAAGTCGCTTCTGGGAATACCCTTTCCTGTATCGGTTATCTCGACAACAACCTCTTTGTCAGTCTCATCGACAAATACATCTATCTTGCCTGAACCACCCATCGCATCGACAGCATTCTTGCAGAGATTCTCAGCCACCCATTCAAACAGACTGGCAACGATACTGACTTTTACGGGGGCGTCTGGAAAATGGGTAGTCATCTGCACTTTCTTGCTCGTACGCTTATCCATATACGCTACGACACGCTCCAGCACCTCGAGTATATCCTCCTGTTTGGGTTCCGGTACCGAACCAATCTTCGAGAATCTCTCCGCAATACGTTCCAAGCGCTTCACGTCTTTCTCCAGTTCCGGTATCAGCGGATCGTCAGGATAAGCCTCCTTCAACACTTCGCTCCATGCAGTCAGCGAGGATATAGGAGTGCCCAGCTGATGTGCAGTCTCTTTGGAAAGTCCTACCCACACTTTGTTTTGCTCAGCACGGGTTGTGGCAAACAGAGCGAATATGGATATCAGGACAAACAGACAAACTACGCCCAACTGGATGTATGGATAAACCGCCAGACGACGCAGCATGATGGATTCGTCATAACATACCACTATATAGTCATCAGGAGCATATTCAGTAGGAGTATCTATACGTATTTCCTTACCTGACGCCCTGTAGGACGATGCCAGACGGGAAACATAAGCAACAGTATCCATTCCTGCACGCATCTTATGTTCCAGATTGCGGAACGTAAGCACATCTCCTTCCTTGTCCAGGACAATGACTGGAGTGATGTGGTTGCCGTTGAGCACACGTATAACCAGACTCAGGTCTGTATTCTCATTAGCCGTATTGAGCGAACGCATGGCCTCCGACCATATCGCCACCCTGTCGCGCTCCTCCGCCTCAAGGTCACGAATAAGATAATGGGAAGCGATAAGCGAACCGATGGCTATCAGAATTGCCATCAGCACTACAAAGTATTTAATATGTTGAATGCGTTCGAACATCAGTACATACAAACTCTAGTCGCGCAAATTTACTACTTTTACAAAAATCTGCAAAAAAACATCATATTTCTATTTCACATGACCGCATAATATACATATATTTGCAACGTCCTATATCAATAATGTGTATAATGCAAATAAAATTATCATCCATATTGCTTTGTCTGCTTTTGGTTTGTGCTTGCGAAAAACTAGACACAAACCCAGAGGGTAGTTCGGCACAACAAAATGACAATCACCCCACTCTGACTGTTTCCGACATTCTGAACGGCGACTTCGAGGCCGATACCGAAATATGGCTTTCCGGCTACATCGTCGGATATGTGAACGGCTCAAGTATGTCATCCGCTAAATTCGCCACAGGCAATAAAGCAACAAATATCCTACTGGCTGACAGCCCTTTCGAAACATCATACAAAAACTGCGTTCCAGTCCAACTTTCCAATTCATCTGCCGAAAAAGAAAACGTCAGAAAAGCACTAAACCTCTCTTCCCAACCATCAAATCTCAGACGTAAAGTAAAAGTTTTAGGAACTATTACTAACTACATGTCAACCAATGGTATAATAAAAACAATACTATACGAATTCCTTACCGATGACTTCGACTACGACAAGTATTACAGGGAACATCAGAATACAGAAAATGCAGACAATACAGACAACAACAATAACAGCGACGAAGTCATGCAGTTTGATGATGAAGACGACGAATGGCCGGACGAAGATGAAACCATCGATGACGGAACCGGAGACAACAACGGCGAAGGAAACAGCACAGGAGATAACGATGGCAACAATGACGACGGAACACCCGATTCTGACACAAACACAAATCTCGAGATTCTTGCTAAAACACAATTTACCGTTGCGGAAATAATAGGTTCCGTAACCACAGCCATGCAGCAGGAAAGCATAACATCCCTACCCCTCAGCAAAGTGAAAGGTTATATCGTAGGATATATAAGTGGAAACAACATATCATCCACTTCATTCACAAGTGCCAACGCAAAAGAAACAAACATCGTACTTGCCGACAGTCCCAACGAAACAGACTACACCAAATGTATCGCCGTACAACTTTCTACGAGCAGTTCGTACAAAGCAACACGCGATGCACTCAACCTCAAAGCCAACCCAAGCAATCTGGGCAAAAGCGTCATCGTCAAAGGCACTATCGAAACATACATGGGACGCCTCGGACTGAAAAACACCTCCAGCTACACATTTGAATAAAGGCAAAAAAAGAGTCCCCTGCTTTGTGTGCAGAGGACTCTCCAAAAAGAAGGCGGCGACCTACTCTCCCGCATTGCGGTGCAGTACCATCGGCGTGCCCGGG
>CAJODY010000043.1 GCA_905233285.1 uncultured Bacteroidaceae bacterium
CATTGAACTGTCTCTTAGTACGACGCAGAGAGTGAGACACATTGTTTCCCACTACGGCCTTCTTACCTGTAATCTGACAAATTTTTGACATATTCGTTTTTTCTTTATTCTATTTAATTTTCTGTAAACTTTTTGGAGAAGGTAAACGGAGAGTGATTCCCGCGAGCCCGCAATGCCCGCTTTTGCGAAATTGAAACCAACAAACCGCCAAAGTATGTGAAAATTAAGGGGTGTTTCTTTTTTTTCGTGATCCGGAAGGGATTCGAACCCTTGACCCACAGCTTAGAAGGCTGTTGCTCTAATCCAACTGAGCTACCGGACCATCCTTCCGAACCATTCAAACGCCCTACTACAAGGGCATTGAACGCAATGCACGGAACGAGTCCATGCATTTTGCGGGTGCAAAGATAGTGCTTTTTTACCAATTACAAATCATAATTGCAGTAAAAATTTTCACAATCCGCTAAAAGTTTTTCAACCAACGGTCGAGGAAGTTGAAGAATGTACGCTGCCAGAGTACCCCATTCTGTGGTTTCAGCACCCAGTGGTTTTCATCCGGGAATAGGAGTAATTCAGCCGGAATACCCTTCATGCGGGCTGCATTGAAGGCTTGCATACCCTGTGTGTAACATATACGGTAGTCTTTCTCTCCGTGGATACATAAAATGGGAGTATCCCACTTTTCCACCATCTCATGGGGCGAAAGTCGGTAAGTCTTCTCTGCATTAGGCATCTGCGGACTATGCCAGTAGGCTTCGTCATATTCCCAGTTCGAGAACCAGTTCTCCTCTGTCTCCAGATACATTGACGGGAGGTTGAACGCGCCGTCATGTGATATGAATGCCTTGAATCGCTTTTCGTGGATTCCTGCAAGATAGTAGATAGAGAAACCGCCAAACGATGCCCCTACGGCTCCGAGACGATTCTTATCTACAAAAGGCAACGAGTTGGCTGCAAAGTCGATGGCAGACAGATAATCCTGCATACATTGTCCTGTCCAGTCGCCTGATATCTGTTCCTTCCATTCCTGTCCGAATCCGGGCAGTCCGTGGCGGTTGGGAGCTACTACCACATAACCGTTGGCTGCCATCATCTGGAAATTCCAACGATAGCTCCAGAACTGCGACACAGGACTTTGGGGACCACCCTCACAATACAGCAAAGTAGGATATTTCTTTCCTTCCTCATAATTGGCGGGCAGCATCACCCATACTAGTTCTTTCTTGCCGTCGGTAGTTGGTACCCAGTATTGCTCCATCTTACCTAACTTCAGCTGAGAGAGTATATGGTCGTTCTCGTGAGTGATCTGAACAATCTTGGCCTTGGGCTCCTGACTCTTCTCCTTCGTCTGCGGTGTCACCAGATAAATGTCAGCAGGGTGACTGAGGCTCTGACGTGTAGCCAGTAGCTGTTGTCCGTTGTTTGCCATCTGGATACTGGTCCAGTCGTCCCAAGTCTCCGTGAGCTGACTTATTTCACGTTTCTGACTGACCATATACATATTGATGCAACCGTGCCATACGCTGAGGAAATAGAACATCGGATCGGCAGCCTTCACTTTCTTACCCTTGGTAGAAGGTGCCCAGCAGAAAGCCTCAACATCGCTTTTCCAGTTCAGATACCACTTCTCGCCAGTCTTCACATCGCATACACAGAGCCTATTGAGGTCTGCCTCATAGCCGTCGCGCTCCATCGAAAGCCAGGCTATGTATTTGCCATCGTGCGAAAACTGCGGATTAGTGTCATAGCCCACGTTGTTTACCAGATTTTCCTTGCTGTTTACAGCCTGAATCCTGAGAGTTCGTGAAGGGTCACACTCCGGAGCTTGATAGTCGGCAGGCTTGCAGAGGTTTTTCGTTTCTCCTGAATCCGTATCGTAGAGATAAATGTCTGAATCTGTAGATATGGAATACGCCAATCCTGTCTTCTTGCGGCAGGTATAGGCTATGGCCTTCGAGTCAGGACTCCAGTCGAGTTGCTCTATGCCTCCGAACGGTTCCATCGGGCATTCATATGGTTCATCCTTGAGAATATCATTTCCATCACCACTGATACTATATCCCTCCCCTACATTATACACAAACGGGTGCTGGATATTCTCCACATAATGGTCCCAATGGCGATACATCAGGTCGGTAATCACCCTACCAGTAGTCTTCGGCAGGTCAGCAGGTTTCTCTTTTATTACCTCATAAAAAGGTATGGACTTCAGGATTATCACCTTCTTACGGTCTGGCGAAAACTTGAATCCTTCCACCTTACCTTCAGTATTGGAGAGCTGGCGACGGTCGCTGCCATCAAGCTTTATCATCCACACCTCTCCATCACACAAATAGGCAATCCTCTCCGAGTCCAGCCACGCAGCGTCGCTTTCCTTTTTCTTGCCTTTCGTAAGTTGGAACGGGGTTGCCGTCTTGCTGTCGTTTGCTGTTTGAGTATCGAGCACATAAAGTACCCTACGGCTGTTGTTTTGCGATACGCTGTAGTAATCCACCTGATAAACCACATGCTGTCCGTCGGGCGAAGCAGCCGCACCACCTATGCGTCCCATAGCCCACAGTGCCTCAGGGGTCATCATGCCGTCCTCAATCTTTATTCTCTGCTTCATACTCTCGTCATTCTCCTTTCTTACATTATCAATATTATCTGCCGACTGTGCCCCGACAGGCATCATACCCGTCAGCAGTCCCAGAGTCAGTATAAATACACGTTTATTCATCATTTATTTCTTACATTAAGCTTTATACAGTCCGTTCTCCTTAATATAGTTTGCCACTCGGGGGGCGAGCCACTGAGATGTGTCGTTCCCTTCTCTTATAGCCTGTCGAATCTGCGTGGAACTGACGTCATATAGAGGTGTGTCAACAGTTTCCTTATTGCTTACTTCGTAACCGGGACGCTTATATACGAGGATAGGATAACGGCGGCGAATCTCCTCTGCCTTATACCAGCGGTCGAACCTCTGCCAGTTATCGGCTCCTACCACCAGCACGAACTGATGTTCGGGGAAAGCCTTCTCCAGAGCCTCCATCGTCGTAATCGTATAACTTGGCAGCGGCAGGTCTCTTTCAAAGTCCGACACCTTCACTCCCTTCATGCCCTCAGTTGCAATCTGTACCATCTTCACACGGTCGTCATAACTGGCATATTCAGCCTTGTCTTCCTGCTTCAGCGGATTGAGCGGCGACACCATCAGCCACACTTCATCCACCAGCCCCTGCTCCCTGAGAGCCTTTGCCAATTCAGTATGCCCCTTATGCACCGGGTTATACGACCCTCCGTATATTCCTATTTTCATAGTCTAAACTCTTTTATTCTGCCCCTCTTGTCAAACACCTTGGGGCGCACCATCAGCAGCGTTATCATCAGCGACAGGATTGAAGCCACGAAAGTGATGATAACAATCATCATCTGATAGCGTATAGCCGTATCCGGTTGCGAACCACCCAGAATCTGTCCTATCATCGTGCCGGGCATCGACACAAGTCCCATCACAGCCATATTGGCTATACACGGATTGAATGCTTTCTGCACAGCAGCACGGAGTGGCGGCAGCGAAGCCTCCCACGTCGTTGCACCGTTACCCAGCAGATAATAATAAGCATTGCGTTCACGCTGCAGAGTACCCAGAAAAGTATCCAAAGCCAGGATATTCACTCCCAGCATATTGCCGAGCAGCAGACCGAAGATAGGGATGAAATACTGAGCCGTAAACAGATTAGGCAGCTCCAGTACGAAACGCAGGAAATACGCACCTACCAGCATACCCGCAATCAGGAAACCCGCAAAGAAAGGAATGGCAAGAGTCTGAGGTCGCAGCTTCGTGCGCTGCAGAGCCGTTCCCATAGCCACCAGTGTCATCAGCAGTCCCCAAACCACATTGATATACCAGCAGTCCATCTCGAACAGATACTTTAGATACAAGCCCACGAGATACAGCTGCACAATCATACGTATCAGTCCGTTGAGCGTCGAATGCACCAGAGGAATCCTCAGCTTCGCGAAAATCAGCAGCGGAACCACCATGAGCAGCAGTCCGAGCAAAAGTCCTATGACACCAATATCCTTCATTTCTGCAATTGTATCTTAAAGTCACACTCCCCGGCAAACACATCCGAATGCGTCACAGCCAACACACTCATCTGCCGTTCTCGTGCCAGCGTCCTTATATACTGCGACACCAGTCGGGTAGATGCTGCATCGAGTGCCGAAGTGGGTTCGTCGATGAGCAGGAGCCGTTTCGGCAGCAGTCCCACCAGCGAAATCATAATCCGCTGACGCTGACCGCCCGACAGCTCGCTCGTCTTCCTCTCGTACAGCGACTCGTCAAGTTTGAGTTTCCCCCACTCCACCATCAGTTTCTCCTGCGAGAAACCCGCACCGGCATTGGCAGCCAGTTCCACGACCGACTCCACCATCTCCTTCACCGTCTCGTGGGGCATGATAAACTCCTGCGGCACATAAGCCATCTGCTTTCTCAGTTCGTGCGTATTACGATCCGTCATCTCCTTGCCGTCAACCCTCACCCTGCCCTCGTAATCCACAAATCCCAGCACAGCCTTCAGTATCGAAGTCTTTCCGCATCCCGATTCCCCGCACAGGCACACCACCTGTCCGTCACCAACCGTCAGCGAGAAATCCCTCACCACCGGTTCACCGTCGTACGAAACAAAAAGATTATCGATTTCCAGCATGTTCCTCTGTCCGTTTATTCCTCGTCCGCATCCGCTACCACCTTGCAGCTGCCGCGGAACGCCTGCTTATACGCATCTATATACTCGGCCGGCACATGCAGCGTAGGACGTATGAAATGCATTATGCTCTGATTGCCGTTATGTTCAAACCTTATCCACTCCAGCGACACATCCTGGAACTTCTCCACCTCCTCAGGTGTCCATTCCATATAGATATCCTCTATCTCGCCTATACCGCTGTCGCTCAGTTCCTTCACAGTTCTCGGAATACGTATCGACTTTATTCCCTCCGAAAACGGCTGATAGCCGATTATCTCCAGCGAATCGGGCAGAACCAGCGACGACAGCTGCGAACATCCCTTGAACGCATAATCGCCAATCTCCTTCACACCCTGCGGCATAAACACATAATCCAGATTATACCTGCCATACAGCGCACTATTCTCAATCTTCGTCAGATTTCGTGGCAAATACAGCTTCTCCAGTCGCGACAAACCGTCGAACATATAACTGCCCAGCACATTATCCTTCGTAATCTTATACGCATCCTCGTCCATATTCTTCAGATACGCGCTGTCGCCAGCCACAATCGTTGCATCCAGCAGGTCAATTACCTTCAGTCCGTATCGTCCTGAAAAAGTATTCAGATAAGCAAAATCCTCTGCCCCCATCTGTCCTGCCACACGCAGGAACGGCAACTCCTGCCCTTCCTTATATCCCAGCTTACTCTTCAGCGTTCCCGGCTTCGACAGCTCCACTACTACGGGCTCTCCGTATTGCTCTACGAGCGCCCCTTCCGTCTCCTCATCCATCGAACTCTCATACTCGCCACATCCGTTCAAAAGCAGCGCAGCAGCCAGTATAACCATTGCTTTGAAAAACCAATTCTTCATATCTTTGTAATGTAACATCAGTAAAACATATTTTCTGCTGCGAAGTTAAACATTTTTTTTCAAAAGCAGATAAAAAGAGCAAAATATTATCGCAATCTGCGCCAGCAGGATAAGCGGAATGCCAAACCTGAACTTCTTATGCTGCGTCTTATGGTGCCACAGCTTCATTCCCATCCATGCACCGACAGAGCCGCCGATGGCAGCCATCCCCAACAGCGTAGCCTCCGAAATGCGCCACTTCGCCCGCTTCGCCTTCCACTTATCAATGCCATACATAAAGAACGTCACCACATTCGTGGCAACGAAATACAACACTACAATATGTATCACACTCAGCTCACTCATAATGTCTTATTCTCACATCTATACCTTAATTCTTTATCCGACATCTTTTGGCAAATCCCTCTGCCCCCCTATGGGCATCGAGAGCCAGTTGTAAAGCGGATTCAAGAGAGTTCATATTCTATATCTATTTATGAGCTGATAATTATTACAAAAACGGCACCATATAAACAGGCACCATCAGCGTCTCTTCGTCCTTGCGCAAATCCTTCGAATAAGCCCCTATCTGCTGCAGCTCCTTCACCTTCATCCCAGTCTCCTCCTCCAGTTCGCGGACAGCACACTCCTCCGTCGTTTCGTCCATATCCATGAACCCGCCGGGAAAAGCCCAGCATCCCTTAAACGGTTCGTTCCCTCTCTGAATGAGCAGCACCCTCGGCTCCTTCTCCCTCGTAATCACCACACAGTCAGCCGTCACTGCCGGTCTCGGATAATTATAAGTATATGTCATATCTCTGTCTTGTCCTATCCGCAAAGGTTAAGCCCCTTAGCCTACGGATATAAATTATGGTTTGCTGCAAAGATAATACTTTTTTTTCAAATTTGTTGCAGAAGAAAAAAAATAAATCTTACCTTTGCTATTTGAAAACACATCTTCAAACATAGAATAAAAAACCTTAAACTAAAAATGAAAAAATCTTTTGAGAGAGGACAAAGTCCAACGGAGTTGAGCTTTGTCGAACGTGAGAATACTCTATCACGGTTCAAACAACAACTTTTTACTTTTTTCATATTGCTCATGACAGCTGTCTCTGGAGCATGGGCATATGATCAAGAGGTATGTATCAACGACGTACCTGTAACGGTGCCGGACGGTCAGCATTGGTTAGTAACAGGCAATGGTTCTGTTACGTCCAACCAGATCACCCTCCAAGGTACATCTACGGTGACGCTCAGCAATGTGCAAATCAGTAACCCAGACTGGTGTATGCTCTTTAACGGCATATGTACCGTCATCCTTAAAGACGGCACTACAAACACCATTACCTGCACTAACACATCAGCAGACCCGGCATATCCCGCACTCTGGGTGGGCGACCTGGGCTACTCACTCACCATTAAGGGCGAGGCAGAAAACACGGGCGTACTAAATGTCACGGGCGGTGACAAAGGTGTGGCCATCGGTGGCGGATATTATAATGCGGATAACCGCTGCGGCAGTATCACTATACAAGGCGGTGTAATCAACGCTACGGGTGGAAGCGGCAAACCGGCCATCGGCTGCGACGAGTCAAGAGCCACCTGCGATATAATCAACATCACCGGCGGTGTGAGGAGTGTGACCGCCGTGAAGGGCGCCGGTGCCACAGAGTGTATAGGAAGAAACGACGGAGCCTGCACAGCAGTATTTGTCGACGATATAGTATATTGGTACGGCAACCTGGAGAACACCTACCGCAACGGCGGCGAGGAATATCTCCAGGCAGACAAGTTCTACTTTGCTAACGTCAACAACACCCATGTGGCAGTACCTGCCGCTTCGCGTGCTATAATAGGAGGTACGGGCGAATGTTGGAACAGAATCGACATCGGCGACGATGCCAAGGTTACCCTTAAAGGCGTGAATCTCAAAAGCGAGGAATACTGCGTGAAGTGTGAGGGCGATGCCATCATCGAGCTGAAGGAGGCATCGCTGAACGTGCTGACATGCATGCGTTCCGACTATCCCGCCCTATTGGCAGGCGGCACAGGTACGACGCTCACCATTCAGGGTGCGGGCACCCTGATGACTGATGGTGGAACAAACTGCGCAGCCATCGGTAGCTGCACAAGTACCGATTGCGGCGACATCGTCATCAGCAACAGTGTATGTCGCGTCGAGGCAAAAAAAGGCTTCGGCGCTTCCGACTGCATCGGAAGAAGCACATCAAGCAACTGCAGCAAAGTGACCATAAACGGCGTCGAATATTGGGACGGAAGTAACTATCAGAACAATGGCGAACCCTATCTCACTCAGGACAGATGCAACTTTGCCAATATCAACATCGGATCAGTAACGGTGCGGGCCTGGCAGCATTGGCTCGTAGCGGGCACTGGCGAGATGACATCCAACCAGATTACCCTCGAAGATATATCTACGGTGACGCTCAGCAACGTGTACATCGTTAAGGATGCCTGGTGTATGCTCTGCAATGGCGATGCCACCATCATACTGGCAGACGGTTCGGAGAACTCACTGTTCAGCACGGGGGGATACCCCGCTCTCTGGGTAGGTGACAAGAGTAAAGATTACAAAGTCACCATCAAGAGCGAAACACTGGGCACCGGTGCACTGGTGGCACAAGGCGGAGACAACTGTGCGGGTATCGGAGGCGGATACCACAATGGTGACGGCGGCTGTGGCGACATAGAGATACAGAGTGGCATCGTCACCGCTTTTGGTGGCTTAGGAGCTGCCGGTATAGGCGGCGACAACAGCGGTTCTTGCGGCGACATCACCATCTCTTCCAACGTGACCAGAGTAAGGGCCTGGAAAGGCAACGGTGCAGTTGACTGCATCGGAAGAGGCAGCAGCAGTTCCTGCGGTACGATTACCATCAACGGCAGAGTATGTTATGACGGCACAAATTACCGCGACTACGCCGAGACATATCTTAATCAGGAAAAATTTGGTCTTGCCAATGTCAGCAAGGCTGAAGTGACGGTTCCTGGCGATGAGTACTGGATGGTGACAAGTGGCGGCGAGACATCATCCAATCATATCAATATCGGCGACGACGGCACATTGCTGCTCGACAACGTCACCATCAACAGTCAGGATTACGCTATCATGTGTTACGGTCATGCCCTCATCATTCCGAAAGACGAAACCACTAACACACTGACTGCCCACGACACATATCCTGGCATCCAGATAGGCGATAATGGCAAGGTACTCACCATACGCGGTGATAGAGGAATCACTGGCGTTCTGAATGTCACAGGTGCAGACGGCAGCGTAGCCATCGGCGGCGGACGTCATAACACAGACCACCGTTGTGGCAGTATTCGCTTCGACAGCGGCATCATCAACGCCTACGGCGGCAGTGGCATGGGCGCCATCGGCTGTGACTACGAGGGAGGAGAAATCGGTGATATTAACATCACCAACGGTGTGAAAAGCCTCACTGCCGTTAAGGGCACAGGAGCTGTCGATTGTATAGGAAAAGGTCCTGGTTCCGACTGTTTCATGGTGGCAATCAATGATGCACCCTATTGGTACGGTAATATACCAGGCTACGAGGCAGGTTACCGCAACGGCGGTGAGGAATATCTCAAGGCCGACAAATTCTACTTTTCGAACGTCCGACACGGCTCTACAACTGTGCCAGCCTCTTCACATGCCATCGTTACGGCTCCGCTCGTAGTCTCTCCAATAATGAATAGCATCACCGTCGGCCACGGTGCCAAGGTAATGCTGCACGACCTCTATATCGACGGCTTCGCATCCAGCGGTATTAACTGTCAGGGTGATGCCACTATCGTTCTGAAAGACGGCTCGAATAATCGTGTGTTGGGAACACCCGCTATCAAAGCGGCAGGCGACTCGAGCATTCCAGCAGGTCCGAAAAAGACACTTATCATCGAGGGACAGGAAAGCGGCACCGGCAGTTTGTCTGCAGAGGGTCGAAACTACTATCCTGGCATCGGCGGAATCGCCTGTGATAATATCGTCATTCGGGGCGGCATCATCAATGCTGAGGGTCACACCAGTGCTGCAGGCATCGGAACATCTTATAACGGCCATTGCGGCGACATCACCATCACCGGTGGTACCATCACGGCTACCGGCGGCAATGGTGCTGCAGGCATAGGTACCGGTAGCAATGAAGGCTATTGCGGCAACATCGTCATCACCAACGGTGTGACCAGCCTTACGGCAACAAGAGGTGAAGGTGCTAAAAACTGTATCGGAAGAGGCAAAGAAGAAAGAATCTGTAACAGCGTGATCATCGACGACACCGAATATTGGGACGGCACAGCCTACCAGCATGGCGGCGAAGGCTATCTCGACCAGAATCAGTTCATCTTGGGCAACATCAACAGCACCTCATTCAACCTTCTTGACGGCGCACACTATGTCATCATGGGTAACGGTACGCCAACATCCAACACCATCACCCTCAATGGCACATCCGGAGTGACGCTCGACAACGTGAACATCAGCACTGAAGGATGGTGCATACTTGCCAATGGCAACAACACCATCGTCCTGAAAGACGGTACGACGAACACCGTTACCAGCACAGGTGCAACACACGAAGTTGCATACCCTGCCATCTGGGTCGGCGACAAGACGAACTACTGTAACCTTACCATCATGGGGGAGACCCTGGGCAATGGTACACTGATTGCACAGGGCGGAGCCAACTCAGCGGCTATCGGCGGTGGATTCCATAATGCAATAAGCACATGCGGAAGCATCTACATCTGTGGCGGCATCATCACAGCCACCGGTGGTGAAGGAGCTGCCGGTATCGGTGCTGACGACGGCGGCTATTGCGAAAGCGTTTCTATTACCGAAGGTGTGACCCAAGTGACAGCTATCAGGGGTTTTGCAGCTGACCAATGTATCGGTAGCAGCGATTTGGCAGAGGGTACTTGTGACCAGGTGACTATTGATGGCGTGGTGTATTTCGACGGCACCAACTATCAGAACAATGGCGATACATATCTCAATCAGGATAAATTCACCTTCGGCAACATCAACAATGGTCCAGTGACGGTCACCGACGCCAGAGGACTCATCAAGGGTACTGGAGAAACGACATCCAACAAAATAATCTTCGGAGGTACAACCGAAACAACATTTGAAAACGTGAATATCAGCACTACAGGCTGTCCTGTAAAGTGCGATGGCTACCCCACCATCATCCTGAAAGACGGCACTGAGAGCATCATCACCTGCACAGGCACATCGGGAGAGGATGCATACCCTGCTCTCTGGGTGGGTACCAGAGGACATAGCGACCTCATCATCAAAGGCGAAACACTGGGCACAGGCACACTGATTGCCCAGGGCGGCACCGGTTGTGCCGGTATCGGTGGAGGTAAGCACAACACCGTAAACGACTGCGGCGGCGTAGAGATACAAGGCGGCATCATAACTGCCATAGGTGGCGAAGGTGCTGCCGGTATCGGTACAGGTAACGATCAGGAAAGATGTGGCAACATCGTCATCACATCCGGCGTGAAATTTCTGACTGCCATAAAAGGCACAGGTGCTAAAAACTGCATCGGAAGAGGCAGCGACGACGACTTCGACAAGAATCTGGTTACCATCGGTGGCACAGAATATTGGGACGGAGACAACTACGTGAACGACGGCGACAAATACCTTCCGCTCGACCATTTGGTAGTTGCCAACATCAACAATGGTGAAGTGACCGTTCCTGCCGGTGAGAACGCCCTCATCATGGGTACCGGCGAAGCGACGAGCAACAGCATCATCATCGGCAATGGAGCCGTTGTGGGTCTGAGCGGTGTGGATATCCACAAATCCGAAACTGACAGTTATTGCATCAAGTGCCAGGGTTCGGCTACAATCGATTTGCTCAGCGGCACTAGAAACACACTGCTTACTGAAGGAATGAACTCCATTGCCCTCTGGGCTGGCAATAGCGGTACCACACTTACCATAGGTGGCACCGGCAGACTGGATGCAACAAGCATGTATTCTTATCCTGCTATAGGCGGCGGATACAAAAACGACTACGGCACCTGTGGCAATATTACGATCAACGGCGGATATATCACGGCTGTTGGTGCTTCAGGAAGTGCTGCCATCGGTAGCGACTCCGGCAACGATTGCGGCACCATCACGATTGGCAGCAACGTAGATTACTTAGAAGCTATCAGCAGCAACGATGCCAATGTCTGCATAGGAAGTGCCCATTACTGTCCAGGAGTGTATATCGACGGCATTGTACGCTGGGACGGATCGGAATACAAGAACGACGGAGAAGAATATATCCCTCATACTAAATTCATCTTTGCTAATATAAACGAAAATGAAGTAACCGTTCCTGACGGCGCCAGAGCACTCATCAAGGGCACCGGAGAAACGACATCCAACAGAATCATAATAGGCGACGGCGCCAAGACAACACTTAATGGCGTAAATATCACAACCACCGATTATGCAGTAGCAGGCTACTGCATCAAGTGCCAAGGCAATGCCACCATCGTCCTTGCCGACAAGACTATGAACACATTGTCTAATACGAACACATCTTATCCTGCTCTCTTTGTTGGCGGCACAGGCACTACACTCAGCATTCAAGGCAAGGGTGCCCTGAAAGCCTCAGGTGCAATAGATCCGGCAATTGGCGGCGGAGGCCTCGATGACAGATCATGTGGAAGCATAGTCTTTGAAGGCGGCATCATCGATGCTATAGGCGGTTCCTACTCTACTGCCATAGGTGCCGCTCAAGGCGGTTCTTGCGACGGCATCACCATCACCTCCGGCGTTACCCATCTGGTTGCCAAGAAAGGAACATACTGCGGTCAGGACTGTATCGGAAGAAGCTCCTACAGCGAAACCTCATGCGGCAGGGTGACCATAAACGGCGTCGAATATTGGAACGGAAGTGACTATGTGAACAATGGCAGACAATATCTGCAAAAAGACGCCCTGGCTCATCTGAAAGGCAACGAAGGTGCAACAGGTGAATACTGGACAACATTCTACTATGACGCAAACCACTTCCAAGCCCCTGAGGAGACTCAGGTATTCAAAGCAGCTCTCGACGGCACCACACTCACACTGTCGCCTATCAGCGACCGCAAGATAAACAGCGGACAGGGCACCATTCTCAAGAGCAGCACACCCTACTTCCTCCTGACTTCCACAGCTGATGGCACAACGAGCGAAGGCGGCTACGAAGGCAACGAACTGGCAGGTACACCATCCACCATCACCAACCCGGGTAATGCCTACGTACTCAACAAGAAAAACGACGTTGTGGGCTTCTACAAACTCAGTTCCGGAGGCGTCATCACAGCCGGCAAATCCTACCTCACCTACGATGGTATCAGTGCCATCAAGGGATTCTTCGCCTTCGAAACCCTTACCGGAATCAAATCAGTCCAGGATTCAGAATCCGAAGACGACAACCAGCCTACCATCTGGTACGATCTGAGCGGAAGAAGACTGAACAGCAAGCCTACCAAACGAGGCTTCTACATTGCGAACGGACAGAAAGTATTCATCAACTAAAACAAGGAGGACACAACTATGACAAAGAAAAAATATATAAAACCAGCGATGCAGATTGTCGAACTTAGACAGCGCACAACCATTCTGAACACAAGCTACGAAGACTACGGTGTGAACCGCACCCTCTTCATCGAAGACGAAGTCGACGACGGCTGGTAAGAATAAAAAAAGAGAAGCTAACCTGATGGTTAGCTTCTCTTTTTAGTTTACGGTTACAGTAAAGTTTACCCAACTAAACCGCTTCGCGGGTGCGATGACGAGACGCGGCGCTGAATGTATAAATACGCGGCGGGCGCGTGGTAATAGTGCGAAGGTGACCTTTACTGGCTTCACGACTCATTTCCACCAATTGTCTTTCAGGCCAATCCAGCAAGAAATGATTACCCATAGATGTGAACTGCAACCCACATACTTCCGTCTTGCGATGCATCCTGAAGAGATCAGGATTCTGCCTGCGCTGCCAAGCACGTTCCGTGTTGGCTTTAACATATTCTATCATCGCGTGCAATTGCCCTTTGTGCGTCAGCACACAATAGAATGGCGGTGCGTCATACAAATTCTCAACATACCCCAGTTTGCGTGCTTCCTCCTTGCATCCCTGCATATAACCGCGTACCACCTGTCTGATGCTACGGGGCATAGTCAGCTGCACCTGAAGCACCATGTGATGATGATCAGGCATCACCTTGTCAGCAAGAATCTTTATCTCAGGGCACAACTCCATCAATCTTCGCTGCTGATTGATGAGAGCCCAGCCAATTGGAGTCTTTTCTATTACAGCCTCCGTACCATTATGCGTAAGCTTGCCAAACAACGCCTGCCGTGCGTTTGCCACCATCGTCACATGTACGATACATGGTTTGCGCCATGCTCATGGCTCCAACCACGTAAAAGTCTCATTCCTTGGTGTGTTTACTTTCTCTTTTATCATTTGCAAATCCAATTTGCATTCAAGCTACGGAACATAATACATCAGCCATCATACATCATACATCAGCCATCATACATCTCCCCGTCCAAATCCTTCTGCCCCCTATGGGCATTGAGTGCAATTTATTAGATTTTCCTTGCAAATATACGCGTTTTTCTTCAAACCATCAATTTCCGTGAGATACTTTTTTGTTCTCAACGCACTTCAGGATGATGTCGATTAGTTTGAAAAGACAGATGAATAAAATAATTGATGTCATAACTTTATATAAGGTTGGGTTAAGGGTTAATGACTCTCTCTTTGAATTATTTTTTTGCAAAGATACGGTGGGGGCTGTCCCAAAAGTCAGGACACCATGTGTTAATTAAGGTTAAGAAAAAAGATCCCCCTGAATACGGATTACACGTATCTCACAGATTTATTTGAGAAAAAAAACAAAAAAGAACACTCTGGGGCGACCATTTCTTGTTGCCATCAGACGAAAACGAATAAGCAGGGACTGCATGAATTTTACAGTCTCTGCCTATTGTATAAATGTCTTTGCTTTTGGGGATAATCCGAAAAAGATACCCGGCTACTTGATTGCTACGTTATTGAACTGCAGGAGATAGCGGAAGCCGTCGATACGCAGGTCTGCCTTGATGGCCAACAGGTTCTTCAGCGAAGCCGGAACGTTCTTTACAGTAATACTAGACTTCTTTGGTAGGTTCTCCGGAACAGTGAGTGCCGAAATGTCCGTGTCAAATATACAAGGATAGGTGTTGCCATCTTCATCGTAAGCTGTCACCTTAGTAATTTCAATCTTCACTGCATTTGGAGAGGTCAGGGTGAACATCTGTGTGACTCCATTTTTGAGGCGCTCGCAAGACAAAGTCTTTATTGCGACCCACGGATAGTTCAGCACCGTATTCTCATTGTCAGAGTTGGGGCTTGGCATCATAATAGGTACATTCTGATTGATGGTAGGGAATTTATCCCAAGGTGTAGCCAAACCAAGCGACACTTTGGCCAGCGTTCCCTCCGATGCAGGGACATTAGCCACTACAAGCTGTACCTTTACCGGAATGCCTGCTGGAAACGTCATGTCGGCATATTCCGTATAACGTTTGTCGCCTCTCAAAATCATCACTTCGTACTTTCCTCCATCGCTGCTGTAGGCATATGTGGCTCTAGGGTTCATAAGGTCGAACTTTGCATCCTGTCCTTCGTTGTTCGTAATCATGTAGGTCACCCACACATGGAATCCGATACGCTCGGCTTTGGTCATTTTAACTGTTACGTTAGGCTGGGCTGCCCATGCCGTTGCAAGACTCACCAGAGTCACAAGCAACATAAATAGTCTCTTTGTTTTCATAGTAGTAATAAATAAAAATGCTTTTCTAGTATAACGTCAGCAAACGTTACGAATAAATTTCTTATCTATCAAACTCAAAGCAAAAAAAATTTGCTTCAATGTTTCAATGTTTCAATGTAACATAATGTTTTCTCCTAAGCGCTGAATGTTGCGTGCGGGCGCAACGAGAAGTTCGTGACGGCTAAACGAAGAGTTCTGTTCAGCGCTTCGTCAGACCTCATGACTATGTCTACTTTGTCAGGAAAAGATGTCTATCTCTTCAGGAATATGTATACAAAAGCAGGAAAAAGGGTGTCCAGTATATCAGTATAATGGTAGAAATGTGTCTACCATTTTCAGGAAAAGGCTACAGAATCATTCAACTTTTTTCAGGGATAAGAATTAAAGTACTGAAAAGCATTCAACCCCTGACAGGGTTAAGGTAAAATCCATTCAACTTTTTTCAGGGTACTACAGTTTGCTACAATGCTACAATGCTACAATGCTACAAGCCATTTTTTACATTGCGCCATATATAATATATATATTATTATTTATTATATAAAATATAATAAATAATAATATAAAATAAAACAAGAAAAAAAAATATTTTTTTTGTTTTTATTTAAAAATAATTTCTAAATCTCTAATAATCAGTCGTTAGCGACTTCGTCGCTGTCATTTATAGGATTTTTTCATTATTTATTAATTACCCCCTACCCCCTCTTTCTCCATTTTTCGTCGAGGACGCGGAAAATCAGTAAATTACACTTGTAGCATTGTAGCATTGTAGCATTGTAGCAAACCGACTCCTTGTCCCCCTTGAACTCTTGAACTCTTGAACCAATCAATATCTTTGCAGGTTCGCAGCTATCAAGTCTTTCATTTTCTGGCGCAAGGCACGAGGTTTGAGCACTTCGATGCCGTCGCCGTGGGAGAGGAGCTGACCCAGGAAGTCGGCTGTGGGACGGATGTCGAAACTGAAGTCGGTGTAATGCCCGGTTGACTTCAGTTCGCGCTGCGAATGGTGAAGTGGCAGGGTGCGCAGGTAGTCGGGCATACGGTCGTGGGCACGGACGACGACATGCGTCATAGGTGTGCCGTCGGTGAGCACGCCGTAGTATTCGGAGAAGAATTCCTGGGGCGAGAAGTCGGCAGGCATCTCGAAGGTCGCGTCAGTCTGTTCCACCTTCGTCATGCGGTCAAGGGCATAGACTGCTATGTGACGACCTGTGAAGGCAAGCAGGTACCAGCGCTGTTGGCTGAGTTTGAGGGCATAGGGACAGAGCATCTTTTCGTAGCCTTCTGCTCCGAATGCCTTGTAGCCGATGAGCAGCCGGTGGTTGGTCTTGATGGCACGGATGATGGGTTCGAGGTATTGTTCGCCGGATGGCGCATTCTCAAGTACCAGGCGCTCCTTGACGGAAGAGCTGTCTGCCAGCACCCCGTGGACTGCCAGCGTGGAGAAGAGCCACCGCTCGATGCTGTCGTCGCAGAGTGCACGGTTGTTGCTGATGTAGTAGCGGTAGGTCTTCGGTTCGCAGTCGATGATGATACCGAACATGTCGAGGATGGCATCGCGATGACGGTTGAACGACGAGCGCTGCAAGGGGTTGCCGTCGGCAACTCTGTCTTCTATCCACTTACGGTTCAGTTCTTCGAATGTCAGTCCGCGATATGTCCTAAGTTTGTTGATTATCCAGATGTACTGGCGGAATATCTGTGCCGGTTTCATAGTGTTCAATAGGAATAGACGAGACCGTATTTGTCGTGGAGGCGACGAAGGGTGCCGTCGGTCTTCATCTGGCTGATGATGTCGTTGACGATCTCCAGCAGGTCGTCCTGTCCCTTACGCATGAGGATGCCTATCTCTGCATGGTTGAAGGGACGGTCGAGCAGCGGTGCTGCAAGGCGTGAATCTGCCTGGACATAATATGGTGCTTCGGTTATCTCGGTTATCATCACGTCGGCATCGCCCTGAGCTATGAGCGAGGGTATCTCTTCGTTGCGAGGATGAACGGAGATGTCGGCATGGGTTCTCGTTGAGTCCACCCGGGTTGACCATGACGCGGACTTCCGGACGGTCGATGTCGGCAAGCGACTGAAAACGCGCGGCATCGGCAGCTCGGCAGAGGATGGTCTTTCCGTTGGCCAGATATCCGTCGCTCATGAGCATGGTCTCACGACGTGCATCGGTAATGGTTATTCCACCGATGGCGAAGTCGAAGAGCTGCGGTTCGGCAAGTACGTCGGCTGTGAGCGTAGGCCATGAGCTCTGGACGAATTCTATGTCAACGCCCATGCGGCTTGCTATCTCCTGTGCCACGTCGATGCCGAAGCCCCAATAGGTGCCGTCGGGTTCACGAAACGAGAGGGGACGGTAGTCGCCGGTAGTGCCGATGAGCAGTTCGCCGCGTTGCTCTATCTTGTCGATTGTCGGTCGGGATGCTGTGTTGTCGCCTTTCGAGGTGCACGAACCCGTACTGACTGCCATGCAGACGGTCAGAACAGCTAACAGTGACCATGTCTTCAGATTTCTTACTTCCATTTTAACTCCCACTTAAAGTACCATTTCCATTCCTGTCTTCTGTACTTTCATTCCCATGCTCTGATAGAAAGAGAGTGCCGAGTCGTTTCCTCCCCATACGTTGAGGGATCCGATGGAGAGGGCATAGTTGCGGACATAGTCGTAGAGGGCTGTACCGATATGTTTGCCCCGTGAAGCCTCATCAACGCAGATGTCGTCGATGTAGAGGGTCTTGATGTCCTGAAGCAGGCGGTGACCACGCACTTCGGTTATCTGACAGAAGGCATGTCCCTCTACCCTGCCGCCGTCGTCAAAGACGAAGATAGGTTTGCGCTCGTCGTCGAGTATGGCTTCGAGTTCCTGTTCGCTGTATTTCGGTGTGTCGGACTTGAAGAGGTCGGGACGTATGCCGTGGTGCACGGCGTCTGCCTGATAGAGCAAGGCTATCAGTCCCGGTATGTCGTTTTTATCTGCTTTACGTACCATAGTTAGGTGTTGATAATGCGCAAAGGTAAGGATTATTGACCACCAAACATTGACCATTTACCATTTATTGTGCATTTATGTACAATTTTTTGTACATTTGCATCGTAAACGCAATAATCATGTGGAATCTGCCTGCGATATTTAATCCGTCGAACGATATGGCTCTGGCTGCGGGAGTGCGGGAATATACACCTCCGAAGCGTATTCAGCAGATGGAGGATGACCTCCGTATGCTTGCGGAAGTGTGGAAAGACGGTCCGTGGGGATGGAGTATGGCTACGAAACACAGGTACGAGAAGATGGGTATAGACCACAGACTGCTGCCTACGGACGAATGGCTTGCGGAGGTGAGACGGTTGTCTAGTCGTGAGTATGCATGCGGGTATATCAGGGAACTGCTAAGCGAATTCCGTTCGGACTTGTTGCTGGGTGGAGAGATGGAGTTCTGCACTACCCTGCCCCAACAGAGCGAAAGCAAGATATTCAAGTCGCTGTGGTCATCGTCGGGCAGAGGGGTGTTTACAGCCGACGGACTGAGTCACGCTCACCTGAACGAGAGACTCAACGGACTGATAAGTGCTCACGGAGGGTACGTAGCGGACAGGTTCTACGACGACAAGCAGCAGGACTGCGCAATGGAGTTCCTGCTCGACGAAAGGGGAGGTTGTGAGTTTGTGGGATACAGCGTGTTTGCTGCCGACCGGAACGGCACGTATCAGCATAACTATGTGGAGAGTCAGGAGGAACTGATACAACGAATAGATATCGACAGGGAGCTGCTGGAGAGGCTTGTAGATTATCACAAGACGCATCTATGCAAAACCTGCTACAAGGGATATGTAGGCATTGATATGCTGACAACTGCCGACGGACGACTGCACCCCGTAGTGGAAATGAATTTCAGAATGAATATGGGTGTGCTCGCCATCATGCTGTATGAGCGGTACGGAGCACATGCCAACGTGGAACTGACTCCACGAATCGAACATGGATTTCAATGTTCAATTGCAAACGGCAAATTGAACATTACCGTACGGTAAACTATTTTCTCTTTTTCTTTTTTGATTTCTTCTGTCCTTTCAGGTCGCGGTTGATGAGATAGGACACGTTGAGGTGGGAATGGTCGGCAGAGAGTGCCGGAGCAGGCTGTTGTACAGGTTCGCTTTCAAGTCCGTAGCGGTTCTGGGCTGTAACGGCATAGAACCGGAATCCGGCAGCGCGACCTGTAAGTTCGAGTCGGTTCGTGAGTACTCGTGCTGCGACGAGGTTTTCGGCACGTGAACAATCAACCGGGTACTCGTTACTGCCATAAACATTGTAGCAATAGGCATCGCCCTGCCATGAAAGCAGTCCGGGCTGATGACTGAACGCAGAAGGAACGGATACCGGAGTGTTATAGCCAGGCATCCACTTCATAGGAATGGTAAGAGCCGGACGGGAGAAAAATTCGCTGCGGCAACAGTCGGCAAGTCCTTTGACATTACGAGTGAGGAAGTCGCTACGATAGAACGCAATGCCACCAATTTCAGAATTGCGTGCGGCATGCATCTCGGCACGTACCTGAGGGAGTTGCCAACGTCCTTCGCGAGGGTCGAGGAAGTAGATGCCAAGTCCGGGGACGATGGGATGTCCATAGCTGTTTTCCTGCCAATCGTAGAGGAAGGGATAGAAGTTGTTGCCCTGGAAGTACATCATGGGGAAGAGCATGTCCTGCCACCCTTCGCGAAGCCAGAGACGAGGGTCTTGGAAGACGGCTGTATAGCAGTTCCACCCTCCTGCTGAGTAGCGGCTCACGTTGGCATATTTGCCTATGGGCGAACTGCTCAGTTTTATCCAGGGCTTGACGGCTTTCACTTCGTCGTGGATGCGGCGCACGATGCGGGTAATGTTCTCACGTTTCCAATCGGCAAGACCGTAGGATGGACCGCGGTAGAGGTTGTTGTCGGAGAACTTAAACTCTTTCTCGGGGTAGCGTATGTAGTCGAGCGATATGCCATCGACATCGTATCGCTCAGCTATCTCGCGACAGATGGCTGCGATGTAGTCGGCTGTGGCAGGATTGCCGGGAATCATGAAGGCATCCTTGCCCACTGTCTTGCAGAGTTCGGGGCGACGACGCAGGATTCCCTCCCTGCCGTAGCGCTTCTGGTCGGCAACCTTTCCGAGGGGTATGCATACCACCCAAGCATGGAGTTCGAGTCCGCGGCGGTGGCACTCCTCGATGCAGAACTGCAGAGGGTCGTAGGTAGGAGCCCGACCCGAAGTGCCTGTAAAGGCATCGTACCAGGGTTCGAAACGTGAAGGATAGATGACCGCTCCACGGACACGAGTCTGGAGGATGACAGTGTTGATGTTGAGCTGCTGATACTGGTCGAGTATGCGGCAGAGTTCTGCTTTCTGTATCTCCTCGCTTGCTATGCCGTAGCCACGATGACGAGGCCAGTCGAGACCGTTGAGTGTGGTGAGCCATACGGCACGTGTTTCGTATTTCGGCTGATGGTTGTCGTCGCCAGTCCATACCTGTGCGTCAGCAGAGCTGAAACAGATAAAAGACAGGAGAAAAACGAGACAGATATGCAGGATTTTTGAGTGCATGACGATGTGATTTTTTGCAAATGTAGGAAGAATAAGCGAATTGGTTGCAATTTAAAATAAATTAAGAGTAGAAAGGTACGATAAATTGCAGAAGAATGCGTAAATTTGCACAAAAATAGAGTAAGACAAAATGATTACTTTTCTCTCAGCAGTTTTATGTCTGGTTCTTGGCTATTTGCTTTACGGCAAGATGGTGGACAATGTGTTCGGAGTTGACCCAAAACGTCAGACCCCCTGCTACACACAACAAGATGGTGTGGACTATATACCGATGCCCACATGGAAGGTTTATCTGATTCAATTTCTGAATATTGCAGGCACAGGACCTATCTTCGGTGCCATTCAAGGTATCCTGTTCGGTCCGGCGGCTTATCTGTGGATTGTGCTGGGATGTATTTTCGGAGGTGCCGTTCACGATTATATGTCGGGAATGATTTCGATACGAATGAACGGTGCGAGTCTGCCGGAGATCATCGGTGACAATCTGGGACGTCTGCCCCGTCTGGTTATGCGTGTGCTGGCCTTGGGACTGATGACTCTCGTAGGTGCGGTGTTCGTAACGACCCCTGCCGACCTGCTGAGCACTATGGTGCCGAATCAGGGATTTTTCTTCACCAAGGATTTCTGGGTAATACTGATTTTCGCTTATTATATTTTGGCCACTCTGCTGCCTATCGACAAACTGATCGGCAAGGTGTATCCGCTATTTGGTGTTGCACTGCTCATCATGGCTGCAGGACTGGCTTACGGTATTTTCACCCAAAGCGGAGAGATGCCTGAAATAACTGAGGCTTTCACGAATCATCATCCGAAATCGACGATGCCACTGTTCCCCGGACTGTTCATCACGATTGCCTGTGGTGCGGTGAGCGGATTCCATGCCACTCAGTCGCCTATGATGGCACGCTGTCTGAAAAACGAGAAGTACGGACGTCCAATCTTCTACGGTGCGATGATTACGGAGGGTCTGGTGGCCCTTGTATGGGCTGCTGCTACCATTAAGTTTGCCGACAGTCTCGACGTTGCAGGTGATACTCCGTATGAGAAACTGATAAACGTAATGACTATTCCGGAAACGGGCAAGATGTCGCCGGCTCTGCTGGTGAATGCCATCTGCAACAGCTGGCTGGGACACGCAGGAGCGGTTCTGGCTATATTGGGAGTGGTTGCTGCACCTATCACTTCTGGTGACACGGCTTTCCGTTCAGCTCGACTGATTGCTGCCGACTTCACACACTATAAGCAGAACAAGGTGTATAAGCGCATCCTGCTGTCGGTTCCACTGTTCGTGATTTCCGCTATCCTGATGGCTATGCACTTCGATGTGCTGTGGAGATATTTCGCATGGTCGAACCAGACACTGTCGGTATTCACGTTCTGGGCTATCACGATATGGCTCTCGCTGCGATGCCGAAGGGATAAACTGCCACGCATGGAGGTTCTCATTGCCCTCATACCTGCCCTGTGGATGACCGCAATCTGCACTTCGTATATCCTGATTGCACCGGAAGGGTTCTCTCTGGATCATGACTTCGCATACGCCATAACATGCGTCGTGGTATTGTCGTTCTTAGGCGGTTTCATTACATGGTTCAAAAAAATCTAAGGAAACATGTGTGGTTGCCGTGCAC
>CAJODY010000044.1 GCA_905233285.1 uncultured Bacteroidaceae bacterium
GGTACGATTACTCCCACACTCTGAGTAGCAGAAAACTCACGTCCACTCTCTCTGTAAAGGTTATACACAGCTACCACGACGTCGGCAATGAGTTCGGCTTCCGGCTGGTTTACCTTTGCCGAAGTGCTGTGAACAGGCTGCTCTACATTCACGAAAGCAATGCGATGGGTAGCCACAAGACTTAGAATTTCATCACCTTTATTATTACAAAATGTGTAGTTGAGAGGCTGTTCCTGGTGCGGCAGAGGAATGGTATTGAGGTTGCCTTCATAGAAATGGTCGCAGGCAAACTGAGCCACATCCCTGTGCATTCGTCCCTGACGGGTGAAACGCTCAATGAGTTCGGGAGGACTGATACGAAGCAGACGTTCGAAGAGGGAGTTTCTGCAATTCGAAAGACCGATTCTGTTGAGCAGAGGCTGGTCAACCTTCGACTCCTCATTCGACTGCTGAACGACAGCAGGCAGCTGTTTGTGGTCACCAATAAAGTAGAAACGTCGTATGCTGCTCTTCTCTCCGCACTTTGCCGACATGATGCCCAGCAGGTGGGGTTCGAGAATTTGCGAAGCCTCATCGATGATGGCAAGCGAGAAAGGACGCATGGTAAGTATCTCCTGATGAGCCGTAATCGAGGTCGTCGTACCTACCACGATACGAGCCGTGAGTAGCATGTGACGTATTACACGTATGTTTTCGCATCCTGCCACTTTGTTTTCGAGCAGATAGGGTTTGTACTCCTCGGGACACGAAAGTCGGCTACCAATACGGATGAAGTCAAGACCATCTTTTAATAGCTTAGAACAAATCTCATCCACAGCCCTGTTGGTATATGAAAGCAGGAGTACGGAGTGGGACTCGTGTTTCAGTTCTTCGCGCAACTGACGCATCAGTCCGTAGCTGGTCTTGCCTGTTCCCGGTGGACCAATAAGCAAGGAATAATCATCAGCAGTAGGAGTCCGCTGTCCGAGCAGCAGGTCGCGACGTTCCTTGTCTGCCTCAAGAAAGGCATAGAGCGAACGGTATATGCTTGAAAAAGATGACTCGATGAAGTCGTGTTCCACAGCCCACATCGTGTCATCATCCTGTCGGAACACTATCGGATTGCTTTGCGGAGCACGCAATTGAAGCAGGAGGGTATCGGATGTAATTGCAGCTATTGAAGCACGGAACACCATACCACGTCGCACATCGGGCAGAGTGTCACGTTTGTATTTATAAAGTACCACCACATCACCCACACGGAAGTTGGGCAGGTAGTCGCCGTCGTCAGCCGTAGTGAGTAGTTCGACCTCATCACGGGTCGTGGAAATAATCCGAAGATTATAGAAGATATTTCCTGCCTGACGCTTCTCCTCAAGAGTGGAATTCCACAAGGCACTCAGTCCGCTGGCTTCCTTCTGTGAATTGCCAATCTTCGACAGCACATGCTCCCGCTGTACAAACGTGAACATCCGCAGGAAGTAAGCCCTCTCAAGGGAGCTCGACATCTGAATGGTTCGCAGCAGACCCTCGATGGGCGGCAAGAGATAGGTACGCGTGAAATTATCGTCGCGACGGAGTACGTTTATCTTGTCGATGGTGAGGTGTTCGAGCAGTCGTCCCCCACCCCTGCTGCAATGGAACTCCATCCAGGCTATCTGGTTGCGTACCCTGAGAATCTCGAACAGGAGTCGTGGCGCAGGAGTTTCCTTTATCAGTCCGTCGGGATATTTCGAATAGAGCAGGAAACAGGAGATGTCCTCGTTCCTCAGTCGGAAGCCGTAATGCAGCAACGCCAAATAGAGCAGCATCTGACAATAATGTTTCTCTACGTGTCCGTTAGTGTTGTAGTCTTTCTTTCCCGATTTCTGTTCCATCAGCACCCGGTAGTCGCTCTGCATCAAGTCCATACGTCCCTGCACACCAAGCATTTCGCAGAAGAACGAAGGCTCGAGCAGTATCTTCGAAGCATCGATAAACTTGTCCTCCGTGAAGGCGGTATGCAGAATCTCACGTATGTTCTGCTGCTGGCGTTGTGCCTCCTCGTGAAATCCCGACATATCATCGCTGCAAGCCACTATCTGCAACGAATATCGACTGAAGAAGTCGGCAACACTCTCCTTATACGTCCGCCTCTCACCTCCCTCCTGACAGTTATACCAAAGTTCCTCGTCGAGCATCTGACTGGCAAAGTTTCCGAGCAGTTTATGCTTTGACGGCTCACTTGGTGCAAACTTCTTCAGCAGGAAATAATAGGCTGTGGCACCGAACGGCTGGAAACACTCAGCCACAGATGAGATGTCAATCAGATAGTCGGGCTGGTAGATTATCAGTTCAGGATAACAGATGCCGTCCTTCAGATACGGATTGACCAGATTCAGTTGGTCGCCCTTCGAAAGCAACGCAGCCACGTATTGCCAGTTTCCGAGGAAATTAGTGTCGTTATTATAGCACACCTTCAGCGTCTCCCCACCCTCATCGTCAGCCACACAATAGATATAGTAAGCATCCCACGACAGTACCGACACACGCATATAGTTCGTGTCGCTCTGCTCCGTAGGTTCAGCGTTTTCCTCGTCGGCAGGATTATCGGCAAACTCCCTTTCCACTCCAAACGCACGGCACAGGAACTCCTCGACCGTACGCCAGTCGGAGGTAAACATCGTGATGCCCGCCTGTTCGTAGTTGCGAGTCTTCACTCTCGACCTGAACGCATTCACCCTGCGAGTCAGGGAGGCAGGCATCGCTGTGCTTTGTGCTATATAGGTGAATCGGGCAAACGCACCCGAAAAGTCAAGTCGTTTGTCCGATGTCAGATACATGAGTGCCTCGTTAAACACACGGTAGAGTTCCGTATAGCACTCGTGCAAGCTGTAGTTGGAGTCCTCCCCGTCGCGCATGTCGGCTACAAGCCGCAGTTCGCCGAGGAAATAATCTGCCGATTTAAGCATCAGTCAGTTGAAGAGTTGTTAAAGTTCCTCCCCATCATGGGGGAGGTTAGGTAGGGGCTTTTTATTTATTCTTCTGTTTCTCGCTCCACTTCTCCAGTCGCTTGTACTCCTGCTTCGTGAGTCGCATGAACGAACCATGCTGCGGAGCCTTAACACCTTCGATGGTTACAGGGTCGTGGAAATTGCGCAGATACTTGTCAGTCTGACATATACGGTACTGTTTAGGATTAGTGCTGTACTGGATGTAAGCCACTCTCCATCCTTCCTCACCCGGAATCTGGAAGGCACTACTGCCCTCACATTTCTTGTTTCCTTCGAAGCTAACAAAATCCTTCTCGTCGGGTTCAGGATACGGACCGGTCAGATTGTAACTGCTCGTCTGGAATATGCCAGGATGTCCACCTTCCTTCTTTATGAGCATGTGGTACTTTCCGTCCGACTCCAGATAATTGATGTCAGCATCGATGGTTGCATATCCCCAGTCGAAGAGCACACGCGGCTTTGTCAGTTTGGTGAACGACTTGTCGGCATAGCTATAAACCATGCGGTCGTATTTGTCATCCTCGTTGAAACTCCAAATGCTGTAATAGATGAAATAACCACCCTTATCACCGTTTGACCATACATAATTTGGGTCCCAGAAAATCTGTGGAGCCCACACTCGGTTTATCTTGCTCCAGTCGGCAATGATGTCCGGACTCTCAGGGTCGCAGAAAATCTCACTACCCTTGCGGAAGTCGAACGTAGTGGAAGTCCAGTTGATGAGGTCGTCGCTCTTCAGCAGGTTGATTCCGTAGTTATACCAGTGGTGACTCTTTGCCACACACATATCGGTAGTCACCATCAGATAACCCTTTCCCGAATCGGTCTTGCGACAGATATAAGCATCTCTCTGTCCACCCTCGATGCCGGCATGCTCCTTAGTGTCCATAACCGGTTTGCCGTCTATCAGGTCGTGATAGTGTAGTCCGTCGCGACTCAGGGCATAAGCAGTCCATTCGCCGTCGCCCGACATGTGACAATACAGAAATCCATAATCACCCTTCTGAAGGTTCTGTGCCTGAAGGGTCAGCGCTGTCATAAGAGACAGCAACGTAGCCATTATCTTCATAATATTATTGAGGTTTTAGTTTGTGGGTACAAATTTAAGCAATTCCACGCATATATTATAAATAAAATGTGTAGAAAAAAGGGAGGAACCGCGACTCAGTTCCGTCGAAGTTCCTCCCACCGCTAAGTAAAAAAGGTTTTAGGATAAACATTATTGATTAATTGCAAAGTAAAGCACCTATTACTGTTCCGACTACTGCTCCTGCTACGAGTCCTGCTGCTGTGCCGGAGTGGTGTACCGGAACTGGCTCAACATATACTGGTTCTACATATACCGGAGCCGGATGATGGTGAACTACAGGAACAGGACGACTGTAGTGGTAAGGACGGTGATGAACTACCGGTGCCGGGCTGTGATGAACCACTGGAGCAGGGTTGTGATGAACTGCAGGAGCTGAATGATGGTTACCACCAACGTGCATACTACCTCTGTTATCACCTATCGTATATCCGCGTCCGCTATTTCCCTGGCGTATGCCATCGCTCATTCTGCGACCCTCGTTTCTGTTTGTTTCTACTCGGTTGCCGTTTGTTCTGCCACCATATCTCTGTGCATACGAAGTTGTAGTACTAAGAACTAAAACTGCGATCATTGTCAATAAGGCATCTTGTTTTAAAAGTTAAACAATCAGTTGTTTCATTTTTACGATGGCAAAGATAGAGCCTTACGACATCATCCGACGAGGAGTTTTTCCTACATCGCAGTATGTTTTTCCTATTCTGTAGGGAAATCCCCCCACCAAAGGGCGCAAAAAAAGCAGACCGCTAACCTTTTGTAGATTAGCGGTCTTCCGTTTCCTTAGTACCGAAGACGGGGCTCGAACCCGTATGAGCGCAATGCTCAAGGGATTTTAAGTCCCTCGTGTCTACCATTCCACCACTTCGGCGCCTAAATCGTAATTGGAATAATGTAGCACGAAAATCCGAAAAAACTTATCAGTAGCCGAAAATCTCTTCGGTCGAGAGACGCTTCACAGGTCCGTACTGTTCGAGCGACTTCATGTCTAGTTCCTTCTCATCACCCAGAATGACATAACGGTAGGTCTTATGAGCCATGTGGCTCTTTGCAAATTCTACCACATCACCAAGTGTGAGCGACGGGATGGAGTTGTAGATTCGTTCGTTCTCGTCGAAGTCGATACCCTTCTGCTGGGCAAGAAGCCAAGCATTGATAAGTCCGTACTTCGTTGTACGGGCACTGGCAATACGTTTGGTGAGGGCATCTTTGGCTACCTGGAACGAGGTCTCGCTCTGCGGAATGGTGTCGAGTATCACGTGGAAATGGGTGAGGCAGTCAATCATCTTGTCGTTCTGAGTGATGATACGTGCCATTCCGTGTTCAAACTGGTCCTTATACCCCGGTTCGATATATCCGGCATACGCATTATATGCCAGTCCTCGAGCCTCACGCATCTCCTGGAACACGATGCCGTTCATTCCGCTACCGAAATATTCGTTGAACAGAGCTTTCACTCCCACGTCTTCTGCATTGAAAGGTGTCGTTTCGATGTGATACATCGCCATGTAGATATTCTTCGCATCGTATGGTGCAAGCAGAATCTCGTTCTGCGGAGTAAGTTGCATGGCATAGTGTCTGTTCGCAGGGACGGTCTTCAGTTGAGCCGGTATTTCATGGCGCTCGCTTATCACCTTCTCCAGTTCTGCTGTCGTAAGCGGACCGTAATACATGATGTCGTGTTCGTACTCGCCGATATTCTTCAGCAGGTCGAGCAGCATCTGCGGGTCTGTTTCTTCCAGCTGAGCTGTAGAAAGGATATTACGACAAGGATTGTAAGGTCCGTAGAATCCGTAATCCTGCAGGGTAGAGAAATTCGACTTCTGATTCAGTTTTTCGTCAGCACGTGCCTTGTCCAGCACACTTACATATTTACTGTAGGCATTACTATCTACCTTTGCATGCTTCATCACATGTTCAAGCAAACTAAGAGCCTCCGGCATATTCTCACTCAGTCCGTTGAGGGTGATGAAGATATCACGATCGCCCACACTGATGTTGAAGTAACATGCCAGTTTGTAAAACTGCTGCTTCACCTGTTCGGCAGTCAGCGAGTCGGTACCAAGATAGTCGATATATTCTGCTGCATACTGGTAGCGGGGGTCGGCTTCCTTTCCGAACTGATAGCGGAAAGCAATAGTGAAACGTCCGTTCTCCTTGTTCTGTACATATACGTATGGCAGTTCCGTTTCGTTTCCTGCCGACTTCACATTTCCGAAGGTGAGGTCACGCTTGAAATCAACAAACTGCGGCTCTATGGGTTTCACCTCCGACTTTTGTATATCCTCCACAAACTGACTCACGTTGTCGCGATTGGTAGGTATGGGTGTGATGGCAGGTTTATCAATCTTCTTCTGGTTGGGGTCTGTACCCTGGCGCTTATATACAGCTACGTAATTATCTGAGAAGTGTCGTTTTGCAAAATCCACAATCTCCTGCTTCGTCATCTTCTCCATGCGTCCGATACGTCCCACATACTGCTGCCAATCGATACCACAGATGAACGCATCGAGTTGCATATCCGTACGGGCTGCATTCTCCTCAAGCGAGTTGTAGTAAGACAGTTTCTCATTATTTATTATTGACACAAGCAGGTCGTCGCTGAACTCTCCTCTCTTCAGTTTTTCCAACTCAGCGAGCAGCAATTCGCGCACTTCATCGAGGGTCTGACCCTCACGTGGCGAACCCATCATCTCAAACATCGAGTAATCCATCATTCCCTCAAATCCTGCCGCAGCCTCCAGCATGCGCATCTGCTGATTGATGTCGAGGTCGAGCAGTCCTGCCGTTCCGTTGTTCAGTATCTTTTCAATCATACGAAGAGTATCAGTCTGGAGCGATGAAGCCTTGTCGAAACTCCACCCCAATGCCAGCTGTTCAGCTTCCAGTCCGACGACTGTCGTATCTACCGTAGCAGTAAGCACAGGCTGCGCTGGGAATACCGGCTGTTCTATGTCATTACCCTTCTCCCAATCACCGAAATACTTGTCGATAAGTTCTATTACCTCGTCGGGGTCGAAGTCGCCCGCCATACATATCGCCACATTATTGGGTACATACCATTTCTTGAAGTAATTTTTGATATTGGTGATGGAAGGATTCTTCAAGTGCTCCTGTGTACCGATTGTAGTCTGCGTACCGTAAGGATGCGAAGGGAAGAGTTTTTTTGACATCGCGGTATAAGACTTCAGTCCGTCATGTGCCAAGTAAATGTTATATTCCTCATACACAGCCTCCAGTTCGGTATGGAATCCTCTTATGGTCATATTCTTGAAACGGTCGCCCTCCACCTTCAACCAGTTCTCAATCTGATTTGCAGGGATATCGTTCACGTAGCATGTACCGTCTTGCCAAGTGAAAGCATTTGTACGCTCGGCACCGATGAGTGCCATCAGTTTGTCATATTCATTAGGTATGAAATACTTTGCGGCCAACTGACTCACAGAGTCTATTCCATGATAAGCCACGCGGCGCTCCTCGGGGTCGGTCAGGGTGCGGTACTCCTCATATCGTGCCTCTATGTCGTCAAGATACGGCTGTTCAGCTTCGGGGTCAGTCACTCCGAAATGGTTCGTTCCCTTGAACATAAGGTGCTCAAGATAGTGAGCCAAACCGGTAGTCTCAGCAGGGTCATTCTTCGAACCCGTTCGCACAGCTATATACGTCTGTAAACGCGGTTTCTCCTTATTAACAGACAGATATACCTTCAGCCCGTTATCAAGAGTATAGATGCGGGTCTTGCTGAGGTCACCCTTTACCTCTTCGTACTTGTACTTGCTGCAGGCAACAAGCAGCAAGGCAGCCATTCCAATCAGAAAAAGTTTTGTTTTCATATTTAGTTGTTAGCTTTTAGTTGTTAGTCTATCTCCTCCCCTTGGGAGGTTCGGGAGGGGCTATTCATCATCTTCCTCCTTCGGCAGTCGTGCTCGGCGTTTCGGATTCTCCGTAGCTCCATACTTCAACAGTTTGCCTGCAGCCACCGTGATGCTCTGTCCGCTGCTTGCCGTCACCGTCTTCACGTCGTTGAACGCCGTGCGTGTCTTCTCCAGCATCTCGTCCACCTTCAGGAACCTCTCGTAGAACAACTGAACACGGTCAATCACGGAGTTTGCAGCCTCCACTATCTTATGCTGATTCTCCACTTGGCGTACCTGTTTCCAAGTCATCTCCAACACCCTCAACATCATATACAGATTCTGACTGCCCGAGATTACCACACCGTTGTCGTACGCCTCCTTCCATAACGTCGGAGCATTAGCCAGGGCCAACTGCAACGCACTCTCCTGGAAGATATACATAACCACGAAGTCGAGCTTCGACGAGTCGGTCTTCAGATACTTGCTGTAGTTCTTTCTTGCCAGTTCGTTCACATGCTGACGAACCGAAGCCACATGACGGTCAAGAGCCGCCTTACGCTCCTCGTCCGTCTGCGCATTCTGATAATCCACATATGCCGTAAACGACATCTTCGAGTCTATTATAACATCACGATGGTCGGGGAAATGAAGTATCACATCCGGAATCATTCGGCTACCGTCCTCCTCGTCATAGATCACACGTCCGCTGCTATCCTTCATCGTTGTCTGTTCCTCAAACTGTACACCCTCTTCCAATCCCATATCTTCCAACAACTGTCGCAGTCTGAGTTCGCCGAAGTCACCCTGTGTCTTATTCTGTCCCGTAAGTGCATTCGCCAGTCGGTCGGCACGTTCCGAGAGCACGTTCGCTTTCTCCATATTCGCTTTTATGCTTGCGTCGAGTCGTTCCATCGACGTTGCATGTTCGCGTCCGCTCCTGTCCACCGTCTCCTTCATCTGGTTTATCTCCGTGCGCAACGGATTCAGTATGGCAGCCAGCTGTTCCTGATTTGTCTGTGACAACTGCTGCGAACGCTGCATCAGAATCCTCTCGCTCGTCGTCGTCATCTGCTCTTTCAGCAGATTAATCTGTTGCTGCAGTTCCTGACGTTGCAACTCCCTGAGTTGTGCCAGACGCTGGGCATTATCCTCCTTTTCAGTCTGAAGACGTTTCTCGCCTTCTTCTTTCTCCATCTGCAAGCGCTTTTCTCCCTCCTCTTTCTCCGCAGCCAACCGCTGAGCATACTCCTCCTTCAGTTGTTCCTTCTCCGCCGTCAGACGGGCAGACTCCTCACGTGCCATATCATACTTCGCCTGCAGCGATACAGCCCGTCGCATCGCAAACAGACATATTATTGCTATTACAACAGCAATTCCAATAGTTATTTCCATCTATTTATAAAGTTAATGGTCAATTTGGTTACAAAGATACGGATATATTTGTAAATCATTTATAATGTTTCAGATTATTGTCTCCTAAGCGTTGGATGTTTCGTGACGGCGCAACGATAAGTTCGTGAGGGCTAAACGATAAGTTCAGTTCAGCGCTTTGAAAACATATAATAGTTACCTTTGTAGGGTAACGCCCATGAGGCCGATGACAACGTCGTTGGCAATGGTAACGAGTGTGAGACTACGTAGTTTCTTCTCAGGATGGAGAGGTATGTCGAGCAGTTGGACTGCTCCACCAGGGATAGAAAGGACTGGGCGTTTATTCTGAGGCAGGTCGCCGGCATTGTCGGAAGCCTCAACTGACAAAGCACGGGAGAGTTGGCGACTGACTACTAATGTCTTCAGAGAGATACGGACTGGACGGGGCGAAGGAAGACGGAACGCCATACCGTCGTGGTCGTAGTCCTGCTCGATGGGGCACCAGTTGTCGGGATTACGCAGACGAAGGGTATCGATAGTGCCATCGGAATACAGAACTCGCACTTCGGCATTGACAAACTGGGACTGCATAGGGTTGGTGCTACCTGCCATCATCAGGTAGAGGTGGGTACCACGACCACGAAGCGGAAGGGTGATGCTATCGGGATAGTTGTCCCAAAGACTGGTGTAGATAATGTTATGTCCTTCGCGAGGGGTTAGGAAAGGAATGTCGAGCGGACGGATCGTTCCATTCTTACTCTGACTGCGCAGTCCACTGTCATCTATGTCAGCTGTACGCTTGGTAGAGCACCAGTCGCCGATACCTTGGGTAGGCAGACAGAGCGTAGTATAGGGTGAACGGGGAGTGAGGTATTGGTTTCGGAAAATATCGGTAACATTAGCATTGAAATTACGACTTATATCGATAGGCAGACAACGATTAGGAATAATGTTATCGAAGTCATTGCCCTGAGCGCATTTCATTGGTTCAGGACTGACTTGTTCCTGAGCATCTATGCTCACAACTGTAGGCAGGATGATGGTCTGAAGGCTATCGCTGGTGCATACGGTCTCGATGTATTGTCCATGACTGGTGTTCTGACGGATGACGATAGTCAGTGGTTGAGGAAAATGCTGACGAACTGTATAGATGTCTTTGCCCTCAGAGCGGCGGAAGGTATAGTCGAGGTATGGGGTATGAATCGAGGCACTATCCCAGTCGGCAGGGAAGCCGGGACGGATGATGCAACGTCCTTCGAGTGCTTCGGGACGGATGCCGTAGAGTCCTTCGATGAAAGTGCGAGAGGCAATGCCCGTAACATCGGAGAAGTCACGATAACTCTCGCCAAGGACTCGGTCGAAGTATGATATCTGTCCGAAGTTGGCAGGACTGCTGCCGAGGTACATAAAGTCGAGGACGTTGCTTTTCAACAAGCGATAGGCTGCTTCGGTACGTCCAGCCTGATAATAGGCTAAAGTGGTATGTAGCACTTCTGCCATCGCCACGTTGTTGATGCTCCACTCGTAAGGTTGCCAATCGGAGGTGCTGACTGTAGCGTATTGTTTTCCGTCAACGATGAATGGGATATGGGGAATATGACGATCAACGTAAAGTGTCGCCTGGTAGGCTTGTTCAGGAGTGCATGAACCGCAGTCGATAGGTGTATAGACAGACCAGAGGGCTGCATCCTTATGAAGCAGGCGGCGACCCATGTAGTCTTGATATTCAGCCCAGTGACCTTCGTCGGAGAGCCAAAGTCGCTGATTCATAGCACGTAGGATGGCATCAGCCTCTTCCTGATATGAACGTGGGTCTTCGCCAATGATTTGAGCTATACGTGCTGCGAGGAGGTTGCCCCGATAGTTGTAGGCAGAGGAATGGGTAACTGCTCCGCTGTTATATTGCAGGGCATCACTTGCCCAGATACAACAGTAAGCATCATAGAGGTGGTCGGAGTCGGGGTCCCAGCAGTTCTTCTCCCAAGCGAGGTGACTCTTGATGACGGGCCACATCTGGCGCATGTATGATGTGTCGGCATCAAACTGAAAATGCCATAGCAGTTCGTCGATGAAGACGAGGTTCATGTCGTAATGGTGGAACTGATGGTTATGTTCAGGATTGCGACATATATAGCCGTCGCTGTACATAGGAGTACCCCATTTATATGTACCACGAGCCAGGTTGTTGTCCGCATCCATGAGATGAGGTTCGGTAACAGGGACTCCCGTGACCTGACTCTTAGCATAGGCATCGAAGTGGATACGCTGACGGTCGGGCATTCCAAGAAAATCACCCATATAGGCAGCACGCCAGCCTGGCAACGGCATTCGCCAGCCGATAGCCCCGTGATTCCACACTTTTCCGTCCCACGCACCGTCGGCTGCCATCACCATAGCTCCTCCGATGGTGTTGAGATAAGGGTCTGGGGTGTCAAACGTAATGGTAGATGCCAACTGCCTACGACAACGTTCGGCATCGGTGAATGCAGCGCTGAAATCACCACCTTGCAGCTGGTCAGCCTCAATAGAGATATAACCTATGCCGTTATGGAGAGGAATAGTAGCTGTACTGAGCCACACGGGATTGTCCTGAGCCTCGAAACAACCGGGCTGCTCCATCCTGCCAAGGTCACCAAAGCGGACGAGTTTGGTAGCACGAGACTTACATACTCGACCTTCAATCTGAATAGGAGAAGGAAAGCCTTGGGTACAGAATTGCCATACTCCTCCTTCACGGTCGGGATAGGCAAGGACGGACACGCAAAGTGTACCACCATGGAAACGGGGGTCGCTCAGCCAATAATCCCTGCGTCCTGCCTCGTAGGCTGACTTACAGTAGTCGAGTGAATCAAGACTTAGAGCATGACCATCGACAATGATTCGGAACTGGATATTCTTTGCCCATTTACCGTCGGAGATAGCAAAGACAGGGCGGTCGCTGGTCTCGATGCGATAAGCCGTATGGCTGCCGTAAAGGGCACGAGTAAAACGGTTCTGTCCATTGATGCAGACAAATGCCCTACCCTCTGGACAGTAGTTCAGTGGGCGCTCCAAAGACCGGGCTGAGACTTCCGACAAGGATAGCAAAACGGCAAGAAGTATGGTGAGTAACTTTCTCATATTATAAATAATGTGGGGCGAAGATACAAATTAGTTCTGAACTAGTTGTAAATTTTGGACAAAAAGAAAAAAAGTTGCACCTTTGCATTCACTATGAAACAGCTTCTCATCATACTTATGGTATTGTGTTGTCCCTGCAAGATGGAGGCACAGGATTATTTTACCGTCATGTCGTACAACGTGGAGAACCTGTTCGATACGATACCCGACCCCGGAAAAGACGACAAAGAGTTCCTACCCGAAGGTGAGTATAAGTGGACAAGACCAAGACTCTTTAAGAAGCTGAAGGATATAAGCAAGGTAATCGTAGGAACAGACACGGTGAAGCCATGCGAGGTAGTTGGACTATGCGAGGTCGAAAACGACACGATAATGACTTATTTTCTGGAGAGGACTCAACTGAGGAAGTTAGGATATAAATATATAATGACAAACAGCGCTGACCAACGCGGAATAGATGTCGCCCTACTCTATTCGCCTCGGCGGTTCCGACTCATACACCACGAAAGCATAAGGATAAAGACAAAGAAATCGACACGCGATGTGCTGTATGCATCAGGTATTATGCCACGAGGCGACACACTCGACATCTACATGCTCCATTTGCCATCACAGTTGGGACTTGACGAAGCAGAAAGAAATAGACGCATGATTAGGGATCGGATCTTGAATCATGCCGACTCGGTGGCAACCAAGAGGAATAAGCCTACTATAATCATAATGGGCGATTTCAACGATGAATTGAGGGGGAAACGGATGGCTCCATACCGAGAACATGGGTTCATCGATATGACGGAAGGAAAGAAACCCGGTTCGTATAAATATAAGGGAGATTGGGGCAATATAGACCACATAATGCTGCGGACTACACGAACGGAACGGATGGAGAGCGGGATAACGAGCATGCCCATGCTATTGGAGAGGGATAAAAGCCGAGGAGGAAAGAAACCTCGACGCACATTCCTTGGGACCCATTATCACGGAGGGGTGAGCGACCACCTGCCGGTATGGATAAGATTGTCGCTAAAGTAAGGTTTGCTTATAAAAAGAGGGGGAAAAAGAGGGTTGAGTAAAAAGTTTAAGTGCAAAACGAATTGTTTCAGCAAAAAGTTTTGACGTTTTACATTAAAAAAACTATCTTTGACACACAAATACATTTTTCACAAAAACATAAGTAATATGAAACCTACACTATTCCTACTCGCTGCTGGTATGGGTAGCCGCTACGGTGGCTTGAAGCAGCTCGACGGTCTGGGACCAAACGGAGAGACTATCATGGATTATTCAATCTACGACGCTGTGAAAGCAGGCTTCGGCAAGATTGTATGGGTAATCAGAAAGGATTTTGAGGAGCAGTTCCGCACTCAGATTCTGTCAAAGTATGAAGGCGTGGTGCCTTGCGAACTCTGTTTCCAGAGCATCGACGCGCTGCCAGCTGGATTCAAGTGTCCGGAAGGTCGTCAGAAGCCTTGGGGTACAAACCACGCTGTATTGATGGGTAAAGACATCATCAAGGAACCATTTGCTGTAATCAACTGCGACGACTTCTACGGACGCGATGCATTCATGAGCGTTGGCAAGTGGCTTGCAAACCTGCCTGAGGGTTCAAAGAACAAGTACGCAATGGTTGGTTTCCGTTGCTGCAATACTCTTTCGGAGAACGGCTCAGTAGCTCGCGGCATCTGCGAATATGACCAAAACCGTCACCTCACCGACGTAGTAGAGCGCACAGAAATCATGCGTCAGGCAGACAAGGGCAATGCAATCTGCTACAAAGACGAAAAAGGCGAATGGATTCCACTCGACGAAAACGTACCTGTAAGTATGAATATGTGGGGCTTCACTCCTGACTACTTCAAGTACAGTGAAGACTACTTCAAGAAGTTCCTCAGCGATCCAAAGAACATGGAGAACCTGAAGGCTGAGTTCTTCATTCCTCTCATGGTTAACGAACTCATCACAAGCGGTACTGCTACATGCGAGGTACTCGACACTACAAGTGTTTGGTTCGGCGTGACTTACGCTGCTGACCGCGAAGCTACAGTAGAACGTATAGCTAAGTTGGTAAAGGACGGAGTTTATCCAAACAAGCTGTTCTAAAAGACAGACATACAAACAACAAAAAACCTGGCAACCGAAGTTGTCAGGTTTTTTATTTGTCTTGTTTCTTTTAGAATATTCTACCGCAGAGGCGGAAGCTGATACATGGCCAAACACCAAACTTCTTAACTACGTCGATAGCTTTACCTACGTCCTTATCGCCCACTTTGTCATTGTCGATTTCAAAGTTACTCTCGTTAGTAGCAGCATCATAACCGCTATATGTAACCTTTGGAGTACTCCAGAACATACAACCGAGTTCAAACTGGAAACCGATACGTCCCTTTGGAACCGGACGTCCGAAACCGATACCGAGATATGGCTTGAAACCATTTACCTTGATGCTGAACTTAGCGTTGCCGTCGGCATCAGGACCGAGTCTGTAATCACCTACTTCACCATAGATTTTATTCAGGTCTGTAGGGATACCGTATGACGCAGCAATGCCCTTTGTCTTTTCAATAGCTTCATTGGCTTCGTTAACAATGTTCAATGCACGGTCATCCTTGTTATATACTGAGATGATTTCAGAACCACCGAAGTAAGCACCAACAGTGATGAAGAATGGGAAGCCTTTGCTTGTGAATGGGAAGAAGTCGAAGAGAATCTTACCATTGGTAAAGCCGAACTTACCTTCAATATCATATTTTTCTTGCACTGTTCCATAAATGTGTGGTATTCCCAAAGAAGCATTTTTGGGGTCGTCGGCTGCATTATTAATTTGATTGATATAGTCATTGAACTTCTTCACATCGCTCTTACCCATACTGATGTCAGTGCTATACTTGAATCTTGGCATGATTGAGATACCTGCACGAATCTGGAGGTAAGGAGTACATGTTGTAGCTACGTCAAAACCGATGAGACCCGGAGTACCAGTAGTGATACCTACTGAGAGGTGATTGAACAGCATCTTGTCATCTTCCTGAGCCTGAGCTGCTGAGAAAGAGAAAAGCGCCAATAATGAAATTGCAAATAACTTTTTCATAAGCATTTATAGGTTTTAAAGGTTAAAAAATATTTTCGTTTGTTAATAACACCCGCAAATATATCGGTTTTAGCATTACCAGCAAAAGAAATCTTTAAAAAAATTAATTTTATTGTCAATTTCTTCAACAATTAGTGGGTATTGCTAAGAAAATCGTATCTTCGCACATTATTTATAATATATAGACTCGTAACATGAAAAAACTGCTAACAACCCTGCTTTTCGGCCTCTCATTGACAGCACAGGCTCAGATGGATATCACTATCGACATCAACAATAAGGGACCTAAAATCTCCCCCACCCACTACGGAATTTTCTTTGAAGACATCAACCATGCTGCCGATGGCGGACTTTATGCAGAACTGATACAGAACCGCTCGATGGAGGATAGCGAAACTTTGCCCGTGCATTGGAGTGCTGTACACAACAGTAAGAGTAAGGCAGCAATAGAACTGACAGCAGAAGACCCGCTGAACGGAGCGCACCAGAAATCGCTGCGTGTAATGGTAACAGCTGCCGACGAAAAGAATCTTGCCGGTGTGCAAAACGATGGCTATTGGGGAATCAACGTGGTGAAAGGCAGAGAATATAAGCTGTCGTTCTGGGCAAAGAGCGACAAGAAATACAGAGGCACACTGAAGGCCTTACTCAGAAGTCAGGGTGAAGTGAGATTCCTTGGCGAGGTGGACATACCCGTAAAGCTGAATGAGAAGTGGCAAAAGATAACGGCGACCATCAAAGCTACGGGCAACGACCCAAAAGCGGTGTTTGAGTTGCTGGCAAACACTCCTGGTACCTTCCAACTGGATGTAGTAAGTCTGTTCCCTCCTACGTTCAAAGGCCGCGAAAACGGTATGCGTCCAGACCTGGCACACATGCTGGCCGACATGCAACCTAAGTTCATGCGCTTTCCGGGAGGTTGTTTCGTAGAGGGACAGCAGAGTCCGGACAATGCTTTCCGTTGGGAACGTACCATCGGCCCGATAGAAGAGCGTCCGGGACATAAGAACGTAAACTGGGGATACAGAACTACCGACGGCATAGGATTCCATGAATATCTACAACTGGCAGAAGACCTGGGCGCAAGGCCGCTTTACGTAGTCAACGTTGGTATATGGCACGGTGGCTATACCCCACTCGACTCGCTGCAGTCGTGGATTGACGAATGTATGAATGCCTTGGAATATGCCAACGGCGACGTAACCACAAAGTATGGAGCTATGCGTGCCAAGAACGGTCACCCGGAACCGTTCAACATTGAATATCTGGAGATTGGAAACGAGAACTACAACTTCTCGATAGACACAAACAGAGACCAGTCGATAGAATATCCTGAGAGATACAAACTGTTCTACGATGCAATCAAAGCAAAATACCCTAACATGGTTTGCATCGGAAATGTAGAGTCGTGGGGTACGGACGAACCAAGCTGGCGCAACAACTACCCTGTAGAAATGGTAGATGAGCACTACTACAGAAATCCCGAATGGTTTGCAGAGCGCTTCCACAAATATGACTCTTATGATCGCAAAGGACCAAAGATCTACGTAGGCGAATATGCCGTAACAAGTCAGTTCGGCAAGGTAGGCAACCTGAATGCCGCATTGGGCGAGGCTGTCTATATGATGGGTATGGAGAACAACTCCGACGTAGTGCCGCTAAATTCGTATGCACCTATCTTCGTAAACGAAAACAACGTGGCATGGGCACCCGACATGATACGTTTCAATTCGGAGCGCTGCATGGGCACACCGTCATACTATGTACAGAAGATGTTCCCCAACAACATCGGTACACGCGTCATCAAAACCTCATGGACTGAGAAGCTACCGCAGAAACCCGCAACAACCGAAGTACCAAAACCAGTACACCTCGGACTGGCAACATGGGCAACTAATGCCACATACAAAGACCCGCAATATATCGTTGACGGCAAGGCCGTGAAACTGACTGAGTTGTCGAAGTGGCAAACGGTAAGGGGAATGTGGAGAGGAACAGGCAACGAGATAAGCCAGCGTTCACGCCTCGATCCGGCAATGCTCATTTCGCCCGAGACATTCACCGACAAGAAATACACCTATAAAGTCAGAGCAATGAAACACAGCGGTAACGAAGGATTCCTGCTCATGTTCGGATATGCTGACGAGGGCAACTACAACTGGTTCAATATCGGTGGTTGGGGCAACACACTCAACAACATTGAACAAGGCACAGACGGCGGACGGATTCAGTTGCACAGAGGCAAAAGATTCAAAGTCGAGGATGAAAGATGGTACGACCTTCAGGTTGACGTCGATGGCGACAGCATCACATGTTTCATCGATGGCAAACTTGACTGCACCGGAACACTACGTCAGAGCATGATGAGCGGCGTGTATGCAAGCACTACTCTCGACGAGAACACCAACGAACTGATTATCAAAGTCGTCAATACAGGTTGGGGATCCGTTCCTGGTACCATTTATCTAAAAAACTGCAAGGTGCAGTCGGCTACACTCGAACGCCTGTCATCGGAGAAAGGTACGGACGAGAATACAATGGATAATCCTACCAAAATCGTTCCACGTACGGACGATGTGCACATAGCACAGCAAGGCGGAAAGATGCTCATCGCCGTACCTTCATACTCAATCAACATCATCAGGGCAAAACTTAAATAAAGGAACAGAAATGAAACACAGCGCAAGATATTACATCTTCAAACTGAAATATGTAATCGCATTCTGCATATTCATTGTAGCTATCACATTCTTCGGTGAGAGCAGTCTGATAAACAGACTCTCTCAGCAGGAAGAAATCAACGAGCTCAACACCAGCATCAATGAATATGAGCAGAAGTTCAAACAGGACGAAGCAATGCTCAAAAGTCTGAAGTCTGACCCCGAGGCACTGAAGAAAGTGGCTCGTGAACGCTACTACATGAAAACTGACGACGAGGATATATTCGTAATAGAGGACGACGAGCAATGAAAAAAATGGGCTATATGGAAATGGGAGGAGAGTTTCTTGTTGTTTTCTGTGCTCTCCTATGGATTACACGGATGTTGTGGGTTCCCTATGGCTTTGCTTTGGGTACTGTGTTATTCTCCATCGGCAGACTGGCACAAGGAAGCGAAAGCATACTGGCTGAAACACCCGAGAAAAACCATCTCACCATGGTGCGACTGATACGCCAACGCAACATAGGCATCTTGTTCCTCATGCTCGCCTCAGCTGCCATGTTCGTAAAGGCTCCGATGCACCTCTACGAAGGCATTTATCTCTTCCGTTCGTCGTGGCTCATTCCGTTCATATGCTTTACAGTTTTCGAGGTTTACACCACTTTTCGCATGTCTCATCTGACAAAATAACATTTTTATCGACTAACATAACACATTATTAATAAAAAAGCCGTACCTTCGCACCGAAAATTAAAGGATACAACTATGTATAAGGGCGTCTTGGTGACGCAACCGAAAATATTCTCAATTAATTAAGAGATAACAGAGAGAGAGAGAGAGAAAACTTAACTTAAAACACATTCATTTCACAAACATAATTCCGAAGATGGAACTTAATGCACTTACGGCTGTTTCGCCTATCGACGGTCGTTATCATGGCAAGACAAAATCTCAGAGTATGCACTTATCAAGTATCGCGTAAAGGTAGAGATTGAATATTTCATCGCGCTCTGCGAACTACCTCTGCCCCAGTTGTATGGTTTCGACACGAGCCTGTTCCCTACCCTGCGCAAGATATATACCGACTTCAGCGAAGCCGACGCACAACGTGTGAAGGACATCGAAAAGGTGACTAACCACGACGTGAAGGCTGTCGAATACTTTATAAAAGAACAACTGGACAAAATTGGAAACTTCGAACAGTATAAGGAATTCATACACTTCGGTCTTACCAGTCAGGACATCAACAACACCAGTGTGCCACTCACCATCAAAGATGCTCTCAACGAGGTCTATTACCCGATGCTTGCGGAGCTCATAGAACAACTGAAAGAGTATGCAGAAGAATGGCAAGACGTGTCGATGCTTGCAAAGACCCACGGACAGCCTGCCAGTCCTACACGACTCGGCAAAGAGGTAATGGTTTATGTTTATCGACTCCATGAACAGTTCGAATCGCTCAAGGCTTGTAAGATTTCTGCTAAGTTCGGCGGAGCCACAGGCAACTACAACGCACACCACATCGCTTATCCGGAATACGACTGGAAAGCATTCGGCAATAAGTTTGTAAGCGAAAAACTCGGACTCCAGCGCGAACAGTGGACTACTCAGATTTCCAACTACGACAACCTGAGTGCCGTGTTCGATGCGATGAAACGTATCAACACCATCATCATCGACCTCGACCGCGACTTCTGGATGTACTCAAGCAGAAAATCAAAGCAGGCGAAGTGGGTTCGTCAGCAATGCCGCACAAAGTGAATCCAATCGACTTTGAGAACTCAGAAGGCAACCTCGGAATGGCAAACGCCATACTTGCCTTCCTTAGTCAGAAACTCCCAATCAGCCGTCTGCAACGCGACCTTACCGACTCAACGGTTCTGCGCAACGTAGGTGTACCAATGGGACACATGGTCATCGCACTTCAGTCCACACTAAAAGGTCTGCGTAAGCTTCTGCTCAACGAAGCAGCCATCAACCGCGACCTCGACAACTGTTGGGCAGTATGTGCCGAAGGTATTCAGACCATTCTGCGTCGCGAAGCATATCCACACCCTTACGAGGCACTGAAGGCTCTCACACGTACCAACTCAGCTATCACAGCCGAATCGATAAGTCAATTCATCGATCAGCTCGAAGTGAGCGAAAGTGTGAAGGACGAACTCCGTAAGATAACACCACACAGCTATACGGGCATTTGATGTAATGCATAATGCCCAATAAGCCCAATTAACCCATAAAAACAAAACAACTTAAAACACTATAAACATTATGGCAGACTTTGAAGAATTGCAGGATAACACTGCTACAGAAAACACACAAAATGGTGGTGGCCGCGAAGGTTACCGTCCATACAGAGAAACTAACGGTCAGACCGGCGAAGGTCGTCCACGTCGTCAGCGAATGGTACGTTCCGAGCATGCCTACACAGCAAATCAGAACGAGGCATTCCGTCCTTCATCATTCGGTCAGCGCAGCAGCTATCAGCGTGAAGGTGGTTACCAACGCGAAGGTGGCTATCAGCAGCGCGGTGGATACCAGCGTGATGGCTATCAGCAGCGCGGTGGTTACCAGCAGCGTGGATACAATCAGGGTGGATACAACCAGGGTGGATACAACCAGGACCGTCGTTACAATCACAACTATCAAGACAATAACGAAGACTACGGACAGCGCGAAGGTGGATACCAGCAGCGTGGCGGATACCAGCGTGATGGCTATCAGCAACGCGGTGGATACCAACAGCGTGGAGGTTATCAACAGCGTGGTGGATACCAACGAGACGGTTATCAGCAGCGTGGTGGTTACCAACAACGTGGTCAGCAGGGTGGTTTCCAACGTCGTCCCCGCACAGCGGGCTACAATCCGAATGCTAAGTATAGCATGAAGAAGCAGATAGAATACAAAGAATATCTTGCAGACCCTAATGCACCGGTACGTCTGAACAAGTTCCTTGCAAACGCAGGTGTATGCTCACGTCGCGAGGCCGACCAGTATATTCAGGCAGGAGTTGTAAAGGTGAACGGTCAGATTGTTACCGAACTCGGCACAAAGGTTCAGCGCACAGACCAGATACACTTCCACGACCAGCTCGTATCTATGGAGAAGAAGGTTTACGTTATCCTAAACAAACCGAAGGACTACGTAACCACAAGCGACGACCCACAGCAGCGTAAGACCGTGATGGAACTCGTGAAGGACTGCTGCCGCGAACGCATCTACCCTGTAGGACGTCTTGACCGCAACACCACTGGTGTGCTCCTCTTCACCAACGACGGTGAACTCGCAACAAAACTGACTCACCCAAAATACCTGAAGCGTAAGATCTATCACGTTCACCTCGATAAGAACTGTGCAGCCAGCGACCTGCAGCGCATAGCTGAAGGCATCGAACTTGAAGACGGCATAATCAAAGCCGACGACATTGCTTTCGCAAGCGACACAGACCGCAAGCAGGTAGGCATCGAAATCCACTCGGGCAAGAACCGCATCGTACGTCGTATATTCGAACACCTCGGATATAAGGTATGCAAACTCGACCGCGTCATGTTTGCCGGACTCACGAAGAAAGGTCTGAAGCGTGGCGACTGGCGATTCCTCACCGAACAGGAAGTGGCTATGCTCCACATGGAAATGGGTAAAGAAAACTGATAAAAACAGATACAAGATGAAACGTACAAAAATCATAGACCTCCTGCAGCGCACCGACTACGGTTCAGACGTGACCGTCATGGGATGGGTTCGTACCAAGCGCGGCAGTAAAGCAGTCAACTTCATAGCACTCAACGACGGCTCCACCATCAAAAACGTACAGATAGTAGCCGACGTAGAGAAATTCGACCCTGAGATGTTCAAGGACATCACTACGGGTGCCTGTCTGAAAGTAGTGGGTACGATGGTTGAAAGCATCGGCTCAGGTCAGGCAGTAGAAGTACAGGCAAAGGAAATCGAAGTTCTAGGAACCTGTCCTGCTGACTACCCCATGCAGAAGAAAGGACAGTCGTTCGAATACATGCGCCAGTATGCCCACATGCGTCTGCGTACCAACACCTTCGGTGCCGTAATGCGCATACGTCACAACATGGCAATGGCCATCCACACCTACTTCCACCAGCACGGCTACTTATACTTCAACACACCAATCATCACAGCCAGCGACTGCGAGGGAGCAGGAAATATGTTCCAGGTAACAACAAAGAACCTCTACGACCTGAAGAAAGACGAGAGTGGTAAGATAATTTACGACGATGACTTCTTCGGCGAACAGACATCACTCACCGTAAGTGGTCAGCTCGAAGGCGAGCTTGGAGCTACAGCACTCGGAGCCATCTACACCTTCGGTCCTACGTTCCGTGCCGAGAACAGCAACACACCACGTCACCTTGCTGAGTTCTGGATGATTGAACCCGAAGTGGCATTCCTCGACCAGGAAGAACTGATGGACCTCGAGGAAGACTTCATCAAGTATTGTGTACGTTGGGCTCTCGACAACTGCCGCGACGACCTTGAGTTCCTCAACAAGATGATTGACCAGGGACTCATCGCACGTCTCGAAGGTGTACTGAAGGAGACCTTCGTCCGTCTGCCTTACACCGAAGGTATCAACATCCTTCAGGAGGCAATCAAGAACGGTAAGAAGTTTGAGTTCCCATGCAACTGGGGCGATGACCTCGCTAGCGAACACGAGCGTTACCTCGTAGAGGAACACTTCAAGCGTCCAGTCATCATGACCGACTACCCACGTGCGTTCAAGTCGTTCTACATGAAGCAGAATCAGGAAACAGCCGACGGCGGTTCAATAGGTTACAATGGAGCCGTTGCTCCTGGCCCAACCATGCAGGGTACCGACGTACTCTTCCCACAGATTGGTGAGATTATCGGAGGTTCCGTTCGTGAAGCAAGCTACGACAAACTGATGGGCGAAATCAATCGTCGCCAGATGGACAAGACCCACCTCTGGTGGTATATCGACACACGCAAATTCGGTTCCTGCCCACACGCAGGTTTCGGACTCGGATTCGAACGTCTCATCCTCTTTGTTACAGGTATGCAGAACATCCGCGATGTCATCCCGTTCCCACGCACACCGAAATCAGCTGAATTCTAAACATCACACATTATCTATATATAGCACTCGCACCAGAACATTCCGGCGCGAGTGTTTTCTTTATTACAATGTAGTCTTTAGCAGAGTTTATCTGTTCATCAGATAGTCATATTCAACACTCCCACAGATTTTACGCGGACTACTCTTGTATTTAGGTGACAACAGATTATGAGTATCATCAGTCCATTGACAAGAAATGCCTCCGAGCGAAAGTAGGATTTGTGGAATCCTGTCTGTCATAAATGGCTTATTAATGGACTGTTCTATACAGCAGACTACATCTTCATGTCTTTGACGATATGATTCTGAGCACCATATCCACATAGGCACTTCAAACTCATACCGGGTCTGTGATGCTGTAGGCTCTTGGAACAGTCTGCCGTGAATCTGCATATCGTCGTATGCCTCTTCCCCATGGTCGGCAACACATAGGACAATAGCCTCTTCATGTTCGTACATAGAGAGTATGCTGTCAAGTACCATATCGTTATAATGTGTAGCATTATCATAGTGCATGACAATGTTTTTTGCTTCTTCGTCTATAGTTCTGTCGGCATAATCATCGACAGAGAATCTTGCCTCAGACTCCGGATACCGCTCCGAGTAGTCGAAATGCTGACCTACGAGATGAATAATATCTAAAGTGTATGTAGCTTGAGGATGTTCATGTTTGTATTCAGCCACTTGTTCTACCAATCCCATATCGAAACTTCTCGACCGCTTGTTTCGGAACGTGAATAGCGAATCGCTCATTTCGCCGTCAGCAAGGAAAAAATGTCCTGCCTGATTGGTGCTTCCCTTTCGGAATCCTCGCAGGATATACTGGTTGGAAAAGAAATTCACATCATAGCCAGCGCGTCGGAACAAGATTGGAAACAAGGGCTGCTCCCCTACTGTTTTCTTCGAACCATATTCCCAAACTGAAAACATGTCGAGGAACACGTTGCTTGTAATATTCCAAGGTGTAACCACATCCGTGAATGCCCATAATTCGCCCTCGTCTATACGTTTCTGTTGTAACGGAGTTGTGGATAACTTGTAGCCATAGAGAGTTGAGTGATGCTTGTTGTAACTTTCGCCTATGATAAGGACAATGTGAGGCGAACGATGAGAACACCTGTCAACACTTGCGGAAAACGTGGACCGCTTTATATCCTCAAGCACACGCTCCGACTGCTTGATTGAATAGCAAGCAAAAGCTAAGCGATGTATTGGCGTTGGAATCTCCTCGTGATAATGACGGAAAATCAGTCCTTCCATATTCTGGGTATTTCCGCCTTGGAAAAATAGCCGTGAGTAATTATAGGCAGGAGAAGCCTCACATATCAGACATAAGATTATTATAACCAGACCAACTCTCTTTAATACCTTATTGACCGTTATCGGTTTCCACAACAGGACAAGTGATACGGGCAGGACAACAGCCAACAACAAAAGTGCATCTATCCGCCAATGGGTAAGGGTATATTCATTTACAAAAGTACCAAAAAACTCCCCTGTTTCCCTCATGTTGCTGAGCAGGACATTTGAAAGAATCTGTGGCGTAATAGGAGTAGCAAAATATTCCTGACAATAGCAATCGACAAGACAGATTAATATTACCAATTCGCCTATCACCATCTGAACAGCAATCCGCGGAATACGTGGCAGATATATCGTAAGCCAACTGATAAGGAACGCCGCCAGAATGGGAGCTGTAAAACAACGGAATGACAGCCCGCTCGTTGTGTCGATGCACAACAGGCAGGCTGTCAATATTGCTGTAAACACAGGCAGGAATCTCATTTCTATTTAGTCAGAATCCACTCATAGTCATAGTTCTCGCCGTGATATACGGTGCTCTCGTATCCTTCCAGAGTGTACATTTTGTTGTTAACTATCTCGAAAGACAAAATATAATTATTTCTGCCGGAGCCGCTGTAAGAAGCATATGAGTCGCTTCCCCAAATAAACACTGCTGTACCCTTTGTTTGGCTAGTCAGTGTATAAGTGAAAGAACCAGAACTAGTTTCCCGACCAGAGTATGGATCATTATACACGTGAACATATGTTCCAGTACCATTATTGTTGAAAGTCGCAGAAATTTCTTCTCTGCCGTTCACGCCCCTCCATGTACCAGATATGTTATCAACAGGGGGAACTCCTTTGGTGAGAGTTAAAAAGATGTAGGTCTTGCTACTATTTTTATATATATACATTGTATTACCATCTACAGTAAAGTACATTGTCTCTGTAGCACGACCGCTATAACTGTCATATTCCTGCATGTTGATTACTCCCTCGTTGCTACTTGTCATTGTGTAAGTAAATGGACAAGATTCTGTATTGGTTCCAGAATAGCTGTCATTATACTGATCAAGCATTACTCCTGTTCCATTTGATGCAACAGTGACAGTATATAAATGGCTTCCATTTTGACCAACCCATTTTCCTACGACTCCACTATTGGAGCCACCGCCACCATTATTATTACTTCCTCCGTCGTCACCACAGGAGATGAAAGTTGCACATGCTAATGAGATACAGACTGCTGCGATGCAAAGACTAATTGTTTTAAATGCTTTTGTTTTCATAATAATTCATATTTATAAATATTAGTGTCCGAGTTTATTTATTATAGCTTTATGTTGCTGCGAGCATTAATTAAGCCTTGTCCATGTACCACTTAAATCATGGTATTCAGAAGAAATATTGGTGATTGTTAGTGTATTCCCATCGTTGCTTTTTACATAGTAATCAGGCTCCATCGAATGTGTAATAGTTATGGTTGAGCCCGATACTTTATAATCGGCAGGAACAATAACATTGTCAAAATTGGGCTGTTCTTTTACACCCCATTCATTGAAGTAGAACTTACCATTACTTGTAAATTTTATACCAGCAACCCCAGTATTCCCTAGTTTTTTTGTCCACGTTCCAGCTAATTTGCCTATAGCGCCACTATTGTTTCCAGGAGTAGAACTGTCTTTTGTGAAAACAAAATCTGGAGTTCTATCGGTAGATCCACGATATACTTGCATTGTATTGCCTTCAATCTCAAAATAAAAGGTTTCCGTATAACTCCCGCTATAGCTGTCATTTACCTTCATTGATGCCGTTCCTCTATTATCATCAGACAGAACATAAGTAAATGTATAGGAATACGTCTCAACACCAGAATTACTGTTATTATATTGTGAAACAAATGTACCTGTACCATTAGATGAGAATGTTACGGTATATGTATAATGTCCCTGCTGACATTTCCATATACCCGATGTAGGAGATGTATTCGGATTTTTACTTGAGCCTGTGTCGCCATCGCAGGAAATGAAAGTTGCACCTGCTAAAGAAATGCAAACTATTACAATCCAAAGACTAATTGTTTTAATTGCTTCTGTTTTCATAATAATTCATATTTATAAATACTAGTGTCCCGAGTTATTTTATAATTGGCGCAATAATCATTGCTTGATGTATGTTTCTGCCTGACTAATTGGAGCACCTACACGTTTTATTACAAGTCTCGACGGAGTAAGCGACACAATATTGAACAAAAATAGGTCATTATCGTCTTCAACTATAGTAAGCCAATCATTTTCCCCACTATATGCGAATGTTATTCCCATTTCATCCTGCAATTCCTTGTTGCCATTTTTGTCATATCCCCAATCCTGATATACACCACCTCTATCTTGGTTGAAAATATACAACTTATAACCTTCTGAACCATAGTCAAGACGCCAAGTTCCAACAATGTTGCTATTTGATACTATATCTCTCCTATCTACTTTTGTATATGTCTCAATTTTTTCTCTACTTTTATTATAAACAACCAGATTGGTAGAACTAATGTTTTGCACAGTATATTCAGTGATATCATTTTCATCGAACCACTCAGTTATAGTGAGTGCTTTAGTACTTTCGTTATATACATACGATAAGGGCCACTCGTCTTGCACCACTTTCTTCCCGTTTTCATATATGAATTCCTCTGCATATCCTCTGCCATTAGCCTTAAGATTGTATATAATCTCATCATCTTGTAGTTGCCATGCTCCCACTAGAGGATTTGTTACAACTGGAGAATCAGGATTAGATGTTGAAGTTGGTTGATTATCATCATCATCTGGCCCGCACGATGTAAAATTTACCATCACTCCCAATAATAGTGTAATCGTGATAAGATTATTAATAATTCTTTTTGTTTTCATAGCGATGTTATCAAAAATAAGTTATTTAGGAAAAAATGTGGAGGTACTTCACAGCACCTCCACAAAAGTCGAAATTAAAACTTTTTTATTTAGATTTGAAGAAGGTCACGGCAGAACCGTGCCTTTTTTCTTAAGTTCAGATTAGAAAGTCCAACCGAGACGAATAGCTGGGGTAACAGCAAACTTGAGAGTCTTTGTTGCGTTGCCTGCATCAACCTTAACAATAGTAGGGTTACCAGCAGTATCAACACCTGGAGCTTCTGTACCATTTGGCTTGTTGCTGTTGAAACCGAAGCTTAATTCTGTACCAACATAGAGCTTCTTGTAAACATAGAAGTTGATACCAGTGAATACATCTACACCAATAATAGTGTTTGAAGCATTCTTGTACATCTTTTGTGAAGCTGCATCATATGTCTTTGCGTTGTTGAAACCCATTCCAAACTGAGCACCGCCATAGAGATCTACACGGTCGTAAGCCTTAAAGTGTCTCTCATAACCTACTTTGAAGTCCAAACCAAAAGCAGAATTAGCATCCTTAGTAGAAGATGTGTTCAGTCCAAAACGTACACGGATAGCGTCCTTGTCAGTAAAGAAGTAACCTACATTGATACCAGCAGCGTTGTCAAAAATTTCCTCAGCGCCGTTGCTATAGAACGGACGGAAGTCTACAGAAGTCTGGAGATCACCCTTTTCAGCTGTGTACTGAGCGTTTGCAGTTGCAAAACTAAATACTGCGATTGCAGCGATAAATAATTTCTTCATAACCTTTTTTAATTTTTAAAAGTTAATAATGTTCATTTAAAATTTAAGTTTCTTTCAAAACTTTTTGCAAATTTACAGGCGTTTTCGTTAACAAAACAAAACATTGTGTAGCGTGGATAACTACATGTAGTAATACTCTCTACACTTTCAGGCTTTTTTCGTTAATTTTTGCTTTCACCTCGTCTTCGTAGAGGCTGAAGAAGTTATAATGCATAATGATGCTTATGCGCTGCAAAAGTTGGGTATCGATGCTGTATTTGTCAAAGAGGTTATACACGTTGGTACGATGGCATCCGAGTTCGTTTGCCAACCAGACGACGGTTCGTCCGTCGTCTTTCAGTTTTTGTTGCAAGATTCGTCCAATGTGCATATCTAATGGTTTCTATACTACATCATTTATATCAACTGATACAAAAAAGCGTGAGAGCCAACCCTTACCTATCTTACAGCTGGCTCTGGAAAAACCATTAGAGAAATAAATAAAGATAGCAACCCCACGCCGTGTATGTAGCATACTATCGCGGCGCAGAGTCACGATATGTAATATATACACATGCATGGACGTTACATACTCTTCATCCTTCTCTTTTTGAAATTTTCCAGATTTCGCTGTAAAGGATAAAGCGTGGAACGCCTTTTTTACCAGGATTTTCATCCCCTGGATTTGTACCAGTCATGCAAACCTTTATAACAGGTTGCCTTCCCGGTTCTGCCCATCTACAAGGGCAGTATTATTGTAACTCTCGGACAGTCCTGAGTCCAATAGTCGCCGCAAAGGTATAATCTTTTTCTT
>CAJODY010000045.1:0-18685 GCA_905233285.1 uncultured Bacteroidaceae bacterium
GAGCTGGTCGAACGAAAGGTTTGAATACTTCACTGGGACTCCCACCCAGCGCTTCTGCATCACGCCCGTCTCAGGGTTCTTTGTGTAGCCGATGTCGCGTTTTGCCACGCGTACAAGAATTGTTTTTGCCATGTTCGATTAAATTTTAAGGTTAATAAATAAGGTTTGATTGGGTTAGCGATTAACGTTTCCTGAGGGCCCTTTCAAAGAAACTGTAACCGGTAAGCTAAATCCTGAATACATTACAAAGGTACGCATAATTTTTGTGCTATGCAATAGTTTTAAGGGCACCCGTTAAGAATATTTGGGTTTCTGGGTATAAGTTGCAGATAATCAACAAGTAAGGTGGCTAAAAGTGTGCAAATTTATTTTGAATCAGTCAGACAGAATGTTCGTTTGTTCGTTTGTTACAATGTTCGTTCACTTTTTTACAAAAAATCCTCGCGCTTTATAGATTAACTTACTGATATATTATGGTTACATATCATTATGTTCTTACTGTAAGTAATATATACTATATATAGGGAGGGCGTGGCACGCGGGCACAGCGAAGTCTCAGCGTCTCTGTTTTTTCACTTCATGGCAGGGGCATGCTCAAGCAGAGAAGCAACAACGTGGTCAAAATTTAATCGCGAACATTGTAACAAACGAACATTTCAGCTCGGATAAAATTTTCTCCCACAGAAATTGTAATGTAAATTAATGTTTGTATATTTGCGGAGAAATACCAATAACAACACTATGCAAAACACCATAGGTAATATATTCCTGACTATGCGGAGCCGTTATGCACAGAGCATCGTGCATCGCGCTGTAGTTCTCTTGTCGAGAGGTCAAAAAGTTACCCCCCCGAATGGTATTTTGCTGATTTAGAGCGAATTAGCTTATGGGTTAAATCCTCCCTTTCATTACTGCTTATTCTGACCCTGTCCCTTTGTGGGTGCTGTCCGCAGCGTCCGCAGCTTTCAGGTACATACGTTAATACTCGGACAGATGATGTTCTGCACATCTGCCCCGATGGCTCGTTCCTATATGTCCTCGATGGCGAAGTCATCCCAGGCTCGTATGAGCAGATTGCTGACTCCACCCTCCTTCTGCATTGGATAGAGGATGGTGACACCATAGGAACTGAGACTCTGAAGATACAATCCCCCTTGTGGGGTAAAACGATAAAGCCATAGGTAGCAGTCGAGCTACCATTTTCATGGTATTTTTATTTTTATTATAAGTTTTTATGTTTTCACCTCGGTTCGGGAGAATAGAGGTGATTCTTTAAGGAACTAAAAAAGAAGATATATGAAGAAACTATTTATCCTACTATTATCCCTGCTGCCTTTGATGGCAATGGCAGAAGTTTTGGAAGCAACTATCGATGGCATCCATTATCAGGTAGATACCGACAAGCGCACAGCTGCCGTCATGCACTCTGACTACAAAGGCACCGCAACCATCCCTGCATACTTTGACTTTGCACAGATGCGGATAAAAGTTACCTGCATCTTACCCGAAGCCTTTGCCAATCAGAATAAAGTTACCGATATCTACTGCTTTGCCAGTTGTGTTCCTCACATTGACGGAGTAGTAGTTGATGACACAGCTATCGGCAACATAACAGTACACGTTCCTGCCCTCGCAGTTCCTTACTATCAGAAAGTGAACGGCTGGCGCAGTTTCAAAACCATCTCTCCGATGGCAGACTATGAAGGTGACCTTTCTGAGATAGGCACTTATGCCAATGAGAAACTCACCCCACGCGAGAAATTAGATATTCATATCAAGAATCCTGTTACAGGGAAGTAAACAAGAGACGTCAAAAATATTGCACCCATGGAATTATCAACCATCAAGCAATTATATTATCGACAATACACAAATAAACAACGTATTGTTAAGGTCATCCTATCATTCGCAATACTTGTAATAGGAGGTCTTATATATGTTGGTTATCGAGATAAATCATTACAAATGTTTAACTGGTTTGAACAATTAGGCATTAGTGGTGAAGTTGAAACATTTAGGGGATTATTAAATTCAGAAGGTGTTTACGGATGGGTAAAGAATAGTCTCCCTGATGGTCTATGGTTATTTGCATATATGTTTTTAGTTGATGCTATATGGAACGGTTCAAAAACTCATAGCTCATATTTTTTTATATATTCCCTCCCTCTTTTCGCACTCCTATCCGAAATATTACAATACTTTGGTCTCTTCCCAGGTGTATTTGATTGGATGGATGTCGTAAGCTATGTATTTGCAATTCTTTTGTTTGCAATTCTTTTGTTTGTAATTATTAAACTTATAAAATAAAATATTATGAAAACAAAATGCATTTTATCATCTCTTGCCTTAATTATATTTGCATTTTTAGGCGGAGGTTCCATTGATGGAAAAGAATTTGGAGTGTTTGGTGTTATTATTATTGCTGCAGTAGTACTTGCTGTTATAATAGGAATAATTAGTGCTATTGTCGAAAATAAAAATAAAAACAAAAGACTTAAAATGATAAAGGAAGATGAAGATAACTCAACAGATTTTGATAGAAGCGTGTTTATAGGTGATGACCGTTGTAAAATATACTTTGATTCTTCAAAAAAACAAGTTATGATTATGAGAGTCACGACAGAAGAAATCAAAAAAGAGTATGTTGATGATTTCGAGTTCCCCGGAAAAGATCTCGCAATATATATAAGTCCCGCATTCAACATATATGATCCTGTTAATCGTAGATTATTGTCAGGTTCCTATAATGATTTTAATGTTAAATATAAAATAACCTCAATATCTGAAAAAGACAAAAATACCGATGTGACTATCAACAACTCTATTCGGCCTCGTTTTAGATTATATATGAAAAATAAAGCTATTCTCATCGAAGAGAGTCATGGACTAATGGCATTCTCGGAGTCAGGACGTGTAACAGATGTCTTTAATTATATAAATGCGAATAGCTTACCTGAGAAAAAGGGTGACAAATCAACGATTAATACAAAATTCGTTGGAAAATATATGTTTGTTATGGATGACTTCTTTAAAGTTCTTGTACTTTTTGAAAATAACATCCATGAAATATTTAACTACTCCGATATTATAGAAGTATCTTACGAGGAGAACGGAACTCAATTATTTACAAAGTCTGCTGGTAGAACTGTTGGTGGTGCAATTGTAGGAGGTGTGTTAATGGGAGGTGCTGGTGCAGTTGTTGGCGGGCTTTCTGGCGCAAGCAAACAAAACAAAGAAGTCAAGAGTATGGATATAAAGATTCTTCTTCGTAGTACTAGCAGGACTTCGTATGTTCTTCATTTTAATGAAGCGAATAGGGTTTTGAAAACAAAAGAGGATTCAGACAGAACATTGTATGAAACATACCTAAAGAATGCCAACCAAGCAAAGGACATTTTGTCTGTAATAATCGATAGTGCTAAGCAAGTTAGTGCTCCAACAGTCCAGCCTGTAATTCAGAATGTTTCCGCCTCACCATCAAGCGTCGCTGATGAATTAGCAAAACTTGCAAAATTGAAAGCTGATGGCATATTAACAGAGGAGGAATTTCAAGCACAGAAAGCGAAACTGCTTAGTTGATAAATAACTTGATTTCTGCCTCATTGTCAAACCATGGAATAGTATCATTGTGCAAATTACCATGTGTTATATTCTTGAAAACCGAATAAAAAAAGATATGCGTGCTACAGAAAAAATGACAGATCACATCATATTTAATATGATGGTAAACGTTGGATTAAAGCCGGAACCAGAAAAGTCACAAATACGCGAAATACAGAATGCGCTCAAAACTGCATCTAAGCGTATGACAGGAAAAACCGGAAAACCAGAGTTTATAGCATTGTCTGGTAATTACTTGATTATTGTTGAGGATAAAGCCGATACAAAATATCAGGCTAATTACATGACAGACAAAAGTGATACGTTGCTGATGGATATACCATCAGTAGAAGATTACGCCGAAAATGGAGCATTACACTATGCTCAGCATATAACTTGCTACACATCCTTTAAAAAGGCTTTTGCATTTGGTTGTTCTGGGACAGAAAAAGATAACCTACGAATAAGGCCAATATATGTTTCTGAAAAGGGATATAAGATACTTCCGTTGGTTCGTGATTTTTCTGATTTTACAGATACAAACATTGATGATTATTACCAAACAAAAGTTCTTGAAAATAAAAGCGAAAAGGAACTGGAATTCGAGCAGGTGATGAATAGCGCAGAACAATTGCATGAGGATTTGCGTAATTATGCGTCACTTTCTGAAAATGATAAACCTGTTATTGTATCTGGTTTGTTGTTGGCATTGAGAAACAAAAAATTTAGGACGGATATGCTTTCGATGTCAGCAAACGAAAAGAAAAGATTAGGTGAGAATCGAAGCGATGGGGAAATAGTCTATGATGCCATTGAACAACACATGAAAGAAGTTAACGTTGAGCCAAAGAAAAAAAAGGAACAGGTATTAAATCAATTCCATTTTATAAAATTGCGTCCTCAGTTGAGCGCCATCCATCCAGCTTTGGGGAAATCACCACTAAAGTATTTTGCAGAATACATCCATTCCAAAGTTCTTGCATCTATTTGCAGCAATTCGCCTGATGATGTGTTAGGGGAATTCTATAAAGAATTTCTGCGTTATAGTGGAGGTGATGGAAAGGGATTAGGCATAGTTCTTACACCTTCCCATATTACAAGGTTGATGGTTGACCTTTTGAATGTTAAATACTATGACAAGATTCTTGACCCTTGTAGTGGGACGGGAGGCTTTCTTGTAGCTGCAATGGCAAAGATGTTCGAAGATATAGAAAAGCTTCGAACGGTAAAAGAACGCAATGATGCAAAGGACGAGATAAAAAAACAACTACTTCACGGAATTGAAATGGATGAACGCATGTTCTCGATTGCTACTACTAACATGATTCTTCGTGGTGATGGGAAAGCAAATCTGGAATGTGCGGATTTCTTGACAACACCGTCAGAAGACCTTCGAAAAGAGAGATTTTCTATCGGGCTTATGAACCCTCCCTATTCACAAGCAAAGAATAAAATGACCTCTCACCTTTCTGAACTTAGTTTTATTAGGCATCTTCTGGATTCTCTTGATGATGGTGCACGTTGTGCAGTAATTGTACCCCAAAGTACAATGGTTGGTAAAACCATAAATGATAATAATATAAAGAAATACATTCTCGACCACCATACTTTGGAAGGGGTTATAACGTTAAACACACAGACCTTTTATCCAGTGGGAACTAACCCTGTAATTGCTATTTTTACTGCTCACGAACCACATCCTGCAAATCATTATAGTAAGTTTATAAATTTCAAGGACGATGGTTACGAAATATCACCTCACATTGGACTGCTTGAAAATGGTACTCACGAGCAAAAAAAACAGCAACTGCTTGACTGCTGGTTGCATAATGCATCTGCGCATTCATCGTTTATGGTAAAGGCAAAGGTTGAGCCTACAGATGAGTGGTTGCACTCATTCTACTATTTTAATGATGAAATTCCTTCGGAAGAAGATTTTGAGAAAACAATGGCAGATTATCTCACTTTTGAGTTTAAAATGATTGCTAACGGACGAGGTTATTTGTTTGACTATGAAGAAGATTGAGGAATTGAAATGGGGAGAGTTTAAGATATTAGATATCTTTACTATATCTCCAGGTATCAGATTAACAAAAGCTGATATGTTAGAAGGGAATACTCCCTTTATTGGAGCAACCGATTCAAACAACGGCATTACCACTTTTTGTGGAAATGATAATGCTTCACGAGATAAGAATGTATTGGGTGTAAACTACAATGGCAGTATTGTGGAAAACTTCTACCATCCCTATTCTGCACTTTTCTCAGACGATGTTAAAAGATTACATCTAAAGGATACTAAAGGAGACAAGTATATTTATTTGTTTATTAAACAATGTATTTTAAAACAGAAACAAAAATATGAATATGGGTATAAGTTCAATGGTGAAAGAATGAAGGAACAAATCATTCTTCTACCTATATGCGATAATGGCAACCCTGACTACAACTTCATGAAAGAATACATGAAGCAAGTCGAAAAGAAACTGCTTACTAGATATAAGAACTATCTCCATTCAAATGAACAAATGAATTTGAATGGAGAAAAAATGGGGGGGGCAGAAATGAAAGTGTGTAAATGGAAAGAATTTGATGTCAAGGCTGTCTTCCCCAAAATAATGAGAGGAAAGCGATTGAAAACTGATGACCATATTGTGGGTTCAATGCCATACGTTTCATCCTCTGCTATGGATAATGGTGTTGACAATTTCATATCGAATAATCAAGGTGTTCGAATCTTCGATAATTGTCTTACAATTGCAAATAGCGGAAGTGTTGGAGCAACATTTTATCACCCATATTCCTTCGTAGCAAGTGACCACGTTACCTCTCTGGTTAATGATAAATTCAACAAATACATTTATTTATTTGCCGGTAATGTTACAAGCCGGTTGTCAGAGAAATATAGTTTTAACCGAGAAATTAAAGATTCTCGACTGCAACGTGAAAAAATAATGCTCCCAGTAAATGACAATGACGAACCTAATTTAGAATATATGAAAGATTATATGAGAAGGGTTGAATATTGTATGATTAATCGGTATATCAACAAACGCCTTAACAATTTGAAGTAGGATGAATACATTCGATATTGATAAGTCACGCAAGACAAAGTATCTTGAGGTGCTTGAAGGTCTTGTGGAACAAGGGCATTCACTTAAAGCAACACATAATCCTCATACATGGCGTTTGGCGGCACTAACATTCGCTTTACATCTACATGACAGCATTATTTTATTTAGTGAACTTAAGAATAGATGGGCTCAAAGACTACCGTTCTCAGAGGCTTGGGATGTAGATTTCACAGAGTGGAAAAGCAGCATTTGGTCGTTGGTTAACAATGTATCCAGTTTTACTGAGGAAATAGAATATAGAGATTGGCAGCGTCTTTGCGAAGAAGATTACCATACGTTCCTTGAAAAAGCAAATGAATGTCTTTCAGGGACGATACCGTTAAATGACCTTATGATCTTTCTTTCTGAAAGAAATTCGGAACTTAAGAAGGTTATTACTGACAGCGGGCAAGACTTATCCACACTACTTTCCGATACAGAAAATATGTTATATAATACCTCATCGGAGCTATACGAATCATTCTACGATGATTTGGTTGGGATATATATGAGAGAGAATGAGAACCCATATCAAATAGAAGAGAATGGATCATCTGTAGCATATGAGCGCTGGAAAGCATCAAAATCAAAGAAGCGTCTGCCAGATTTGTTGCTGTCAAAAATCAAGACCGCTAATTCCACTATGCTTGAAATAAAATTTTGGCAGGAAACATGGGCTGAATGCTTTGACATTGAAAACCGTGAAATAGACAAAGAAGGCTTCGCTCGCTATATTTTTCAAAACCGCAAGAGAATAATAGAGAGTAAACAATACCCTTGCAAGAACTGTCTGGTACGTTGTTTTGCAACTCTGTGTTTGTGTGAACACTTGTGGCAAGAACACAATCAACTACTAAATCCGGAAGTTAATGCAGATATTCTGAAAGCTAAGATAATGCCTGATATTCAGCCGTTAGATGAGCATGTAAAAGAAGAATATGTGCAGATTTACCCGTCAATATGGAATAGGATTATTAGTAACGCAGATGTGCTTCGGATTTTAAAAGAAACAAATCCGAATACATTTACTGGAGAATACAATCAAAAACTTGTTTGCAATATTGTTGGGATGATGTGTGATAAAGGCTATTATAAAAAGTCAAAGAATAAAATAGATAGTATCATTTACACAGACAAAACAATATACAAATATCTATCAGAACTGGCGGTTGAAGACAGCAATACGAGTTGCGCAATGACAGAAAACGTTAAAAGAATTATTAAGTCTATCATTGATAATCCTTCGTAAAATTTTCCACCAAGGATAATAAATGTTTTTATAACATCCTGATAGTCAGTTGGTAAATAATTATTATTAGCCAACTGACTATTACTTTTTTACGTCCTATCCTTTTCATTTAACTTCGCATCGCAAACCAGATTTCTGGGGAGCCATGCGGAGGAATTCCGCATGTACATTATTAATAATAAAAAAAGTTTTTCTATGAAGGAATTAACTATTTCAAATGTGCCGAAGTCTGCGACTGGAGCACAGAGCAACGAACAGAGGATTTCATCTATCGAAGTTGCTAAGCTGGCGGGTAAGCCGCACAATGATGTGATGAAGGCAATCAGAAAAATGGAAGAGGCATGGATGAAAGTCAACGAGGGAAAATTTTCCCTAGTTAACTACAAGGACTCAAAGGGGGAACTCAGACCATGCTACGCTCTCACTAAAACTGAAACGCTTTTCATCGCGACAAAATTTCACGATGAGGCTCGCGCACGACTGGTACTCAGATGGGAACAGCTGGAGAGGGAGAGGATGCGTCGTACGGCAAGTCGCCAACTGCTACTGGAGACTGAGGAGGAGATAAAGCAGAGATGCGACTGCATACGCCATGAGGAGATTGGAAATGCGAATGCTCCCGCGGACGATTGCATGACTGCAAGTGAGGTGGCTCGGATGCTGGGTAAGTCGGTCAAGGAACTGAACAAACTGCTTGTAAAAGAGAGGGTGCAGTACTGGAAGGACGGCAGCTATCGCCTGAGACCTGAGTATCTGGGTCGCGGACTGACAAGGCAACGTGCGTATCATTACTACGGTCTTGACGGTACGAAGAAGGAACGCACGTACATGGTGTGGACTAAGGCAGGGGTTGAAGAGATTAAGAGTTTAAACTTAAACAATAAATGAGATTATGGCAAAAATCAATTTCGCAGAGAATGCCTATGGCATTAAGGTGAAACGCTGGTGCGCTTCGTGCGCTCTCAAGACGGTGACTGCTGAAGGAGAGCGTAGGTGTAAACTGAAGAACTTAATGGTGAAGAAGGACCAGGTGTGCAAACAATGGACGATGAACAATTCGCTGAGTAAGGCAGGAATGCCTCCGAAGGAGGATGTATGATGTAAGATGTATGATGTAAGATGTATGATGTAAGAAGTAAGATGTTTTTAAGTTTTTAATCGAGTCGAAGGCGTGAGCGGAGAAAACGTTATCCGGATGTAACCATGAGCTCAAACTAAAATCTTCGCTTTCTCCTGAAGCTCACAAATTTTGACAAGATTATGAAACAAATTTTTATAACAAACGAAATCGAAGTAACTAATACCCTGAAAAGGGGTCTGTGTGTGGAAGGTCGCCTGAAGCTGAAAAAGACGGAGGACGGCAAGTCGGTAATCTGTTTCAAGCAGTATGTACGTAAGCAGCGAAGGAGGATGCCTGACAGGGTGCTCTGCCAGCTGCCTAACGGATGGCTGAAGGAAAGTGCACAACGCATCAAGTTCTTCTCGTCGCAGAAGAAGGAGATGAAACCAATGCAAATCTGCTTTGGTATGCAACGCGAACTCGACGAAGCAAAGAGTGTTGTAATGCATAATTCTGAATTTATAATGCATAATGACGGAAAGGAGGAGCAGCGATGAAGTATTCGATATTTTCTAACGTAAAGAGTCAGGGCTGTCATCAGGTGAGTGTGGCTGAACTGCTGGAACGCATCAGTACAAACGACTTGAAGGATAAGTGCGCCGCTATTCAAGCGCACATCCTCCAAGGCGAAGAGAAGGAGGCTAACCAGCTGAAGAACGGACTGCCCGCAATAGTGGTGAGCGAACTCTATAAGGAGGGTGCTCCACGTAAGGCAGGAACAGGAGAGGCAACGGGACTGGTGATGATTGACTATGACAACTGCAAGACGGAAGAGGAACTCGAACTGTTGCAGTCGGCCATCGCAAAGCTGGCTGTGTCGCATCCTGTGCTGAAAGACCTTATAGTGGCTGCTCACATCAGTCCGAGACGACACGGAGTGCATGTATGGTTCCGCTGGATTGAGGGCTGCAAGACGATTGAAGAGTGTCAGGCTAAGTTTGCCGAAATGGCTCAGTTGCCCGATTATGACAAGTGTGCCAAAGACTCGAGCCGCTGCTCGTTCCTCGTGCATAAGTCGATGTTCTTTGTACAGAACTGGGGAGCGATGGAACGTAACGAAAGCTACGCTAAAGTACAAATGACCTTAACCCAAGAAAAGAAGAATGGAAAGTCTGTTAAATCAAATGGCGCCGGAGGAGTTGGTGCTAATACCATTGCTGGGGGCGCTGGTAGTGCTGATAGTGGGGATAGTCCTGATAAACCAGTTAACGAAGGACTGAAGGATTATCCTGAACTGTTTCAGGGAGTGAAGCACAGCGAGATATTCAAGGAACTGACGCGCTTGTGTGCCCCTGCGGGTATGGTGGACGAGGAGGGTAACGTGCAGATGGGTGCAAGGAATTCCACTCTGATGAGTGTGCTCCGGCTGTTCCGCTACACTTGCGACAATAACCCTGACTGGATTGAGTCGTGTCTGCCTGAGTGGGCTTTGGCTCTAGAAGAGGAGGACGAGGGTGTGTGCAGGAAGATGGTGGAGAGGGTGTGCGGATTCAATGTGTCGCCTCAGTTGCCTACTACCTTGCGCAAGGCTCTCGCCAAACTGACTAAGGATAAGGAGGACGAAGGTCTCTCGGACGAGGAACTGCAAATGCGCTACAGCAAGGAGTTGGAGGAGATTGAAGAGGAAAAGAAGAAGTTTTTCCGTATTCCTCAGGTGCTGCCACCCGTGTTCAAGGAGTTTGCCGAGGCGTTCCCTTTTGAATGGCGACCAGGTGCGCTGCTCTGTCTGCTGCCTCCGCTGGGTACTGTCATGTCGAGGATTAGGGCAAGGTATCTGGATGGCAGACTGCATTCGCCTTCGTTTCAGACTGTGGCAGAGGCTAAGTTCGGAAGCGGTAAGGGTAACATCACGGAGATGGCACGATTCATCGTGGAACCGCTGACGGAGGCTGACCTCGTGGGTAATGAGAAGATGAACGAGTATAATGCTCAGGTGGAGAGGGCTAACGGCTCGGAACGGTTGCCAGAGAAGCCGGATGTATGTGTCAGAAAGATTACTGGCGACTTCACGGTGGCTGGTTTCGAGGAGACGCTGACGACATCGAAAGGTCTGCATATATGGTGCTCAACGAGTGAGATTGACGAGGTGAAGAAGGTGTGGAATGCGGTCAGCTATATCCTCAGAAAAGCCTATGACAATGACTTCTATGGACGTAGCCTGCAATCGACCAAGACATTTAGGGGCGAACGCCAGGTGTTTTTTAACACGCTGCTTTGCGGCACCAAACGCGCCATAGACCGCTGTTACAGCGACCCTGAGGACGGACTGGTGAGCCGCACGATGTTCTTCAAACTGATGAAGTACGAAGAGAAGATGCCTATAGTGAAGATGGCAACGAAGACAAGGGAGAGGCTTGCCGAGTTCGTAAAGAAGGTACACGACGCGTACAGTCTGGATGGGGACGGCATGGTGGTGCAGCCGAAGGTGTTCGACCTTGACTATGTGAACAGGGTGATAAAGAAGTGGTTGGCGGAGAAGTATGACGAGAGCATCCTGACAGCCAACCCTGCGATAGACAGTTTCAGAAGGCGCGATGCCGTGAACGGATTCAGAGCGGGTATGGTAGCCCATGTGCTGTTCGAGACGAGGTATGGAAAGGTGACGGACAAGCATAAGGACATAGTGAAGACGTTTGCCTTGTGGGTGGCTGAATACAGTCTGCAAATGCACCTGCTAAAGTTCGGACGGAAGATTAACAAAATCGAAGCCGAGACCTTTGACGATGCATCGGAGAAGACACGCATGGTGCTCGATATGCTGCCCGCTCAGTTTTCGCTGGCACAGGCTTACACAACGTTCAGTCATCAGACTCAGGCTTCGGTAAGAGGCATGTTGGGACGACTGGCGGATGCAGGGCATATCATAAGAGAAGAAAGAGGATTTTATTCGAAAAGTAAGAAGTAATATGGAAGTAGAAATGACATTAAAGGAAGTTCTCCCTGTGAGAGAGTTCACTACGGAGAAGGGCACCTTCAAGGTGCAGCCGATTATCATCGGTACGGAAGAAAAGAAGATGCGTTACGACGGCACATCTTATACAGTAAAGAACGAAATCCTGTGCGACGTGACAGGAAAGTATGCCGAAGGATTCAACGTGGAGGCGGGAAGAGTCATAAAGACGAACCTCAGTTTCTCGCTACGCAGAATGCCAGACGGCAGGGCGTTCCAGTCAATCAATGCAGGTTACATCTCAATAGTTAAATAAAGGAGGCTTATGATACAGATAGAATTCACACAGGATTATCCTGATGTCGTTGTGGGTCGGATGATTTACAAGGACGACAAGAAAGACGTAGAACCAAAACTCATCTGCAAAGTGGCGCTTGACAAGGCTCGTCCATTCCGCTACAAAGGAAAAATCTATAAGCTGGAAGGACGGTATAAGCTGAGCTACAGGTTCAGGGAGGGACGATATATGTTCGCGCCCATAGTCAACAACCGCTCAATCAGCATCGTGCAGAAGGAAGACCGTAGTGTGCTGACATGCCGTCTGCCATGTCTGTACCTGCTGACCAAGAGGAACAAGGCGAATTGGACGGAGATGTGCCGCAACCTGGTAGCACATGATCAGATGTCGATGCTGGTAATCTGGGCTATAAAGGAATGGCACGACGAATGTTTCTTCGAGGTTCCCAACAAGGGCATAGATGACGATTTCATCGATGAAGATGATGACGATGATTTTGAATAAAAGGTTAAGGCACTCAAATCGAGTGCCTTAATTGTTTTTACAGAGCGCGAATGTTCGTTTGTTACAATGTTCGCGATTAAGTTTTGCTATCTGCTTTTTATCTCCTCAAGGGCTTTACTCAGCTGATCCGGACATGATGTAGGTTTTGCTCCGCAGCGTATGCCTTTCAGACGCTCAATGGCATCGTCCACTTTCATTCCCTGAACCAGTCGGCTTATTCCCTGCAGATTGCCGTGACAACCGCCAATAAAGCCAACTTGCTGAATCACATTGTTTTCATCTACCGTGACATCAATCAATTTAGAGCATGTACCACTCGTTTCATACTGGATTCGTTTCTCATTCATAGTCATATGCGATAATTATTTTGGTTTCAATTTTTTTCATCACGTTTTCATTGTCCGACGTAGAAGATGGGTTCGTCGGTCTTGGGGTCAACGGGGTAGTAGTGGACGGCTGAGTCGTTGGTCTTGAGGCAGAGGGTGGAGAGCATCTGGTAGATTTCGGCTCCTGCCCAGATGACGGGACCATAGCCGTGAGCAGCGTAGTTGTTGACAGGACGGTAGGCATAGAAGGCGGGGTCGAAGGCGAGTCCGGTGCCGACGCAGGTGCCTTCAACCTGTCCTTTCTGAGTGACGTGGGCACTGACGTAGTTCCAGGCAAGGAGGGTCTGACCGACGTAAGGTTCTGGCTCTATCCAGCCTTGGTTGATGGCATGGGCGAGGCAGTAGCAGTATATGGCTGTGCAGGAGGTCTCGAGATAGGTCTGCGGGTTGTCGAGCAGCTGATGCCAACAGCCGTCGAAGTCCTGAAGGGGCAGGAGTCCGGAGAGGTGCTCGAGGAACCACTGCATAATCTGTGGGTCTTGCTGTACGTCGAGGAGTTCGCAAGCGGTGAGGAGTGCCCAGCCGTTGGCTCTGCCCCAGAAGAAGGAGGGGTGGTAGGAGCCGGGTGTCCAGCCGTGGCGGTAGAGATGGCGTTCGGCTACCCACATCTTGTCGTGGAAGAGACGGAACTGACGAAGGGCTTCGGGCATGTCGCCGTGGAGGGCAAGAGCAGGGATGCCCATGAACATGTCGTCGAGCCATACGGTGTTGGCTACGGGACGCATGCGGGCGAACTGTCCGTCGGTGTAGCGGTACTGACGATGGGCTATGATCTGCTGACGGAGCTCGGGCTTACCGCTTTTTATCATGGCGCAGCAGATGGCTCCGGCATCGTCGAGGGCATCGGGTGCAACGACTTGCATCATAAGCGGGTCTATCTTCTCACCGCGGTCGAGCCGTGCTTTGAACGCAGGTGCCTGCTTGGCAAGGAAGAGCATGCAGCGGTTGGCGTAGTCGGTGTAGCTCTTGTCGCCTGTGAGCTGTCCGGCACGGAGCATGGCTGAGTAGGTGACTCCCCACTCGTAGCTGGTGAGACGGAAGTCGCCGCGACGCAACTGGCTGCCGTCGGGTGTGAGTTCGGTATAGGTGCTACCGGTGATGTAGTCTTTGACGCGGTCGATGGTGGCTTTCACGTCGGCAGGACTGACGAGCCCGTAGTGGTAGCGGTAGGCAGGACGCATGAGGTGGAGTGGGGCGGTGGCATCGTTCTGTACTGTCTGTGCCGAGAGGGACGTTGCGGAAAGGATGAGGGCAAGTGCCGAGGTGAGGATGTGTTTCATAATGATGTGTGATTGTTTTGTGCAAAGATAAGGATATATATTCAAATTCCATTGAACATTGGGCGCCATTTTTCGACATGCCGACATATCGACATTTATCGACATACCGACACGGCGCCCCTAAAAACATCACTAAAAATCATTGGTTTTTGCAACGTCGATATGGCAAAATCGGATAAAGGGTTGGTGTTTCCGTGTCGAATGTGTGCGCAAACACAATTTTTTAATGTTTTTTCGGAAAAGTTTTTACCATTTGGATTTTATGTAATAACTTTGCAGCGGAAATATGAGAAAACGTATTTTTTTGAAACTATATTTTTTAACTTTTAAAGGTATTAGATTATGTTACAGGAAAAAGCAGGAAACATTGCAGGTCTCCTTTGGAACACTCTTTCAGCAGCTGAAGGTGCTCAGACTTTCAAGTCAATCAAGAAAGCAACTAAACTTACAGAGAAGGATTTTCTTCTTGGTCTCGGATGGCTTCTTCGTGAGGACAAGATCAACGCAGTTGAAACTGGCGACGAGAAAGATCCATATGCTTACTCTCTCAAGTAATTTGAGTAGATAAACATAAAAAAAGTGCTAGGCAATCGCTTAGCACTTTTTTTTATCTCAGGACTTCTTTGAGGAAGATGGCAGCGACAGTCCATGTGGCTGCGTCGTTGGTCCAGAAGATTTGTCGGAGGTTGGGTCTCGGCACATGGTTGAGGAGGTCGTCCCATGCTTCCTGTCTCAGTTGTTTGTCGCCGAGGCGCCATGCTGCATAGGCTGTGAGGCGAGGTATGAGGAAGTTGTTATGGCTGATGCGGAGTGCCCACGATTTGTATTTGCGGTTGTGGTCGAGCCATTTGGCAAAGAAGCGTGGATGGTTGACGCTGCCTTCTATCTCGTTGAGCAGTTCGAAGCCTCCCATGATGGCGAGCAGGTGGTTGGTGTTGACTACGTCGCTGTCGCTCTCGCAGGTGATGAGTCCTGTTGAGGGGTAGTAGCCAAGTGCCTTGGGGCCTTGGAAGAATCCGTGACGGAAGTCGGCGATGGAGTTCATGCCGGTTATTATCTTGTCGTAGTAGTAACGGTTGTTGATGGGGTCTTTCTCCCAGGCTGTGAACCAGTTGCTGACGTAGGCAAGCCAGTCGGGACCGATGCGCAGACGGGCAGGAGCGGTGCAGGGATATTCTTCGCGTGGCTGTGCCAGTCGCATGGGGTCGAGGGTGTAGAGCAGTGTGTCGGCATCCTGTACTTCGCGCATAATGTCGACTATGCGGTCGTCGGCTGTGAGGTAGTAGTAGAAGCGGTTCCACCAAGCCTGACTGATACGTGCCTCTTTGGCTCCGCATCCCCAGTGGAGTACGTTGTGGCGCGAGCCGAGTCCGGCATGGGGACCGAAGTGGTAGGTGTCGATTTCGCTGCAGTGGCGTGTCATGGCTTCAGCCATGCGATAGACGAGTTTGTTTCCTGTACGCAGGAACTGGTACCAGAACATGGCTGGTGTGCCGAGTTCGGTGTTGTCCCAAGCATAGCCACCCACGTCGTAGCGCCATTCGCGATGGGCACCGTCGTAGGAGTGCATGATGTCGCCGTAGTTGAAGAATCCGTACCAGTAGTTGCGGTGTATCTCGTCGTTGTAGAATTCCATCAGAGAGTCGATGGTGGCCTCGATAAGACTGTCGCGTGGATTATCGACTGTGGGCAGACTCCAAATGCCGAAGGCACGTTTGCGATGGAAGTATTCGGGTGTGCAGACGAGTTGTGCGTCGGGTTCGATACTGCCGTCGATGCTGACGGTGATGGCAGTGGTGCGACCTATGCCCCATGCTGTGCTCATGCCAGGCTGCACGTCTTCATAGGCTGCTTCGAGGGTATGGGCAATGGTGTCGTAGTGGGCAAAGCTGAAGGTCTCTGCTCCTTCGGCATAGATGCCGAGTGTGACGGTGGCTGTGTCGCCGCGTACACCTTCGACGGTGAGTGAGGACGGTGAACTCTGCCAGAAGTCGCGCAGGGCAAAGGATACGAATCCTTCGTCGTCGCCTACGGCTACGAGTCCGTTGTTGCGGAATCCTTCACGTGTACCAATCCACGGACTTTCGTGTGTGGCACGTTTGCGTATTGTGTAGCCGTTGGATGTGAGCTGGAGCAGTCGGAAGTCGTCCCACTTTGCTATTTTGTTTATCATGTCGCGACTGACGGAGTCCATGACATGGGTATTGATGGGACGGCGTGCGATGAGTGGTTGCGAGTACATGACTTCGCGCTCTTCGACTTTCCGTTTGAACTGTTCGGGAGGGAAGGCTACGAAACGGCGATAGAGGGGACCGTGCAGTCCTACTTTGAACCGTATGCTGAGTTCGGAGAGTCCGTCGTGGTTGAGTGCAGAGTCAACGAGAAGTGTGTGAACGAGTTTTATCTGGTTGGAACCTCTGTAATGGTATGCACGCAGGATGGCGTGGTCGTATGTATATTTGATGGTTGTGCGTATGTTGCCTTCCTGTTCTTTATCGACCGAGAGGAGTCGGCAGGGCTGGTTGTTGAGTGTTAGGTAGAAGGGAGGCAGCTGTGCCAGTGGACGTGAGGTATCTACTTTGGGCGACTTCCTGTTTTTGTAGAGGAAACAGGAGTCGGTGTTGAGGGGCAGTACGGCTGCGAATGCCTGCCATTTGCTTGTGCCGTTTGCCCATGAGGCGAGTCGCCATGTGTCGTAGGCTATGGTGTCGCCGTTGTTGGTAAGGAGCAGGAAGTCGTCGTTATCCACTTCACCGTCGGAGAATGGTACGCCGAAGGTGACGGGTGTGATGGCTTTCGAACGCGCTCCACCTATCCAGTGCAGTATGATTGGGTCGTCGTCGGGGTCGTGACTGGTGTAGTGGAAGTTGCGCAGACGTGCATGGCTCTGGGTTGTGCGGAAACCGAAATATCCGGAGCGGAGTGGTTCGGGATCGACGAAATCGACTAGACATTCGCCATCGATGAAGTAGCGCACTCGTCCGTCAATCTGTTCGAGCCGTATCTTGTACCAGTGGTTGGGCTTGAGCAGGTGGCTGGGGTCGGTGTATTCGCGCAGGATGAGTGGACGGAATGCCGGGTCGCTGATGCCGCGGTCGTCACCTGTGTAGCGACGGAAACGTGTGGTGGTGTTCCAGTTGCCACCATAACCGACATAATACATCTGAAGTGCATAGTAGTCGGGAAAACTTGCTCCCTGGCGTCCGAGCATGTGGTCTGCCATCCAGAAGCAGTTGAGGTCGGAGATGCGTGGATTGCCCGACTGGTCGCGGAACCGCTTGTCTTTTACTATCTGTGCTTCGTACTCGATGACGGTGTTGCCTGTCATCTTTTCGTCGAACCACAGGGTTAATCCTTTCGAGGCGATGATGTCTGCCCTTATTGAGGAATTGGAAGCATCCTCCGCCTCTACCGTCCAATGCTGGGCAAGGGCGGTAGAGGAAAGGAGAATGAATAATGAAAAGAGAATCTGTTTCAAGTGTGTCGTGTTAGAGGATACTCTTGTAAAGTTCTACAATCTCAGCTTCTGTTACGTCGCGTGGGTTGCCTGGTGTGCAGACGTCGGCGATTGCCTGTGCTGCGAGTGCAGGAATGTCTTTCTCTGTGATGTTGAGTTCGCTGAGGTGCTGTGGAATGCCGACACGGATGGAGAGTGCGCGGACAGCATCTACTGCTGCCTGAGCAGCCTGTTCCTTGCTCATGCCTGTGGTGTCAACACCCATGGTGCGTGCTATGACGCCAAACTTCTCGATACACTTCGGCATGTTGAATGCCATGATGGTTGGCAGGAGGATGGCGTTGGCTACTCCGTGAGGTATGTCGTGGAGTGAACCCATCGGGTGTGCCATACCGTGAACGAGTCCGAGACCTACGTTCGAGAATGCCTGTGCTGCGATGTACTGTGCCAGTGCCATTCGACCTACAGGATTAGTAGGTTGCTCTACAGCTATTGGCAGGTTTTCAGCAATCATCTTGATGGCCTGCAGTTCGTACATGTCGCTCATTACCCATGCACCCTTGGTGATGTAACCTTCGATGGCGTGTGTGAGGGCGTCCATACCTGTGGCTGCTGTGAGTCCCTTCGGCAGGCTGTACATGAGTTCAGGGTCGATGATGGCTACGGCAGGGATGTCGTTAGGGTCAACGCATACCATCTTTGCCTGACGCTTCTCGTCGATGATGACGTAGTTGATTGTAACCTCGGCTCCTGTACCGGCTGTAGTTGGCAGGGCGATGATTGGAACT
>CAJODY010000045.1:18759-22927 GCA_905233285.1 uncultured Bacteroidaceae bacterium
GATACCCTTTGCTGTGTCCATCGACGAACCGCCACCGATGGCTATGATGCAGTCGGCGCCGCTCTTCTTGAATGCTGCCACACCTTCCTGTACGTTGGTTACAGTCGGGTTAGGACGTATTTCGCTGTATATCTCGTATGGGAAGTTGATGCCGTCGAGTACGTCGGTCACCATCTTTGTTGTTCCCACTTTGATGAGTCCCTTGTCGCTGCAGACAAGGGCTTTCTTGAATCCCATGCGGTTGATTACTTCTGGAAGCTCGTTGCGAGATCCAGCGCCGAAGTAAGATACTTCGTTCAGGATAAATCTCTGTGCCATAGTTGTTTAAGGTTTTATAAGGTTTTATTTTATGGGGTTATTGGGGTTATTGGGTGAAATGGATGAAATTTCTTTTTCAGACTACTTCGAGTCCGAGGAGTTCCTTCAGCTGGACGAGTGCATCGTTTTCCTTACACATGCGGTTGAATGATTCCTGTGGAGTATAGGAGTGTTTGCGGTCGGTCACTTTTCTCAGTCGGATGCTCATCTTCAGCGGATTGCCTTCGATGCGCTGACTGAAGTATTGCTCAATGCGCGGCGCTATGATTTTCAGTTCTTCGGCAACGATGTTGTTGTTGGCTATCACTTCGAATGTGTCGGCACTCTCTGTCATCTGCGGCTCGATGGCTTTCATTCGTTGTGCCATTGCTGCCTCGTCCTGGGTCAGATGTTCGATGAATTCTTTCCACGCTATGATGAGTGATGTGGGCTCGCATTTGAGTCTGACTACTGTTGTCTGCTCGTTCTGTCCTCTCTGGTCTTGGTTGGTTTCAGAACTTGTGACTCCGTTTGCCGTGCGTCGGATTGAGAAACTCTTGTTTATGCGCTGAGTATTTAATGACGGCGCCGCTGGAGTTGTATTTGGCTTTGTTATACTACTAACAGCCTTAGATGCAACTGTACGCTGTGCTGCGTTTGCAGCTACAGCGGTGAATATGGGGTGTAAAGTCTTCTTAGGGCTACGCCCCGAGCCTGGCACGTCTTCTCCCTCTGCTGCCTGTGCTATCTCTATCAGAGTCAGTTCGACCAACAGTCGTTTGTTCTGGCTCTGCTTGTACTGCAGGTCGCAGTCGTTGCACAGACGCATGGCATTGTAGAGCAGTCGTGGTGTGCACCGTTGTGCCTGCTTACGGTATTGCTCTCTTATGTCGTCGTTCGATTCAATCAGTTTGACGGTCTGTGCATCCTGACTTACGAGCAGATTGCGCATGTGGCTTGCCAGTCCGTTGATGAAGTGTTGTCCGTCGAATCCTTTGTTCAGTATCTCGTTCAGCGTGAGCAGGCAGTTCGTGATGTTTTCTGTTACGACCTTCTTGTCCACCTTCGGTGCCTTGGGGTCGCCGTTGCCACAAGCAAGGAAGTAGTCGGTCAGACGGAAATAGTATTCGCTGTCGAGCACGTTCAGGTTCTCGATTGTCTGCTGATAGGTTATGTTGCCTTGGCAGAAACTGCTCACCTGGTCGAAGATGGAGAGTGCGTCGCGCATGCCGCCGTCAGCTTTCTGTGCTATGACGTTGAGTGCCTTGGGCTCGTATGTGATGCCTTCCTTTGCTGCTACGTTCTCGAGGTGTGACACGATGTCCTGAACCGTCATGCGGTTGAAGTCGTAAATCTGACAGCGACTCAGGATGGTGGCCAGCAGTTTGTGCTTTTCAGTCGTTGCGAGAATGAAGATGGCATGGTGTGGAGGTTCCTCGAGCGTTTTCAGGAATGCGTTGAATGCCTGGTTCGACAGCATGTGAACCTCGTCGATGATGAATACCTTGTACTTTCCTATCTGGGGCGGTATGCGCACCTGTTCGATGAGCTGGCGAATGTCATCGACTGAGTTGTTTGATGCTGCGTCGAGTTCGTGGATGTTGAACGAACGCTGTTCGTTGAAAGCCTTGCACGATTCGCACTCGTTACATGCCTCGCCGTCGGGACGGGGCGACATGCAGTTGATGGTCTTTGCAAAGATTCGTGCACACGTGGTCTTTCCCACTCCGCGGGGACCGCAAAACAGGTAGGCATGTGCCAGTTTGTCGTTCCTGATGGCATTCTTCAGGGTCGTGGTCAGAGCTGTCTGACCGACTACGCTGTCGAACGTCATAGGACGATATTTGCGTGCTGAAACGATATAGTTTTCCATAGATTGCTATTTTGACGGCAAAGATAATGGTTTTATCAAAAAAGAATGATAAAGGAACTGCAACTGCGCATTCTGCCCGAACAGGCAGCAAGCGAACAATCCATCTGTAAATACCTTTCAGACGAACAAGGCATAAACCCCAAGGACATCTGTGCCCTGCGCATACTGAAACGCAGCATCGATGCCCGTCAGCGCACTATTTTTGTAAATCTGAAGGTGCAGGTTTTCATAGGTGAACAACCCGCCACCGATGCTTTTCCGCATATAGAATATAAGAGTGTGGAGGATAGACCCTGTGCCATCGTCGTAGGAGCTGGTCCCGGCGGACTGTTTGCAGCCCTCCGTCTTATCGAACTCGGCATCCGTCCCATCGTCATCGAACGTGGAAAGAATGTGCATGAACGTCGTAAGGACATTGCGCAAATCAGTCGCACGCATGTGGTTGACCCTGAATCGAACTATTCGTTCGGCGAGGGTGGGGCAGGAGCATTCTCCGACGGAAAACTCTATACCCGCAGCAAGAAACGTGGCAATGTGGAGAAGATTCTCCATGTATTCTGCCAGCATGGAGCTTCGCTTTCGATTCTCAGCGATGCACATCCGCATCTGGGAACCGACCGTCTGCCTTCCATTATCGAGAACATGCGCAACACCATCATCCGCTGTGGTGGAGAAGTCCACTTCCAGACTCGCATGACGGCATTCCTGCTGAAGGGCGACAAGGTGTGCGGAATAGAGGCAGAAGAAACTCTTATTCGTGACGGAGTAGTCGAAAAACGTCTGCTCACCTTCGAGGCTCCGGCTGTCATACTCGCCACAGGACATAGTGCGCGCGATATATATAAATATATGTACGCGCGAGGAATTGAAATTGAGGCTAAGGATTTAGCCGTAGGTGTACGCCTCGAACATCCGTCCCATCTCATCGACCAGATTCAGTACCACCGTCGTGAGGGTAGGGGGAAGTACCTGCCTGCAGCAGAATATTCATACGTCACTCAGGTCGAAGGTCGTGGAGTATATTCTTTCTGTATGTGTCCAGGAGGAACAGTCGTTCCGGCAGCATCCGGCCCGCAGCAGATAGTGGTCAACGGAATGAGCAATTCTTGGCGCAACTCCCCTTGGAGCAATTCGGGTATGGTGGTCGAACTTCATGTCGATGACCTCGCGGAGTCCTCACTTGCTCAGTTACCGCCTGTGCCTGGTCTTGAACAGAAAGGCGGACCGCTCGCCATGCTCGAATTTCAGGAACGCCTCGAATACACGGCTTGGTTGCAGGGGGGAATGCGTCAGACAGCTCCAGCCCAGCGAATGGCACACTTTGTCAACGGCAAGGGCAGCTACGACCTTCCTAAGTCATCCTATACTCCTGGACTCATCAGTACCCCAATCCACTTCTGGATGCCGCAATTCATATCTTCGCGTCTCCAGCAAGGTTTCAGGAATTTTGGTCGTGCTGCTCACGGGTTCCTCACCAACGAAGCCATTCTCATCGGAGTGGAGACACGCACCTCAGCTCCAGTACGTATTCCCCGTGAGAGTGAAACCCTGCAGCATATCCGTCTGCACGGACTCTTCCCCTGCGGCGAAGGAGCCGGCTATGCCGGTGGCATAGTCTCTGCCGCCGTCGATGGCGAACGTTGTGCCGAGATGCTTTCAGAATATCTGAACTCGTAGCCCCAATATGTATAATCCCTCCCTTTTTCGACCCTTTCGAAGTACTTCATAATCCGCGCCTCAGCGGTGCTGAAATTGCATAAAATGCTCACGCTCGGCAGATATAAAGTAAACTTTTTTCTGCTCTCGCTTACTCGCATTTTTCCAAGCGCTTAGAATTTTCGCGCGGCAGGCGAGCCCTATAATTGTGATGGAGAAAACAGTCGAAATCGTTGGTGGAGTAAGAAAAAGATTATACCTTTGCGGCGACTATTGGACTCAGGACTGTCCGAGAGTTACAATAATACTGCCCTTGTAGATGGGCAGAACCGGGAAGGCAAC
>CAJODY010000046.1:0-21819 GCA_905233285.1 uncultured Bacteroidaceae bacterium
TTGAAAAACGATTTTGACCAAATGACAAATGACCGGATGACCTCATACCTGCCTGTCTTATCTCTTCTAAAACAGGTGCAGATAAGGTCTCTATTACGCCATTACCACGCGCCTACCGCGTCGTGATGTGTCGGGCGCCGCGTCGCGACATCGCGCCCACAAGAAAAGGATGTACGATTCACGAAAATCCAAGAAAGGACAATCCACCCCTCAAAAAGTCCAATACAAGGCTGAAATATTTGGTAGTTTCAAAACTTTTTCGTATCTTCGCACCATAATACCAAACTAATAACTTTGATTATGAAAACTACACGACTTTTCATCATGGTCGCAATGCTGCTGACGGCAGCTACTTCAACACAAGCACAAACCGAAGACGAACCGATTGACCGCACGAGTTATATCACGAATCCGTCGTTCGAAAACGGCGTAAAAGGATGGCTCTCAAGCGACCTGTCCATACAGGGCAACAGCTCGTTCACCAAGAAAGCGGGCAAGGTGTATCTGGAGAAATGGGTAGGCTCAGGAAGTGCTGCAGGCAACGCCAGCATAAAGCAGACCGTCAAGGATCTGCCGGTGGGCAAGTACCGTCTGACGGTGGCTGCGCAGAACATGGATCAGAACAACAAGACTGCAAAGAAGAACGGCATGTACATCTATGCCGGCACGGAGCAGACTCCGGTATATACTCCGGACGACTATTCTGTAGATTTCACAAACGTGACACGCGAAGTGGAAGTGGGCTTGGTGGCTCAGAATGCTCAGGGCAACTGGCTGTGCGCAGATAATTTCCGACTGCTGCAGGTGGGCGAGGTGACGAAGGAAGAGGTAGCTGCCATCGTGCAGACAAAAATTGACGAGGCAAGCAGCATCTGTACGGCAGGCAATCCGGGTGCGGAAGAACTGCAGGCTGCCATCGACAATGCAACGGCAATGATAACGGATGCAGAGGTGAGCGCTGACGACCTGTCTCTACAGATTAAGGTGCTGGACAAGGCTATATTCGCATATCAGCTGGCTAATGCCACACCGGGTGGCGGCAATGCACCGAAGGTGACAGTTACCAACCATTACATAGCTACAGGTGCGACGGAGGCACTGGTAAGAGCAGTGATGACGGGCAGCAACCTGATGGAACGCGGTGTGTGCTGGAGCACCGAACGCGAACCGACAGTGCTGGACGAGCGCACTACCGAATACCACTCGCTGAACGGATACATCTTCCACATACGCGGACTGGAACCCTCAACTGTATATTATGTACGTCCATATGCCATGAACAAGACCTACACCGTAGCCTACGGCGACGAGGTAAAGATTGTGACTCACCCGAAGGGAACTTGTACCGGTTCGTGGAACGATGGCGCTCCAACTGTAGAAGCTAACACCAGATGTGCACTCGCCATTCAGCAAACCATCGACTACTTCAACGAGTGGACCGGTATCATGGGATTCCATCTGACAGGAAACTACGGTGCGGGGACAGAAACCGCCGACTGCTCGTACGGAGGATGGATGCGAATAGGTCCGAACGCTGCTAACCAAGCCATCGGAACGGTGCTACACGAGACAGGCCACGGCGTGGGTGTTGGTACATGCGACCGATATGCCGACTCGAACGTGCACAGCTGGACATGGTTCGGACGCGAGGCAAACAAGATATACCAGTTCCTGGAGAACCAGGAAGGCAACTCGGAGTATGTATGGGTAGGCGACAGCAAGCACGCATGGGGAGAGAACTCTACATACGACTGGCTGGTGAACGGCGCATGGAAGGACACTCATCAGGAGTTGCAGTATGCCGGAGGTATGTGTATCCTGTACGGCATGTTTATCGACGGAATGAACCCGACCTATTCATACTCGAATGGAATTTCGGGTTATACTTACAACTTCGACGACAACAAGAAGTATTACCTGATGTGTAAAGACGCCGACGGCGGACTGGCGGAAGGTCTGCTTTACCAACGCTCGAAAAACACCGTGTCGTGGAATAAGTTCCTGACTAAAGAAACTGTCGGCGACGAGGCTGCATGGTACATGGAATATGACCCGCAGAACGGTTTCTACCATTTCAGGAACGCAGGCAGCGGACGATACATGACACATCCTTCAGGAAGTACATCAATTAGTTTGAAAGAGATAAAGGTAGGCTCCAAGCCTTCAGAGACGGAAAGATTCCAGCTGATGCCCGACCGCACCGATGTAACCCTGAAGGGAGGAACGAAGAAGGTGACTACCCACGGATACTGGATGACGTGGAACGATGGCAGCGACAAGGCTGTACAATCGAGCAAGATTGGTAGGACATACGGTACTGTGACGCAGGCTGCATTCGACTACAAGAGCTCTGCCTCGATGCAGCATTGGATTATCATCAGCGAGGACGAACTGCCGCTGTACCAGGAGATAGCAACCATCATCACAGGCATAGAGACTCCGGAGGCAGCAGAGGCAGACCCCGAAACGGCTGCACCGCAGATTGAAGTTATCTACAACACTGCCGGTATGAAGCTGAACATGATGGAAACAGGCGTAAACATCGTGAAATATACTGACGGAACGGTCAAGAAAGTAAAGAAATGAAGAAATTATCATTGGTTTTGGCAGTACTGATGTGCTGCGGTACGACATTCGGAAAGAAAGCCCCGAAAGCAGTAAAGGATTTGTGGCCTGACGGCACAGAGATAGAGGCGTGGTTCAAGGACACGACAGCCGTAAAATTGGAAGGACTGGGAAAGCAATACCGCGTGACGGACTACGGAGTAGTGAACGACGGACGTCTGCACACGAAGGAACTGCAGGCACTCATCGACAAAGTGGCAAAGGACGGAGGCGGTGTGCTGGTAGTGCCCGAAGGTATTTACATGACCGGAGCCATATTCTTCAAGCAGGGTGTACACCTGCATCTGAAGGCAGGAGCCGTGCTGATGGGAAGCAACGACCCGAGCGACTATCCCCTACTCACGACACGTATCGAAGGCGAGACATGCAAATATTACTCTGCACTCGTCAATGCCGACGGACTGGACGGTTTCACCATTTCGGGCAAAGGTGCGATAGACGGCAACGGATATACATTCTGGAAGCACTTCTGGGAGCGCCGCTCGTGGAACAACAAATGCACGAACAAGGACGAGCAGCGTCCGAGACTGGTGTATGTATCAAACTGCAAGAACGTACAGATTGAGGGCATCAACCTGCAGAACTCACCGTTCTGGACTACTCATATCTACAACAGCGAGAAAGTGAAACTGCTGAACCTGCACATCTATTCGCCTGCAAAACCGGTGAAGGCACCATCGACCGATGCCATCGACCTCGACGTGGTGAAGAACATACTGGTGAAGGGCTGTTATATGTCGGTGAACGACGATGCCGTAGCCATCAAGGGCGGCAAGGGACCGTATGCTGATGCATTCCGCACGAAGTATGAAGGTGTGGATATGTCGAAATTCCCAGAGATGCAGGGCGACGGCGGCAATGAGAACATCATCATCGAGGACTGCGTGTACGGTTTCTGTCACGGCTGTCTGACGCTGGGTTCGGAGAGTGTGTACAACCATAACATCATACTGCGCCGCATCAAGGTGAGCGAGGCAAACAACCTGCTGTGGCTGAAGATGCGTCCCGACACTCCACAACAGTATGAATACGTAACGGTAGAGGACATCGAGGGCAACGGAAAGAACTTCATCCTCGTAGCTCCGTGGACACAGTTCTACGACCTGAAAGGCAGAAAGACGACTCCGATGTCGTACAGCGACCACATCACAATGAGGAATATACGGTTCGACTGCAATGTGTTCTTCAACGTAAAACAGCAGGAAGACCAGTACCATCTGAGCAACTTCACATTCGAAAACCTGGACATAACGGCACAGAAAAAAGATTTCCACACAGAGTATGTCGAGAATTTCTCGGTAAAGAATGTGAACGTAAAATGAAAAATAGCTAACTTTGCACAGTTTTTCTAAAGAAAATAGTAAATCGTAAAACAATAAAAAGATTATGACTTTTAGCGTAAAAGAAGGAGACGGCACCCTGACGGGCATGCTCGACGGCAGACTCGACACAGCAGCAGCACAGGAGTTTGCAAAGGAGATTCAAGTAATGATGGATAATGCAGACAAGCATCTGGTACTCGACCTTGAGAAGCTGAGTTTCATCAGCAGTTCCGGTCTGCGTCTGTTGCTCGCTCTGCGCAAGGAAACGATGGCTAAAGGTGGCGACATCACCATCATCAACGTACTGCCAGAAGTGAAGCAGGTATTCACCATCACAGGTTTCTATTCTCTGTTCCAGTTTCAGTAATGAAGCGCGAACTGACATTATACAACGAAGTTAAGCAGATTGGTCTCCTACCCGATTTCATAAAGGAGGTCAGCGACGAATTAGGATTGGATGAGATGCTCATATTCAATCTTAATCTTGTGCTGGAGGAGGCTGTCACAAACGTCATTATGTATGCCTACCCAAAGGGCGAACGCCACAGCATGACCCTGAAGGCATGGACTGAGGGAGAAGATGTGCTGGCATTCGAACTGAAAGACCAGGGCAAGCCTTTCGACCCCATAAAGGAGGCTCCGGAAGTAGATACCACCTTGTCGGCAGAGGAACGCAGAATAGGCGGACTGGGAATTTTCCTTATTCAACAGATGATGGATGAAGTGAGCTACCGATACGAAAACGATTCGAATATACTGACAATGAAAAAAAACATAAAAGCATGAAGACTATCTATATTGACGGACCACTGGATGCTATACACCTGGAGGAAATAAAGGATAAGCTGATTGAAGTGAAAACCTGTCTGGGTGACGTCATCGTTCTGGATTGTACGGATATGTCGTATATCTGCAGTTCTGGACTGAGGGTGTTCCTGCAGATGCATAAGGACGTAGCCGCTGAGGGCGGTAAACTTATCATCAAGGGATTGCAGCCACTGGTTAAGAACGTATTCGACATGACCGGGTTCAGTCATATTTTCAACTACGAATAAACACATAAACACCAAACCGACATGCAAGTGCTTGGGCTGAGCATATTCGCATGGATTACAATCGCTGTCATCATATTCAAGACGGTGATGACTTTCAGAGGCAAGATGTCGGGCGACATCCTGGCTCTGATAATTATATCTGTACTGATGCTCACCGGCACCCTTACACAAGAGGCTGCACTGGATTCCTTCGGTTCGCCGACGGTGGTGACCATTGGTGCGCTGCTTGTGCTGGGAGCAAGTATGGTGCATGCAGGAGTGGTGCATCTGATATCGAGACAACTGGGTACACCACGTACGCTGAGCAGGGCTGTGACGAACCTGATGGTAACTGTAGCCGGCATGAGTGCATTCTTCAACAGCAACATGATTACGGCTCTCTTCATCAACATCGTGAAGGTGTGGAGCAAGAAAGTGAAGATTCCCGCTTCAAAACTGCTCATTCCGCTGAGCTATGCCGCAGCACTGGGCGGTCTATGTACAATTATCGGAAGCTCGACAAACCTGCTGGCTGTCAGTTTCTATGTCGATGAGACCGGTAAGCAAATGTCTTTCTTCGCACCGTTCATTCCCGGAGTGGCATGTGTGGTTATGGGAATCGCAACGGTAATCCTTTTTCAGAAATTCCTACCCTTGAGAAAATTGCCCGAAGAGTCGTTCGAAAGCAGCGATAACTACACGGTGGAACTGCTGGTGCCGACGGACTGCCGTTCGATAGGGAAAACCGTGGAGGAGGCAAGACTACAGAACGTGACCGGCGGTCACCTGATAGAAATCGTGAGATTTGACAAAGAGATTATCAGCCCGGTACCCGACGACGAGTACATCTTCGGAGGCGACCATCTGGTATTTTCAGGACGCATAGACGACATACTGCAACTGCGCACCACTCACGGACTGGTGAACGCTACGCATCATGTGTTCAGCGTAAAGGAACTGAACAAAAACCGCACCCTTCAGATGGCAACCGTTACATGGGAGAGTTGTCTTGTGGATAAACGCCTGGCCGACATCGACTTCGAGAAAGAGCATGACGTAGTGCTGATTGCCATAGCCAGGGAAGGAGAACACATTACAGATATACCACGAGAGACGATTATACGTCCGGGTGACACCCTGCTATTCGAGGGCTCGAGAATGAACACTGAATCACTATACAACGATCTGCTGTTCTTCGATACGGTCGCCCTACCCCAACAGGGACAGAAAACATACATAAGCATGGTGATAATGTCGTGTATGGTACTACTTTCAGCATTGCGTATCATGCCCCTGCTCAACAGTGCACTGTTAGCTGCCGGTGCAATGCTTATCACACACTGCTGCTCAACCGAACAGATGCGACGTGCGATAAACTGGAAGATTGTTATGATTTTTGCAGGCAGCGTGTGTATAGGAAAAGCTATTGAGGCTACGGGACTGGCAAGTGTGCTGGGACATGGCATCGCTAACACGTTCGGATTCAGTCCGCTACTTGCCCTTGTCATGTTCTGCGTGGTTGCAACCATAGTGACAGAGTTTGTTTCGAATGCTACGGCAGCTGCTGTGCTCATCCCGATAGCTATGGAAACGGCAGAAATACTAGGGGCTAACACACTTACTTTCGTGGTGGCACTGATGATTAGCATATCGTCGGCTTTTGCCACACCCATCGGCAACGAGACGAACACGATGGTTTACGGTCCCGGAGGCTATAAGTTCAGCGATTTTGTAAAACTCGGTATGACGATGAACGTCGTAATACTGATAACGAATATCGTAACGACATGTTTGGTTTATCCGATTGAAAAATAAAAATTGAAATATTATGCAGTGGTTAATTGATTTGTTATTGACAGGAGGCGGAGTGGCACACACAGTGATACTCTACTCGTTCGTAATTGCCTTCGGAGTTTTTCTAGGTAACAAACTGAAGATTAAGAGTGTAAGTCTGGGAGTGACATGGATTCTCTTTGTAGGTATCCTTGTCGGCGACTTACTGAAGAGGGCAAATGTGGTTGAGAACATGGACGTGCTGAATTTCGTTCAGGACTTCGGACTTATCCTGTTTGTGTTTTCTATCGGTCTGCAGGTGGGACCGTCGTTCTTCACTTCGCTCATGCATGGAGGACTGAAAGCCAACGGTATTGCTGCCGGCATCGTCCTGCTCAATATCGTGGTGATGCTGGTGCTGTATTTCTCGTGCCGCAACTTCATTCCTGCTGCCGACAATCTGCCTATGCTCGTAGGTACGCTGTGCGGAGCCGTAACGAATACTCCGGGACTTGGTGCTGCAACTGCCGCTTTGGATCAGATTAACGGAATGAATCCGCATCTTTTCCCCGACGGAATACCTGCAATTGCCAACGGATACGCATGTGCCTACCCTCTCGGTGTAGTTGGCATCATTCTCAGCATTATCATTATACGCATCGTATTTAATGTAAACTTCAAGCAAGAGGAAGACCACTTCAACAAACGGAATGGTAATAATGAAGCAGTGAAGCCACACCTGATGACTATCGAGGTTTTCAACCCTGCCATCAACGGAAAGAGCATCATGCAAGTACATAATTTCATCGGCAGAGATTTCGTTTGCTCACGATTGCTGCACGACGGACATATTACGGTTCCAAACCGTGACACGCTGCTCACGAAGGGAGACCGTCTGTTCGTGGTATGTGCTTCGGAAGATGCTGAAGCCATCTGTGCTTTCATAGGTCCGGAGACCGAACTGGACTGGGAAGTTCAGGACGTAAAGATGGTATCGAAGAAGCTGACTGTGACTCACAGCAGGATAAATGGAAAGACCCTTGGCTCGCTCCACCCAAGTTCGATGTTCGGAGTTAACGTAACACGACTCTATCGTTCAGGTATCGAACTGTTTGCCAGTCCGAGCCTCATCCTGCAGGTGGGAGATATCATCACTACAGTAGGTCCGGAGGATGCTATCGAGCGTTTCGCCAACAGAATAGGTGACTCGAAGCAGGCTCTCGACAAACCTAACCTGCTCACCCTTTTCGTCGGAATTCTGGTTGGTATCGTATTCGGTATGATTCCAATTGCCATACCAGGTATGTCGGTACCAGTGAAACTCGGACTTGCCGGAGGACCGCTTATCATAGCTATCATCCTAGGACGTTTCGGATATAAGATAAAGCTCGTAGCCTATACAACAAACTCCGCGTCGCTCATGATCAGGGATATCGGTCTTGTACTTTTCCTTGCCAGCGTGGGAATCAAGGCAGGAGGCAATTTCGTAGATACTGTGATGAACGGTGGTATCCATTATGTATGGATTGGTTTCCTCATCACCTTCCTGCCACTCATCATCATGGGTGTGTTTGCAAGAGTTAAGTGGCACATGAACTACTTCCTGCTTTCTGGTATCATCTCTGGTGCGACTACCGACCCACCAGCATTGGCATTCTCACAAGCCCAGGCCAACAACGGCATTCCTTCAGTAGGTTATTCAACAGTATATCCACTTGCGATGTTCCTACGTATCGTAACGGCTCAAATACTGATACTGGTCTTCTGTGCATAACTTTGAATGAGTATTATTAACTACATACTGTCCCAGCAGGCAGAAATACCACTGCTTGCTGCATTCGTTTTAGGATTGTTAGTGGCTGTCAACCCCTGTCAGCTGGCTATAAACATGTCGGCTCTGACATACCTTATAAGAAAGGAGAAATACCGACACACAACGAAGATTTATGTACTCTATGCTTTAGGAAAGACTCTGACATACATTCTTCTGGCTTGGATTCTGATGTGTCTGATAGGAGGCGGGAGAAACATAGAAGGAATAGAATATCTGCTATCGAAGGCTGAATTAGCAGTGCCTTACGTACTCATCGCCATAGGTCTGTTCCTAATTTATCGTGCCCTTTATCCGCACCACCATCATCAAGGGGAGAACTGCCACCACTCGGGGCAGATGATTCACAGAAACGGTCCGTTAGGCTCACTCCTATTGGGAATGACTCTCGCTTTTGCTTTCTGCCCGGAGAGTGCCGTCTTTTATTTCGGACTACTGATACCATTGTCAGCAACCACGTCGGCAGGATTCTTTCTACCTATTGCATTCGGATTTTCAGCTGCTCTGCCGGTATTGATGCTAGGATGGACTCTGAGGAAGGCTATTCACGAAATGGAAAGTCTCAGTAACACTTTCGAACATGCCCAGCAGTGGATAAACGGTGTTTCAGGCATACTGTTCATTATAATGGCTATTGCAATCATTCAATCATAAACACAAAAACAATCGGAACTATGAATATTACTGACAGATTTCTCAGATATGTCTCGTTCGACACTCAATCGGCAGAAGACACTGGTAATACTCCTTCAACTGATAAGCAGATGGTGTTTGCGAAGGCACTATGTCAGGAACTTATGGACGAAGGACTTGAGGACGTAGAACTTGATTCTATGGGATATCTGTATGCGACTCTGCCAGCAAACACAGACAAGAACGTTCCGACTATCGGTTTCATTTCACACCTCGACACATCGCCAGATGCACCGGGCAAGGACATCCGACCACGAATAATTCACAAATATAATGGAGGGGACATCGTACTTTCCGAAGGTATCGTATCGTCACCGAAACAATTCCCCGAACTGCTGAACCATATCGGTGAAGACCTTATCGTCACTGATGGCACTACCCTACTCGGAGCCGATGACAAGTCGGGCATTGCTGCTATAGTGGAGGCTATGGTTTACCTCAAGACTCACCCGGAAATCAAGCACGGTAAGATTCGTATTGCTTTCAACCCCGATGAGGAAATTGGAATGGGAGCACATCATTTTGACGTAAAGAAGTTTGGATGTCAGTTTGCATACACTATCGACGGTTCGGAATGCGGAGAGATTGAATTTGAGAATTTCAACGCTGCAGGAGCAAAGATTCAGATTGAGGGACGTTCAGTGCACCCTGGTTCGGCAAAGGGAAAGATGATAAATGCCGGACGTATTGCAACAGAAATTGTTCAGATGCTGCCCCAAGATGAAACTCCAGAAATGACTGAAGGGTATGAGGGTTTCTATCATCTGACATCCATAAGTGGTAGTTGCACTGAGGCTCACCTTTCGATGATAATCCGTGACCATTCAGCCGAAAAGTTTGCAGAGAGGAAGCAGACAATTATGGACATCGTAGAAAAGATAAACCGACGCTACGGTGAAGGCACTGCGACTCTGACGCTTAATGACCAGTATTATAATATGAGGCAGCAGGTAGAACCGCAGATGTATATCATCGACATAGCACGTCAGGCAATAGAAGAGGCTGGTATGACTCCAAAGATAAAAGCAATAAGAGGCGGTACTGACGGAGCACAACTCTCATTTATGGGACTGCCCTGCCCTAACCTCTTTGCAGGAGGGATAAATTTCCACGGGCCATACGAGTTCCTGCCTATTCCGTCTCTGGAACGTGCCATGCACACCATAGTAAATATATGTAAAATAGCAACACAACACGAATGGGAATAGACATCGTAGAGACATACGACAAAGAAAATATAAAGAACCTTCCTGTAGAGCAGTTTGAAGGACAAATCTATATTTTGCAGACGGAGAAAGAAGCCGCAAAAGCTATCGACTACCTGATGCAGAAATCCTTACTCGGATTCGACACAGAAACACGTCCGTCGTTTCACAAAGGGAAACTCAATAAAGTTGCGCTTTTACAGGTTGCCACACTAGATCAGTGTTTTTTGTTCCGGCTCAACAGAATGGAGGGCATTCCGACGCCCATCAGAACATTGTTGGAAGACAATCGTATTACCAAAGTGGGGCTGGGACTGAAAGACGACATGCAGAATCTGCAAAGAAGGGAACAATTCACTCCTGGCACATTCATCGACATACAAAACGAAATAACAAAAGTAGGAATAAAGGATAAAGGTCTTCAGAAAATATATGCGAATCTGTTCGGCAAAAAAATAACAAAACGCCAACAGTTGAGCAATTGGGAAGCAGATATTCTGACACCTGCACAACAGCGCTATGCTGCCACTGATGCATGGGCATGCGTCAAAATATATCAAGAGGTTTGTAACCGTCTGAGAACTTAACAAAGAACGTAAACTGAAAACGTATGAAACAGATATATCTGAAACGAGGAAAGGAGGATTCGCTGCTGCGCTTCCATCCATGGGTCTTCTCAGGAGCTATCCACCACATGGACAGTGAACCGGAAGAAGGTGAACTCGTAGAAATCCTGACATCAAACAATGAATATATTGCCACAGGGCATTATCAGATTGGTTCTATCATGGTGCGCATACTGACGTTCGAACATGAGGCTATCAATCAACAATTCTACGAGAAACGCCTACAAGCTGCACTGGATGTACGTTATGCCATCGGACTGGGAGATGAGAGTTTCCGACTTGTACACGGTGAGGGGGATAACCTTCCTGGACTCGTAATCGACATATATGACAAGACAGCTGTCATGCAAGCTCATTCAGTAGGTATGCACCGTGATCGGCATATTATTGCCGATGCCTTGAAGAATGTACTAGGCGACAGGCTGGAAAACATCTATTATAAATCGGAAACCACACTACCGTACAAAGCAGAACTGCATCAGGAGAATGGATTTCTGCTAGGCGGTTCGACTCAGGATATAGCAAGCGAAAACGGGCTCCGATTCCATGTTGACTGGTTGCATGGACAGAAGACAGGATTTTTCATTGACCAACGTGAAAACCGAAAACTGCTCGGCGAATATTCAAAAGGACGTAAAGTGCTGAATATGTTCTGCTACACCGGTGGTTTTTCGTTCTATGCCATGCGAGGCGGTGCAAAACTGGTACACTCCGTTGATTCAAGTCAAAAGGCAATCGACCTTACAAATGCCAACGTCGAACTGAACTTCCCTGGGGATAACCGCCACAAAGCCTTTGCTGAGGATGCTTTTAAGTTTCTCGACAATATGCCTACCGACTACGACCTCATCATACTTGACCCTCCAGCTTTTGCAAAACATAAGGACGCTTTGCGCAATGCACTGAAAGGATACATACGTCTGAACAAGAAGGCTTTTGAGAAAATTCAGCCAGGAGGAATATTGTTCACTTTTTCCTGTTCACAGGCTGTAGACAAGAACCAATTCCGCACCGCAGTATTCTCTGCTGCAGCAGCTGCAGGTCGAAAAGTTCGCATCCTTCATCAGCTTCATCAACCAGCCGATCACCCCATCAACATTTATCATCCAGAGGGTGAATATTTGAAGGGACTTGTACTTTACGTGGAATAGGCAAAAACGAGAATTATTCTCATTTTATATTTTTTAGATAAAAATTATACTCTGATTTTACACTAAAAAGTTAAATAATAAAAAGCATATGCATTTTCATTAGATAAATGCTTGACAGAATAAAATAAATCCATACCTTTGCAACGTGTTTTTCATGGTATTAGATTTATTTTAAGGTTAGTAAAGATTGCTTGTCGTGAGATAAGCAATTTTTTTGCTTTGTGCTCGGCAGATCGATGTCGGGCACAAATTCTTTTTATGTTCTTTTTCAGCTTTTTTCAAAGGTCAATCCATCGGATATCCGCATCCTTCGAAAACCACAGCATCTGCTTCTTTGCATATACTCGGGTGTTCTTCTTAATCCGTTCTACAGCCATCGGCAGTTCCCATTCACCATCGATGACACGGAACAATTCTTTATAACCTACTGTATTGAGTGAATTAAGATGACGAAGGGGATAAACCCTACGTGCTTCGTCGAGCAGCCCGTCCTTCATCATCTGCTCTACCCTGCAATTAATACGTTCAAAGAGGTCTTCACGCTTTCGGCGAAGTCCAATCTTTTCGATTACGAAAGGTCGTGGTTTAACAGTCTTGGTACGGAACGAGGAATATGGTTTTCCGGTTTGGTAACAAACCTCAAGGGCATGGATTATCCGTTTATGGTTTTTCATATCTACCTCAGAATAATATTCAGGGTCGAGCAGTCGGAGTTCTGCCAGTAGAGAGTCTATCCCTTCCGAAGCATAGCGGTTTTTCAAGTTTTCGCGTACCTCGTCCTCAATTGTCGGAATATCATCTATTCCCTTGGTTACGGCATCGATATACATCATCGAGCCACCCGTCATTATGACCGTCTGATGCTTTTCAAACAGTTGAGACAGCATAGCAAGCACATCGGATTCGAACTGCGCTGCACTGTAATACTGCTCAAGCGGAAGCATCTGAACAAAATAATGCTTCACTCTTGCCATTTGTTCTGGAGTCGGAGCTGCTGTCCCTACCGGAATATCTTTATATATCTGCCGTGAATCGGCATTTATTATGGGACAGCCATATTGTTCTGCAAGAGTAAGGGTATATTCGGTCTTCCCCACTCCTGTCGGTCCTACAACTACAATAAGACGTTTAGAATTCTCCATCGCTGATATCAAGACCCTCGAGACTGATATCTTCCATATCTATTTCGTCACCGAACATATTGTCATCATCTTCCATGACATCAGTATCGGAAACTATCGGATTGCGTGAAAGAAGCTCATCAAAATCAAGTACCTGCTGTGGAGCCTTACCCTGACTGCGTGTTATCTTTCCTTCCTTCATAGTTCCAGCTTTTATGCTGCTCAACTCTATGAAGAATACACGCTCAGCAAGCATATCAAAGGTATAGAGCAGATGCTGTTTCTCGTCTTCGAGAAAGTCGCTCAGTTCTGTCTCTTTCATGATATAACTGTCAACATCGGCACTGGTATCCATCTCCTCAAGAGTTATCTCCTGACCTTTCTCCCAACCATTTTCACAAATCGTAAAACTAGTCAGCTGATCATCCTTATATTCACATGCCTCGAGAATAAGCTTATGGAAATCATAAAAAGTGGCATGAGAATCAATCTGAATCTCACGCATAAAATTCTCCACTTCGTCAGAGATTATGGTAAACTTATATATCATCGTACTATACCACGTTTAGAGTTTGAAACAAATTCGATAATATATTCGATTTCCTTGCTCATAGGTACCTCCTGTCGTATCTGTTCCACTGCTTCTGCAACAGTGAGATTACACTGATAAATCAGACGGTAAGCATGATGTATATTATCGATGACGTGAGGCTCAAATCCTCGACGACGCAGTCCTACGATGTTAAGTCCAGCATAGGCAATAGGTTCTTTTCCAGCCATTATAAAAGGTGGAATATCCTTGCTCGTACGGCTACCTCCCTGTACCATTGTATATCCACCTATACGACAGAACTGGTGAACGAGAACCACTGCACTGATAATCGCATTATCGTCGATAATAACTTCGCCAGCCAGCTTCGTTGAGTTACCCATGATGATACCGTTACCCACCTCGCAGTCGTGAGCTATATGAGCATTTTCCATTATAAGGTTGTTAGAGCCTACTTTTGTAGTACCTTTACTGGCAGTACCACGATGTATGGTTACATTTTCACGTATTTTGTTGTTATCACCGATAACCACTGTCGTCTCCTCACCACGAAACTTCAAATCTTGAGGGATGGCACCGATTACAGCACCCGGAAACAGAGTGTTTCCACTGCCCATATGAGTACCGCTCAGCAGTGTCACGCTGTTCATCAATACATTGTTATCACCAATCTCCACGTTCTTGTCGATGAAACAGAACGGACCGATTTCACAGTTCTCCCCTATCTTTGCTTCGGGATCAATATATGCAAGTGGACTTATCTTTGCCATAATCTTTACGTATTACATATTATTAAGTATCGCGCGTGCGAACATATTATTTATTGCATGTCCTGGTTTGTATGCTGTCACCTTTCCAATCAACGGACGACCAATCAGAGCCAAGTCACCGATAATGTCGAGCAACTTATGACGTGTTGTCTCATTATTCCATGTCAGAGGTTTCGGATTCAGGAAACCCAACTGCTTTGCATTCATCCGGCTCACACCCAGTTTGTCCGTCAGTGCATCGAAACGCTCCTGACTCAGTTCTATCTCGTAAATCACGATTGCATTGCCCAGGTCGCCACCTTTGATGAGACCCATATTGAGCAATGGTTCTATCTCACGAACAAAGACAAAAGTTCGAGCCGACGAGATTTCCTTGGAGAAATCCTTGCAATCGTCAAGCGTGGCAGTTTGTTTTCCAAGCACACTGGTACCGAAGTCGGTCGTCACCTCCAGACAGAAATGGTCGCACGGCTCAATCTTCATATGTTCACCGTTCTTTCCTTCCACCTCTATCACCTTGTCAACAACATAGAAATCTTTCTCCGCATCCTGTTCCACAGTGCCCACCTTCTCTATCGATTGTGTCCAATAAAAAGCACTTCCGTCAAGGATAGGCATCTCAGGACCATCTAGCTGAATAAGGCAATTATCCACACCTGCAGCATACAGTGCTGCCATAGCATGTTCAATAGTGCTTATCTTTATATCGCCTTTCACCAGCACAGTACCACGCTGAGTATCACCTACCAGTTTGGCATCACAGTCAATAACAGGTTTCCCTTCCAAATCTATACGCTGAATCTTCAGTCCGTGGTTAGCCGGTGCCGGATTGAACGTCGCAGTGATGTGCAATCCGGTATGCAGTCCCTTACTTTTCAGTGTGAACGAATCCTTCAGCGTTCTCTGTCTTATCATAGACTATTTCGACTTTTGTTGTTTTAGTTCTTCTATTTCTTTTCTCAGGTCAATCACCTCCTGGCGCAGCGCAGTCAGATTATTCACAACAGCAGTATTTCTCGACCATTTCCTTGCCTCTATCGCAGGGCTACCCATCATTGCAACATTACCACGCTTGGCAATGTTATCACCCGCAATACCACTCTGCGCTCCTACCTGTACCTTATCACCTATATTCAAGTGGCCGGCAATACCTACCTGACCTCCGAACATACACCACTGTCCAACCTTCGTACTACCTGCAATACCCACCTGAGCTGACATCACGGTATTCTCACCCACTTCGCAGTTATGAGCTATCTGTACCAGATTATCCAGTTTTGCACCCTTCCTCACATATGTACTACCCATAGTCGAGCGGTCCACACATGTATTAGCACCTATCTCTACATTATCTTCGATTGTTACGATACCAATCTGCGGAATCTTGTCGTAGCCGTTCGGTGTCGGAGCAAATCCGAATCCGTCGGCACCAATTACGCTGCCGGCATGCAGAATACAATTGTTACCTACCACACAGTCATGATAGACAACAGCATTCGAATATATCTCAGTATTGTTTCCAACCTTTGCATTTCTTCCGATAGTTACATGTGGATGCAGCACACATCCGTCTCCAATCTCCACACCCTCAGCTATAGCAACGAACGGACCGATATAACAGTCCTTACCTATCTTTGCCGACGGATGGATGAATGCCAACGAGTCTATTCCCACACGTTTCTGCTGCATACTCTCATACAACTGGAGCAACTTGGCTACCGACTCGTATGCATTATCAACCTTCACAAGTGTGGCTTTCACCGGCTGCGATGGAGTGAAATCCTTGTTAACCAATACCACACTCGACTCCGTCTCATACAGATAGTGCTCATACTTCATGTTTGCAAGAAACGACAACGCGCCTTTCTTTCCTTCCTCTATCTTTGCAAATGTACTTATCTGGGCATTCTTGTCACCCTCTACTGTTCCACCTGTAAAACCTGCTATTTGTTCTGCTGTAAAAACCATTAGCAATTCTTTCTATTTCTTATAAACCACCCTTTCAATGGTTACGCTGCAAATTTAGCAAAGATTTTTTACATATACACAACAAATTTTAACAAAAATGACTACCTTTGCATAAATTTTTCTAGAATCATTTAATTCTTCTAATTTTTCGTACAAGATGAACATCAATCCACAAGCAAACAATCAGCGTTACATGATGCGCGGTGTTTCGGCAGCAAAAGAAGATGTACACAATGCCATAAAGAACATCGACAAGGGTATCTTCCCGCAGGCTTTCTGCAAAATCATCCCCGACATACTCGGTGGCGACCCCGAATACTGCAACATCATGCATGCCGACACCAAATCATCGTTGGCATACATGTATTGGCGTGAGACCGGCGACCTCTCTGTATGGAAAGGTATAGCACAGGATGCCATCGTCATGAACACCGACGACCTGCTCTGTGTGGGAGCTGTTGACAACATACTTGTCTCGTCAACCATCGGACGCAACAAGATGCTCATTCCTGGCGAAGTTATTGCAGCCATCATCAATGGCACCGACGAGATTCTCTCCGAACTGCGCGACATGGGCATCGGTATATATGCCACAGGTGGTGAAACAGCCGACGTAGGCGACCTCGTCCGTACCATCATCGTTGACTCTACCGTCACATGTCGTATGCGTCGTAGCGATGTCATCAACAACGCCAACATACGTCCTGGCGACGTCATCGTCGGACTCTCTTCTTGCGGACAGGCTACCTACGAGAAAGAATACAACGGAGGCATGGGCAGTAACGGACTTACCTCTGCCCGGCACGACGTATTTGCGAAGTATCTTGCAAGCAAATATCCCGAGTCGTTCGATATGGCAGTACCTTCCGATCTCGTATATTCAGGCAGTTACCGTCTAACCGACCCTGTCGAGGGTTCACCCATCAATGCCGGAAAACTCGTCCTCTCCCCTACCCGCACTTATGCTCCGGTCGTAAAGCGTCTGCTCGACGAACTCCGTCCTCAGATTCACGGAATGGTACACTGCACAGGAGGTGCACAGACCAAAGTGCTCCACTTCGTAGGCGACAACTGCCACGTAGTCAAGGACAACATGTTCCCCGTTCCCCCACTCTTCCGTGCTATAATCAAGGAGAGCGGTACTGACTACGCCGAAGCATACAAGGTCTTCAACATGGGTCACCGTCTCGAGGTTTACCTCTCTCCTGAACATGCCGAGAAGGTAATCGAGATATCTAACTCCTTCAACATCGACGCCCAAATTGTGGGTCATATCGAGGAAGGTAAGAAGAGCCTCACTATCAAATCCGAATTCGGCACATTTAACTACTAATGGAAACCAACAATATACTTGACAAACTGGAGGGCATCGTCCCCCGATTCGAAGAAGTCGGCACACTCATTACCGACCCTAACGTCATAGCCGACCAGAAACGCTACGTACAGCTGACGAAGGAATACAAGAACCTCGAAGACATCATGCATGCCCGTCAGCGTTACATCAATGCCCTCAAGGGCATCGACGAGGCACGTCAGTTACTCGAGACCGAAGACGATGCCGATATGCGTGAGATGGCTCGCGACGAACTCTCTACCAACGAGAAACTGCTTCCCGAACTGGAAGAAGAGATAAAATTGCTCCTCATCCCAGCTGACCCAGAAGACAGCAAGAACGTCACACTCGAAATACGTGGCGGCACTGGTGGCGACGAGGCAGCACTCTTTGCCGGCGACCTCTTCCGTATGTATTCCAAATACTGCGAGACGAAAGGCTGGCATCTCACCGTTTCTTCCTTCTCAGAGGGAGCCAGTGGTGGTTATAAGGAGATAGTAGCCAACATCACCGGTGAGAACGTGTATGGCACCATGAAATACGAATCGGGAGTGCACCGCGTTCAGCGTGTTCCAGCCACCGAGACTCAGGGACGTGTCCACACCTCGGCTGCCACCGTGGCAGTACTGCCCGAAGCCGAAGCTTTCGACGTTCAGATAAACGAAGGTGAAATCAAATGGGACACCTTCCGAAGCAGTGGAGCCGGTGGTCAGAACGTCAACAAGGTAGAGTCCGGAGTACGTGCCCGTTACATGTGGAAAAATCCGAATACCGGTGAGACCGAGGAAATCCTTGTCGAATGTACAGAGACACGCGACCAACCTAAGAACAAGGAACGCGCTCTGGCCCGTCTACGCACATATATATATGACAAGGAGCACCAGAAGTACATCGACGACATAGCATCACGACGCAAGACAATGGTATCAACAGGCGACCGTTCGGCAAAAATCCGTACCTACAACTATCCGCAGGGACGTATCACCGACCATCGCATCAACTACACCATTTACAACCTGGCAGCCTTCATGGACGGCGACATTCAGGACTGCATCGACCACCTCATAGTGGCAGAAAACGCAGAGCGTCTCAAAGAGGCTGAACTCTGATTCCGTCTGGCTGGCACGCAATTTGCAGGAACCGATTGTCAAATTTCAAATATTCACAGATGGTAAATAATTATTCCGATACACTTAACCAGATTCTCAACTACTCGAAAGAGGAAGCCATCCGTCTGAACAACGACTATATCGGACCTGAGCACCTGCTGTTAGGCATACTTCGCGACAGGGAGAACCTCGCAGCCCATCTGCTCACCGAGAAGTTCCTAATCAGTCCCGACGGACTCCGTCGGCAGATTGAGCGTCACCTCGTCAACAGCGACGAGCCCCTCCTCTCCAGTGACATAGCACTCAACACCAAGTCGGCAGCAATACTGCGGCTCAGCATACTCGAGTCTCGACTCACCAAAAGCAAGGAGAGTCAGCCCGAGCACCTTCTGCTTGCCATCATCAAGCACAAGGACAACTTTGCAGCCAAACTGCTCGACGACACAGGAGTGACATACAAGGAACTCTACAACTCCGTCGTCCAGCCTACATCCTTGCCACAGGCTTCCGGCATCGACTTCGATGAGGAGGAAGAAGAGAAAGCCCCTGCAGGCAACGCCTCTGCCACCTCATCCACTACTACCACACAGAAGCAGACTGACAAACGTCATAACAGCGACCACCCTAATATCGACAACTTCGGCTTCGACCTCACTCGTGCGGCAGCCGAAGGAAAACTCGACCCCGTAGTAGGTCGCGAACGTGAAATCGAACGCATCGCTCAGATTCTCTCACGCCGCAAGAAAAACAATCCCGTACTCATCGGTGAACCGGGAGTCGGAAAAAGTGCCATCGTCGAGGGACTCGCCCTGCGCATCAGTCAGCGTCGTGTGTCGCGTGCATTGTTCAACAAGAAAATCATCGCACTCGACATGTCAACCATCGTGGCTGGTACTAAATACCGCGGACAGTTCGAAGAGCGCATGAAGAACATCATCAACGAACTGAAAGCCAACCCAGACCTCATCGTCTTCATCGACGAGATACACACCATCGTCGGAGCTGGCAACCAGGCAGGACAGATGGATGCTGCCAACATGATGAAACCCGCTCTGGCACGTGGCGAACTGCAATGTATCGGAGCCACCACACTCGACGAATATCGTAAGAACATCGAAAAGGACGGAGCACTCGAACGCCGCTTCCAGAAGGTTCTTGTCGAACCTACTACTGAAGCCGAGACACTCGAGATTCTCCACAATATAAAAGACCGTTACGAAGAGCATCATAACGTCACATACTCCGAAGAGGCACTGGCAGCCTGTGTCAGTCTCACCGAGCGCTATGTCACCGACCGCAGCTTCCCAGACAAAGCCATCGACGCACTCGACGAAGTGGGTTCACGCGTACATATAACCAATATCACAGTACCCCGTCCCATCGAGGAAAAAGAAGAAGAGATAGCCGAGGCACAGCGTCTGCAGGACGAAGCCGTACACCATCAGAAGTACGAACAGGCAGCCGAGCACCGCGACACCGTACTCCGTCTCACCTCCGAACTCAACGCCCTCAAAGCCGAATGGGAGGCTCAGAACAACGAGAGCCGAATCAGCATCGATGCTGACAAGGTGGCAGAGACCGTGTCAATGATGACAGGCATACCCGTCCAGCGTATGCTCACAGCCGAAGGCATCCGCATCAAGAATATGCGTCAGGAACTGAAGTCCCAGATTATAGCTCAGGATTCAGCCATCGACCGTCTCGTCAGCGCAATACAGCGCAACCGTGTCGGACTCAACGACCCCATGCGTCCCATCGGCGTCTTCATGTTCCTCGGACCTACAGGTGTGGGCAAGACATACCTTGCCAAGAAACTCGCCGAACACATGTTTGGTACATCCGACGCACTCATCCGCATCGACATGAGCGAATACATGGAGAAGTTCACCGTAAGCCGTCTTGTCGGAGCACCTCCGGGCTACGTCGGTTACGAAGAGGGAGGAATGCTTACCGAGCGCGTACGTCGCAAACCCTACTCCATCGTTCTTCTCGACGAGATAGAGAAAGCCCATCCCGACGTATTCAACATCCTGCTTCAGGTTATGGACGACGGACGACTCACCGACAGCAACGGACGCACCGTTGACTTCCGCAACACCGTCATCATCATGACCAGCAACGTGGGTACACGTCAGTTGAAAGAATTCGGACGCGGAGTCGGATTCTCCGCTATGGCAGGTAAGGACGACAAGGAAGTGAGCCGCTCTGTCATTCAGAAAGCACTCAACCGTCAGTTCTCGCCCGAGTTCCTCAACCGTATCGACGAAATCATCACCTTCGACCAGCTTGAACTCGACAGCATCGTACAGATTATCGACATCGAGCTGCGCACGCTCCATGAGCGCATGGCAAAACTCGGCTACACACTCGACATCACTGTCGAAGCCAAGCGCTGGATAGCTGAACAGGGATACGACAAGCAGTTTGGAGCACGTCCTCTGCGCCGTGCCATCCAGCAGCACATCGAGGACCCTGTCGCTAACCTCATCGTCGAAGAAGACATACATCCGGGCGACACCATCCACGTCACCCTCACCGATGGAAAGATTCAGGTAACAAAAAACTAAAACACTATGACAAACGGAAACATTGGGGTTACTACTGAGAATATCTTCCCCGTCATCAAAAAGTTTCTCTACAGCGATCATGACATATTCATCCGCGAAATAGTAAGCAACGCAGTCGATGCAACACAGAAACTGCGCACA
>CAJODY010000046.1:21891-42936 GCA_905233285.1 uncultured Bacteroidaceae bacterium
CGACCGAGGCATCGGTATGACCGAAGAAGAGATTGACAAATACATCAACCAGATAGCATTCTCCGGAGCCAACGACTTCCTCGACAAATATAAGGAAGATGCCAACGCCATCATCGGCCACTTCGGCCTCGGCTTCTACTCCTCTTTCATGGTCAGCAAGAAAGTGGAAATCATCACAAAGAGCTGGCAACCTGACACAAAGGCAGTCAAGTGGTCGTGCGACGGCAGTCCGGCCTTCACCATCGAAGAGTGCGACAAGGCAGACCGTGGTACCGACATCGTCATGTACATCGACGACGACTGCAAGGAATTCCTCGAAGACTACAAGATTGGCGAACTCCTCCGCAAATACTGCCGTTTCCTTCCTATACCGGTCAAGTTCGGTATGAAGAAAGACTGGGTTGACGACCCCGACAACAAAGACGACAAAGGCAATCCGAAGCGCAAGGAGATAGAAGTTGACAACATCATCAACGACACCACCCCGCTCTGGACCAAGAAACCAGCCGACCTCACCGACGAGCAGTACAAGGAGTTCTACCGTCAGCTCTACCCCATGAGCGACGAGCCCCTCTTCTGGATTCACCTCAACGTCGATTACCCGTTCAACCTCACCGGCATCCTTTACTTCCCGAAGGTCAAGAACCAGTTCGACCTCCAGAAGAACAAGATACAGCTCTACTGCAACCAGGTATTCGTCACCGACTCGGTTGAAGGCATCGTACCAGAATTCCTCACACTCCTTCACGGAGTCATCGACTCTCCCGACATTCCTCTTAACGTATCGCGCAGCTACCTGCAGAGCGACTCCAACGTAAAGAAGATATCATCCTACATCACCAAGAAAGTCTCCGACCGCCTTGCCAGCATTTTCAAGCAAGACCGCAAGCAGTTCGAAGAGAAATGGGACGACATCAAGATATTCATCGACTACGGCATGCTCTCCGACGACACCTTCTACGACAAAGCAAAGTCGTTCGCCCTCTTCAAGGACACCGAAGGCAAATACTACACCTACGAGGAATATCAGACACTCATCAAGGACAACCAGACCGACAAAGACGGCAACCTCATCTACCTCTATGCCCAAAATCGCGACGACCAATATACCTACATCGACGCAGCACAGGCAAAAGGCTACAACGTACTCCTCATGGACGGACAGCTCGATCCTGCCATGCTCGGTATGCTGGAGCAGAAACTCGAGAAGACTCGCTTCACCCGTGTCGATGGCGACGTCATAGACAAGTTGATTGTCAAGGACGACACAAAGAAAGAGGAACTGCCCGAAGAGCAGAAGAAAACCCTCACCGAGACCTTCAAGAACGCCCTGCCTACCATCGAGAAGACAGAGTTCATGGTCGATGCACAGCCACTTGGCGAGACAGCAGCCCCCGTCATCATCACCCAGAGCGAATACATGCGCCGAATGAAAGAGATGGGACGTCTCCAGCCCGGCATGGCATTCTATGGTGAAATGCCGACAATGATGAACCTCGTGCTCAACACCGACCACCCGCTCATCAAGCAGACCCTTCAGGAGGCAAAGCCCGAGATCGTCTCACAGCTCATCGACCTCGCACTCCTGCAGAACGGCATGCTCCGCGGCGAAGCGCTCACGAAGTTCGTAAAGCGAAGCGTCGAACTCATCTGAAAAGATTAAGGATGCCCATGTCGATATGTCGTTATGTCGTTATGTCGATATGTTGTCATGTCGTAAATGGCACCCCGATATTCATTATAAAGACCGTTATCCACGTTGGGATGGCGGTCTTTTTTTCTTATTCCACCACTTCCTGAATTTCACTCCCGAGAAATAACTTTGTCACGCCCGAGGAACAAGAAAAAATCGCGAGGGGAATAAAAATAATCCCATAGGGATTTTTATTAATCGCAGTGGGATTTTTAAAAATCCCGACGCGATTTTATTTCAATACTGGGACGGAAGAGGAACAATACTGTGGAGTGAAAGTTGTAACGCAGGAGACAGGACTTCTTAATTTTTCATAATTATCAATGGGTTACGTTGGTGATTCCCCTATTCGTTGTATATTTGCACAACGTATGAATACATTCAAACTAATTTGGCAAACTAAAAACAACTGACGAACGAAACAAGAGCAGAAAGCAAACTCGTTTGTATTTTGCCTTGCAAGGAGGAAGAAAACTAAAAGTTAAATACGACTATGAGCAAAAAGATTATAATCATCGACGGCGGACCACGTAAGAATATGAATACAGTTGCTATGATTGAAAAGTTTACAGAAGGTGCCTGCGATGCTGGCAAGCGGATGGCAGAAAAGTTCAGGAATTAAAGAAATATGATTATACAGATTATAATTGCATTGCTTTTAGGTGTGTTGGGAGTAATTGTGCTCGTAGGAAAAGGCGATAAGCTTATTGCCGGGTATAACACAGCGTCAAAGGAAGAAAAGGAGAAGGTAAACATTAAGAGACTAAGGCTACTTATAGGCGGTCTTTTAATTGTTATGGCTCCTTTATGTTTCATTCTCAACGATAACAGCAGTGTTTCCTCAGGTCTGACATTTACAGGCATAGTCGTTGTATTGACTCTTATCGTCGTGGTACTTGCCAATACATGGGCAATGAAAAAATAGCAGAATTTAGAAGATAATATGATTCGAAGTCAGGGTGTCATCGTAGTGAATCATAACTATACAGAGTAAACAGAACAATGATAGGAACAATTGTAAATACAACCACCATCATCGTAGGCAGCATCATCGGCAGCCTGTTGCATCGTGGTGTTAAGGAGAAATATAAAGAGGTACTCTATACAGGATTGGGACTGGCATCGCTGGCCATAGGTCTGAATGCCACCATTAGTTACTTCCCTCAGTCGCAGTATCCTGTACTGTTTATCATATCACTTGCCATTGTGCGCGTCATCGGTACGGCACTAGACATTGACGGAAGATTCAAACGGCTCGTTAATAGATTGCAGCGCGGAAAGAAGAAAGATAAAGTCAACCGCCTTGCCGAAGGCCTTTCGGCTGCAATCCTGCTCTATTGCATCGGTCCGCTGTCGATGCTCGGACCTGTCATATCAGCCTTGAAGGGCGACCATACCTTTCTTTTCACCAATGCCACACTAGATTTTGTTTCATCAATGGTGTTCGCTTCCACTTACGGTATCGGCATGGTTTTGGCAGCACCTGTACTGTTCTGCTGGCAGGGCATGTTCTGGTTCGTTGCCCATATCAGCAGTAGCACCATCAGCGATGCACTCATGGCTGAGTTGCTGATTGTCGGCGGATTGCTCATCACGGGTAGCGGACTCTCGCTGTTGAATCTAAAGGACTGCAAGACGCTCAATCTGCTACCTGCTCTTCTAGTACCCGTCGTTTGGTTCCTGATACGTTCCATCATGTAAGCTCAAATACAGCAGAATAGAATAACGAATATTGATACAACAAATAAAATGAAAATTGCCACATAGCACTATTCTGCAAGGACTTGGAGCAGATGCGGAGATTGCCGACTATGCAAAGGTGAAGGGCGGCGAGGCTTCGACAGAGGATGAGGAGATGGAAGGTGAAATGCTCCTGGAACAATCTCCCGAGATGGGACTGCCCACAGATGAAGGGCTAGATACCTGCCACTTGGGAAGGTCAGAAGGCCAAGCCACAGCTACTAATCAGCAGCGATGACATAAATCTGCAGGATTTAGGTGGAATTTAATAAAACACCTCAGAATAATAATTTGAGAGTTTTTGCGTTTATAGGAATATGGACATGAAAGTCTTATTCTCTATATTGCATAATTTAGGGAAGAGCAGAACGTTGGGAATGCTCTTCTTCTTTTGTTGTGCAATAGGGGCTGTGGCTCAATCGGTGGTGATAAAAGGTACGGTGGTGGACGACAAAAAAGAACCGGTAGAGTTGGCAACGGTGAGGGTGGAAGGTACGGCTTTCGGTGGAGTATGCGACTTAAAGGGTCGCTTTAGATTCGTAGCCGAAAGTAGTGATTCAGTGGTAGTTATCGCGTCAATGGTCGGGCACGAAATAAGGAAGCGAGTGCTGAAAAATCCGAAGGATTCGGTGACGATTTCGTTCATGCTGCCAGCGCTGGGATATGAGCTGGGAGAGGTGGAGGTGAAGGAGATAAGAAGACAGACGAACACAATGACTGACGTGAGCATTCGCGACATGAAGCACATGGGAAATGCAAGCGGCGGAAGTGTGGAACAGGTGATTGCGACGCAGGCCGGAGTGAGCACTCATAACGAACTGAGTTCTCAGTATAACGTACGAGGCGGTTCGTTCGACGAGAATTCGGTATATATCAACGGCATAGAAGTGTATCGTCCGCTGCTCATCCGTAGCGGACAGCAGGAAGGACTGAGCATCATCAATCCGGATATGGTGGAGAACGTGAAGTTTTCGGCCGGTGGATTTGATGCCCGATATGGTGAGAAGATGTCGAGTGTGCTGGATATCACGTACAAGAAAGTGAAGGGACTGGAAGGCTCGGTATCGGCCAGTCTGCTGGGAGCAGCCGGATATGTGGGTTTCGGAACGGAGAAGTTCTCAATGACTCATGCCCTGAGATACAAGACGATGAAGAACCTGCTGAGTACCCAGCAGACGAAGGGTGAGTACGACCCTAGGGACTTCGACTACCAGACGTATATAAGCTGGAGTCCGAGCAAGAGGTGGACCTTCGATTTGATGTGTATCATTTCGCTGAATGACTATAACTTCAGGCCGAAGGACAGGGAGACGAGGTTCGGAACAGCAGAGAACACAAAAGACTTCAAGGTATATTTCGACGGGAAAGAGAAGGATAAGTTCCACACATATTTAGGAGTATTCTCAACTACATACAAGGCTACACAAAGTACGTCGCTGACTCTGAACCTATCAGCTTTCAAGACTACAGAAAGGGAGAGCTACGACATCAGCGGACAGTACTGGTTGAGTCAGTATGGCGAGGAGGAAGGCGGACTGGGTATCGGTACGTATATGGAGCACGCCAGGAACCGTCTGAATGCAAGTGTGATTAACGCAGGTGTGGCGGGACGTACTCGACTGACGGCTCACGACATCCGCTACGGAGCGCTGATGAAATTCGAGAAGGTGACAGAGTCGATGAGGGAATGGGAGTTCCGTGATTCGGCAGGTTACTCACTACCCCACACCGACAACCGTCTGGACCTGATTTATAATCTGGTGTCGAGGAATGAGGAGAACAGCCGACATTTGGAGATGTACGTTCAAGATACTTGGAGAAAGGAAATGAAAAGCGGCGAACTGGTGCTGAACTACGGAACACGTCTTACCCACTGGAACTGGAACAACGAATGGCTGCTGAGTCCAAGAGCTACGATAGCATTCATTCCGGCAAATAAGCCCGACCTCGTGATGCGGTTCTCGACAGGTCTGTATTACCAGACTCCGTTCTACAAGGAGATGAGGGACACAACGACCGTGAACGGAAATACGATTGCTTTTCTGAGGAAAGACATAAAGTCACAACGCTCCATCCATTTCGTGCTGGGAGCAGAGTATAAGTTCAGGGTGAACCAACGGCCTTTCAAGTTTACAGCCGAGGCGTATTACAAGGCTCTGAGCCGACTGATTCCGTATAACGTGGACAACGTGAGGGTGATATATTACGGAGGAAACATAGCCAAAGGTTATGCCGTAGGAGTGGATATGAAGCTGTACGGAGAGTTTGTGCCGGGTACCGACTCGTGGGTAAGCATCGGAGTGATGAAGACTGAGGAGAAGATAAAGGACGGACCGTGGGTGCCACGTCCTACAGATCAACGGCTGAACCTCTCGCTGTTCTTCTCCGACTACTTCCCGAATACCGACCGATGGAAGATAACCGTAAGGGGGCATTATGCCAGCGGACTGCCTTTCGGACCGCCCCACTCGGGACGTGAGAAGCAGGTGTTCCGTATGAAGGCATACCGAAGAGTGGATATTGGACTATCGTACCGATTGCTGAACAACGAAGACCGCCACGTGAGGACTCAGGGACTCGACATCTTCAAGAATATATGGCTGGGTGTGGATGCGTTCAATGTGCTGGGTATCAACAACGTGAACTCGTACTACTGGATTACGGACATCACGAACAACCAGTACGCCGTGCCGAACTATCTGACAGGCAGACAAATCAACGCAAGAGTGCTGTTTGAGTTCTAAAAGGAAAGGAAAAAAACGAACTGCAAAATTTATGTGATTTATTTTGCAGTTCGCTCGTTTTGTCGTAACTTCGCACTCTTGGAACAGAACTTATTTTTTCAAACTTTATAAAAACGTTTTTATTATGACAATTCAAGAGTATAACTTTGCTGGTAAGAAAGCAATTGTACGTGTAGATTTCAATGTTCCTATTCAGGAAGGTAAGATTACTGACGACACTCGTATCCGCGGTGCGTTGCCAACTCTGAAGCTCATCCTCGAGAAGGGCGGTGCACTCATCATCATGTCTCACATGGGTAAGCCAAAGGGCAAGGTAAAGCCGGAACTCTCACTCAAGCAGATTGTTCCTGCTGTAAGCGCAGCTCTCGGTGTTCCTGTACAGTTTGCTGACGACTGCCAGAAGGCTGACGCTCAGGCTGCTGCCCTGAAGCCAGGCGAGGTACTGCTGCTCGAAAACCTCCGCTACTATCCCGAAGAGGAAGGTAAGCCAGTAGGTGTTGAGAAGGGTACTCCTGAGTATGACGAGGCTAAGAAGGCTATGAAGGCTAGCCAGAAAGAGTTTGCAAAGAAGCTGGCTTCTTATGCTGACTGCTGGGTAATGGATGCATTCGGTACTGCTCACCGTAAGCACGCTTCTACTGCTGTCATCGCTGACTACTTCGACAAGAAGGACGTAATGCTCGGTCTGCTGATGGAGAAGGAAGTACAGGCTGTTGACAACGTGCTCAGCAACATCAAGCGTCCGTTCGTAGCTATCATGGGTGGTTCAAAGGTATCTACTAAGATTGGTATCATCGAGAACCTGCTCGGTAAGGTTGACAAGCTCATCCTCTGCGGCGGTATGACCTACACATTCATGAAGGCTCACGGTGGCAACATCGGTAACTCAATCGTTGAGCTCGACAAGTTGGACGTTGCTCTCGGCGTAGAAGAGATGGCAAAGAAGAACGGCGTAGAACTCGTTCTCGCTGAAGACTCTGTATGCTGCACAGGCTACGACTTCTCTACATTCTCAGTTAAGCCAGGCGCTCAGATTAAGACATTCCCATCAAACAACATCGAAGACGGTTGGGACGGTCTGGATGTAGGTCCAAAGAGCCAGGAGAAATTCAAGAAGGCAATCGAGGGTGCAAAGACTATTCTGTGGAACGGTCCTGCAGGTTGCTTCGAATGCGAAGACTTCACAGCCGGTTCACGTGCTATCGGTGAGGCTGTAGCTAAGGCTACAAGCGAGGGTGCTTTCTCACTCATCGGTGGTGGCGACTCTGTAGCTTGTGTTAACAAGTTCGGTCTTGCCGACCAGGTGGTGGTGCTCTGCTCGAGGCTATCGAAGGCAAAGTTCTTCCAGGTATTGCTGCTGTAAAAGGAGAATAACAGAATTGATTATTGACAAAATACATTTGACAACAAAGACCTTAGTCACGATGGCTGAGGTTTTTGTTGTCTGTTTTTTACTTGCTGCCTGCAAAGGAGGAAACCAGAGCAGCAGTAATGACGATGACGACACGCTGAGCATCCGGCTGGCTGTGTTGCCGACACTCGACTGCCTACCCTACTACTATGCCGAGGAGGAAGGTATCTTCGATTCGCTCGGACTGCACATACGCCTTGAGTCGTTCGCCGCAGCTATGGATGCCGACACGGCGTTCTGCAACAAAAAGGCGGATGCCATAGTCAGCGACATGGTAAAGGCTGTAACATGGCGTTCAAGAGGTGACAGCGTGAGTGTGGTGATGAGTGGCGAACTGAAGTTGTATCTGATGACGGCATATAGTGCCCGAATAAAACAGACAACGAGTCTGAAGGAGAAAATCATAGGTATAACACGCAACTCGGCCGTCGATATGTTTACCGACGAGATGTTGTGGAATGCCAAATTCATATCGACCGACCTGAACAAACCGCAGATAAACAATATGACGCTGCGTTGCCTGATGGTTGACCAGAACCAGTATGACGGAGCCGTGCTGCCCGAACCTTACGCTTCGGAATGTGAGGCAAGAGGAGCACGCAGAATAATGAGTACCGACGACTTGGGACTGACGCTTAGTGCGGTAGTGGTACACGACAGCGTACTCAATATACACAGGGATAACATACACCTGCTGCAGAAGGGATATGACATCGCTGTGGAACGCATAAACAAAATGATGGAAACGGACAGTACGGAGACACATTTCTGGAACGACGAACCAGAGGCTCCGGCACTGATGAAATACCTGCCAAGGGAAATAACTGTCGATGTGCCCGACTCGCTGGTACAATACCAACCGTTGGGAATGGCATCGATGCCTAACGACTCAACGTTTGCAAAGGTGATGAGATGGTGCCGGGGACGCGGACTGCTGAAGTCGGAAATCAAGAAGGAAGAGCTGGTGAAGGAATGAAAAAGAGTCTTGCCGAATATATCAATAGCCTGAAAAACCAATTATACACTATTGAGAATTGGGAACTGACGGAGTCTGTAGATCAGATTGCAGACACGTACAGAGCTATGCTTCAGTTTATGGCAAAAGGTGTGAATGACCCCAACGCCCCACAGATGCAGAGTCAGCTGTGGACTAAGGCTCTGTCGCTGCAGCAACGCATAAACCGACTGCGATGGCTGAAGGACAAGCCAAGCAGCCGCTACAGTACCATGTGCCGGGAAGTACAGGGCACAGACGTCAGCAACGTCATCACACGTCTGGAACTGACTCAGGATGCCAACCAGATAGAGGCCGACACGGTGTTGCTTTTCAAGTGGGCTCTGACGAGCGACCAATGGAAGAGCAGCGACTATGAGGTGTGTATGCGACTGCTGACAAGCGACGACGTAGCAGACAAGGCTAAGGCTGTATTCATTGCCGCAGTAATGCTCTCGAACCTGGAATACTACGACGAACGGAAACTGATGCTTCTGCTCGATGCCTACCTGCTCGACAACCTGATGCTCAGTCAGAGGGCACTCGTCGGCATAGTGCTGTCGCTAAGGAAGGACGCAGAACAGATAGAACGCTCGACAGAGATACTGGGCCGACTGGATATATTCTTCGGCGACGACACATTTGTTCGCGACACATATAATATACTGATACAGCTGCAGATGAGTTCGCAGACTGACAAAGTGGCAAGCAAGATACGTCAGGACATTATGCCGACAATCGTCAAAGGCAGCGCCACTCTGAAACGCCAGATGGGTATGTTGGAGATAAACGAGAAGATGACCGAAAACGGAGAAAATCCCGAATGGCTACAGAACTCAGACGAGAACGACAGCAAGGCAGAGGAGAAAATAAGGGAGATGACCGACATGCACCTGAACGGTGAGGACGTGTATATGGCTACCTTTGCATTCCTGAAAGGGTATAAGTTCTTTAACGAGATGGCCCACTGGTTCACCCCCTTCACTATTGACGACCCAGCACTGGCTGGAATAGAAGAGACGATGAAGGAACATAGCGGACGCTACATGAAGGCTCTGCTCAACAACTCACCGTTCTGCGACAGTGACAAGTTTTCGCTCTGCATGCTTACCAACTCGCTTGGCAGCAACGGCTTCGATGCCATTGCTTCGCAGATGGAGGCTCAGATGGCAGACCTCGACGAGCAGGAGAAAGCCGAAATCCTCAACGAGAAGACTAACAGGAAACTGAAGGCAAGGGACTACAGCAGAAGTTTCATTTTCGACCTTTACCGCTTCTACTTTATCAGCACCTTCAAATCAGAATTCTACGACCCGTTCTACAAGTCGCAACTTTTCATATTCAGTCCACTCGACATCTCCCCCCTGCGACCACTGACCGAACACTCTCCCCTATTCCTTGAGCATGCCGAATTCCTGATGCGTAAGGAGTATTACCAGAGTGCACTCAACGAGTTCCATATCTACAGCAAGAAAAACGAAAACACAGCCGAACTGATTCAGAAAATCGGATTCTGCTATCAGAAACTGGAGAATTGGATTGCAGCAAAGAAGTTTTACGAATGGGCTGACAGCCTGAAACCCGACTCAAAATGGACACTTTCACATCTGGGAAAGGTATGCCTCATGTCCAACGACTATGCAAAGGCAATGGAGAGCTACCGTCAGTTGTGCGAAATTGACAGCGAGAACGTGCACTACTTGCTGCGCTATGCCGAGGCACAGCAGAAAGCAGGCGAACTGGACGGAGCCATAAGCACTCTGTATAAGGCTAACTACTTGTCGCCCGATTCCGAACGTATCCGACAGCTGCTGGGCTTGTGTCTTATGATGAACGGCGAACAGGAGAAAGGCATCTCGATGCTAGATAACCCGCTGGATAAAGCTATTGCCTACATGGCAATGGGAAAGAATGCGGAGGCTTTCTCGTCGCTTAAGACAGCATACGAACTCGCTGACGACAAAAAGGAGTTTGCAACGTTATATAAAAAAGCAGCTCTGCCATATCACGAGGCAAAACTGCTTAAGGAGTTGCAGACAGAACTGTTGTACGATTCGCTGTCTATAGATTTTTAATCCCTACGTCAAAACATGATTTCGTGGATGGTATGTCCACGTACGAACATACTGATGTCAATGTGACCACGCACACCGCGTGCCGAACCATGTCCGGTATATTGCCAGATGACGAAGTCGTCATCGTTGCGCAGCTCAGGTTCGATATCGGTATAGCGGGCAATCATAAACTTATATTTCCCCACGAACTTGGTTCCGGCAAAGTGCATGTTGTAGAACTTCTGACCGGTATAAATCATCGGCTTCCTGCCGAATTCTTTCTCCACGAGTCGGCAGAGCTCCTGCAGACGTTCCATATACTGATAGATGGACACGCGGCGAGCCAACACCTCGACATCAATGATAGGAATAAGGTCCTGCGGCTTGTCTTTCAGCACACTGCGGAAATTCTCAAACTGCTCACGAGCGCTGTAGTTGCCACGGAAGAAATGATAACTGCCCACCTTAAATCCCACACGCCGTGCCTCCCTGTAATATGTGTTGTACATATTATCCTTGTTGGTGGCAGCCTCCGAAGCCTTCAGATAGATGTATCCGGCATTGGGATCTGCGGCAAGAGCATCGAAGTTGATATGTCCCTGATAATGGCTTATATCGAAACCATGCAGTCCCTCACCACCGTTAGTACGCAGACGCGGTTTGTCAAGCGCCTTGGTGTAGTGGTCGGGACGTGGCTTCTCAGGCACTGGGTCGGGATCGACAATGCCATATATCACGTTAGGGTCTGCATCTGTCTTGTCCTTATCTTTCTTGGCATCGACGTAGAACGATACAAGCACTACAAAGATGAAAACAACTGTTCGCAGAGAGAATCTGAGCTTCATTCAGAAACAAAAATGTTAATTATTCGCAAAGATACACATAAATATTAATGTTGTAAATATTTATGCTTAATTTTGTAAAAGATTTTTCGATTAAGACATATGGACAAAGAAAACTGCACGTATTGGTTCGTATTTTGCGGCGGAAGCATCATGCTGAAAGAACCCGCAAGAGAAGGAGAACCCCACACCATACCTCTATCCTCCGAACCCCCTACCGAGATAAAACAGTGGACCAGCATCCTGGAGCTTCCCAACCGCACCGACGGCACCCCATGCAAGACGTACAGCATCGATTCCACCACCCACATCGACGGATATATATATGTGGGGCTGCGCGAATCGTTTAACAGACTTGAACGAAACGATTACGTTGCCGCAGGAAAAGCCTACGAACTGCTCTATTGGAACATGAACACACAGTATTGCGGAATCTGCGGAGCACCCATGAAACGTGTTACCGAGATAAGCAAGCAATGTACCAACTGCGGCAAGGAAGTGTGGCCACAGGTGGCACCAGCCATCATCGTCCGCATTCTGCGACGCAGAGACGACGGCAAAGAAGAGATTCTTCTCGTTCATGCCCGTAATTTCCGTCGCAGCGAGATGTATGGTCTTGTAGCCGGATTTGTGGAGACTGGCGAAACACTTGAAGACTGCGTACGTCGCGAAGTTATGGAGGAAACCCACCTCCGGGTAAAGAACATCCGCTATTTCGGCAGTCAGTCGTGGCCCTACCCCAGCGGTGTAATGATTGGATTTACAGCTGATTACGATAGTGGCGATCTCTCCATTCAGGCCGAAGAATTAACCAATGCCGGATGGTTCACGAAGGACAAATTACCGCCCATTCCCGACAAAATGTCGATAGCCAGACGTCTCATTGACGACTGGTTGAAAACAGAAAATGTTTAAAATGAGATATTTTTTGAAAAAAATTACCATAATTATTGTTGATAATTCTAAAACTTTGCATACCTTTGCAGCAGTTATCCTGAATACAATCTTTTTTACCTTAAAACTAATACCTATTGAAAATAAAAAAGTGCTCCATTGTGAAATGAGGCACTTTTTGTTTTTATGGGTTTTTGCTTACAACGTTACACCATTCTTGAAGATTGCAATCTCCTGATAATCCTTCTTCTCGTTCCAGGTCTGTTCGCCACCAGCAACTGCAATCACCTTCAGCATAAATCTCTTGAACACATCCTTCATCGACTCACCTTCTACGATGGTGCCGGCATTGAAATCAATCCAAGTCGGTTTATTCTTTGCGAGGGTGCTGTTCGTACTTACCTTCATGGTCGGAACGAACGTGCCGAACGGAGTACCACGACCAGTCGTGAACAGAACGATGTGACAACCCGACGAGGCGAGAGCCGTACTTGCCACGAGGTCATTACCTGGAGCCGAAAGCAGGTTCAGTCCCTTCACCTGCAGACGTTCGCCATACTGAAGCACACCACACACAGCACTCTTACCACACTTCTGCGTGCAGCCCAGGGCCTTCTCCTCAAGAGTTGAAATTCCACCTGCTTTATTGCCCGGTGACGGATTCTCACCTACCGGTTCTCCGTGCGACAGGAAATACTGCTTGAAGTTGTTCACGAGACTAACCGTCTCATCAAACAGTCCCTGAGTCTTGCAACGGTTCATCAGTATCGTCTCGGCACCGAACATCTCAGGCACCTCGGTAAGCACAGTAGTACCACCTTGACTCACGATGAAGTCGCTGAACACACCAAGCAGCGGATTGGCAGTGATACCAGAGAAACCGTCCGAACCTCCACACTTCAGTCCCACACGCAGTTCCGACAACGGAATGTCTGTACGCTCATCCTTTTCTGCAATAGCATACAGTTCGCGCAGAATCTTCATACCTTCTTCCACTTCGTCGCCCACTACCTTCTGACTCACCATGAAGCGGATACGCTCCTTGTCATAGTCACCGAGAAGTTCCTCAAACTTATCCGGCTGGTTATTCTCACAACCCAGTCCCACTACCAGCACAGCACCTGCATTGGGATGGAGCACGAGGTCGCGCAGAATCTTACGGGTGTTCTCGTGGTCTTCCGACAACTGACTGCATCCGTAATTATGCGGGAAAGCCACGATGCGCAGTCCGTCACTACCCTTCTCTGCCTCCAGCTTAGCCTTCAGCTGATTTACGATGCCGTTCACACATCCTACCGTTGGCACTATCCACACCTCATTCCTGATACCCACGTCACCGTTCTTCCTACGGAAACCCTTGAACGTGAGTTTCTCCTTCGGAAACCACTCCTCATACGCAGGGTTCGTCAGTTCGGCAGCAGCCACAGGCTGATACTTATAATCGAGCAGTCCTGCCAGATTAGTCTTTATATTTACATCACAAATGAAATCACCCTTCTTGTGGTCCTCCTTCAGATGACCTATAGGGTAACCATACTTGATTATGTTCTCTCCGGCTTTTAAGTCCTGAAGCAACAGCTTATGTCCGGCAGGGATATCTCCGGTCGCAGTTATCTCCTGTCCTTCCACCTGTACAGTCTCACCCTTCTTAAGAGCTTCGAGTGCAACTGCAACATTGTCGGCAGGATTAATCTTAATTGTTTTCATATATCTTTGTTATGGTTAATGTTTAAAGGTTAATGGTTAAAGACCTTCATAATGGTCAATTAGAACGGGACATCCCCCGAAGGAGTGAAATCAGCAGCCGTCAGACTATCAAATGCACCGCCATCGGACGATGGTTCGCCAGCCGAATTCGAATTGCCTTTCGACGAACTGATGGACGAAGTGATAAGTCCGTCGTCAAATCCGTCATTAAGTTCATTCGAGTGCAGGTCGAGGAAACGTGCATACTGTCCCACGAAGCGCATCCTCACGTCCTCTACCGAACCGTTACGGTGCTTCGCAATGATAAACTCGGCAATACCCTTCAGGTCGTTACCGTAACTATCCTTGTAAATCTTGTAATACTCCGGACGATGGATAAACGCCACGAGGTCGGCATCCTGTTCTATGGCACCCGACTCACGCAGGTCGCTCAGTTGCGGACGCTTGCTGTCAGCCTTGTTCTCGTCGTTACCCACACGGTTCTCAACCGAACGGTTCAACTGCGACAGAGCGATGATAGGAATATTCAGTTCCTTTGCCAGTCCCTTCAGCGAACGTGAAATAGTGCTCACCTCCTCCTGTCGGGAGTTATACGACATACCGCTGGCATTCATCAGCTGCAGATAGTCGATGATGATAATCTTCACCCCATACTCCCTCACCAGACGGCGAGCCTTAGTTCTAAGTTCAAAGACCGAAAGCGACGGAGTATCGTCGATATACAACGGCGCGTGTTGTAGTTCCGTTATCTTCGTGTCCAGCTGTTCCCATTCGTATGGAGCCAGCTGACCGCTCTTAATCTTGTCGCCCGTAATCTCACACACATTCACGATAAGACGGTTCACCAACTGCACGTTCGACATTTCAAGCGAGAACATAGCCACAGGAATCTTCTTGTCCACAGCCATATTCCTTGCCATCGAAAGCACAAACGCCGTCTTACCCATAGCTGGACGGGCAGCGATGATGATAAGGTCGGAATTCTGCCATCCGCTCGTCACCTTATCCACATCCTTGAATCCCGAACTCAGTCCGCTCAGTCCGTCCGTTCTTGCAGCAGCCTTCCTCAGCAGTTCGTAAGCCTCGTTGATGACAGGGTCAATCTGCGTGAAGTCCTTCTTCATGTTCGTCTTCGAGAGCTCGAACAACTGCCCCTCAGCCTGTTGCATCAGTTCGCCTATATCCTGCGAATCGTCAAACGCCTGCCGCTGAATATTACTTGTATATGTAATCAGTTCACGAGCCAGCGCTTTCTGTGCGATGATTCGTGCATGATATTCGATATGAGCCGAACTGAGCACCTTTCGGCTCAGTTCCGTGATAGCCACCGGCCCTCCTACAAACTCCAGGTCGCCTACCTTCCTCAGCTGTTCCGTCACAGTCAGGATATCCACCGGACTGTTCTCCGCAGCCAGGTCGCGTATAGCTGCAAAAATGCGCTGATGCTTCGTATCGTAAAACGACTCCGGCTTCAGATAGTCCGACACCAGTCCGAACGCATCGCGTTCAATCATACACGCACCAATCACAGCCTCCTCCAGTTCGAGCGCCTGCGGTTGCAGACGTCCGTCCTCGCTCAGTGGTGCCACCGTGTTCTTCCTCGTTTGTCGGCCAGTTCTAGCTCTGTTAGTCTCCCCTGCCATCGTTCTATATTATATATAATGTGTAAAATCGAATTTTGAAAAAGTTCTGCAAACTTACGAATAAATGCGTGAAGTACAAAATTCGCTTATCAATTTTTGTTCTACTCGCTCGAAACCGTACCTTTGCAAAGTAATCCTTAACCTTTAACCATTAACCCTTAACCATTACAAGATGCCCTACACCTACCAATATCCTCGTCCGGCAGTTACAGCCGACTGTGTCGTGCTGACCCGTGAATCGACACCTCAGGTACTACTCATTCAGCGCGGCAACGACCCCTTCCGTGGCAGCTGGGCCTTCCCCGGCGGATTCATGGAAATGGACGAGACCACCGAGCAATGTGCCATCCGCGAACTTGAAGAAGAGACTGGACTGCAGCTGACCGACGTACGTCAGATAGGTGCCTACTCCCGTGTCGATCGCGACCCTCGTGGCCGAACCGTCAGCGTAGCCTACCTTGCCGTCATCGACAGTCCTGTTCCCGTCACAGGTCACGACGATGCTGCCCTAGCCCGTTGGTTCCCCATCACAGCCCTTCCCCCCTTAGCATTCGACCACACCGACATCATGAACGATGCCATCAGACTTCTTACATCTTCCTAGAGGTAAAGCTTTGATGTAGTACTTGCAAATGTCGAGGATTTGCTTTATTTTTGCTGATATTTCCAAACAGAGAGAGTATGACACGGGAAGAAATGATTGCCAAGGGGTTAGTGCCGGAGGAAACGAAGCACAATGGTCACCGAAGAGCACATTTTCACGACTATAATCGTCCAGGCGTTTATATGATAACGCTAGTGACGGAAGGACGTGCTCGTGTCTTTGGCACGATTGAAGGAAATACAAGAAGCAAGAGGGGCAGTGAGGACTACCCCCATTTGCGATGCTCTGAATTAGGTTCCATTATTCTTCGGGAGGAGGTAGGGAAAATATCTCATTTCTATCCAATGGTAGAGGTGTGTAAGGTGGCGCTTATGCCCGACCATATCCACCTGTTGGTGGACGTAAAGGGAAAGTTGCCAGAGGGAAAGCACCTAGGGACTATCGTCCGTGGTTTCAAAACCGGATGCACACGGGCATGGTGGAAGCTAACCCCCGACGGAAAAGCGCCGGTAACAGTAACAAGCGTTCCTGAGGTTTCTCCCTCAGGATGGCGACCAGTGCTGTTTCAGCAGGGTTATCATGACCGTATCATCATAAGGGAGGGGATGATGGAGAATATCTGCAAATATATGGATGAGAACCCTTTCAGAGCCCGACTGAAGGAGGAGTATCCAAAGTTGATGCAACGTCGTTTACATCTGTGGATACACGACCGCGAATATGCGGCTTTCGGTAATCTTTTTCTGTTGAAGAATCCTGATAAGTTGCAGGTTTTCTTTCATCGCAAGAACAAGGACGGCATACCGACGCATCTGACAGAGGAATATGCTCAAGAGAAGGCTCGATTGCTTCAGCGGGCGGAGGAAGGTACTGTTTTGGTGACTCCTGGAATATCGAAAGGTGAACAAGGAGTTGTCGTAGCGGCTTTGGCGAATTGTCTTCCTCTCATAATCCTGCAGAAAGAGCCTATAACGGAATATTGGAAGCCTTCGCAGGGGCGATTCTATGCATGTGCAAACGGGAATCTGCTGATATTGGCTCCGTGGGAAATGGAAGGCGATTCGGATTATGCACGTTTCCACTCCTTGAACGATTTGGCAAAAGACATCTGCGTGGCTACCGATACACGTTTGTTGGGATTGTAAGCAGATTCAAATCAGCTCATTCTCCTATTCCATAAGTTTTATTATCGATTCGATGAAGGAGATTTTAGATTACATAAGACTTTATTTTCTATTCCGTAGCCTCTTAAAGAGAGAATACTTTTGATTTGAACTGATTTGACAGTTCATAGAGGCTGCTTTGGGGAGTTGCGCCTATAAACAGAATGTTGTCTGCAAGTTCGCAGATGTATTTGTTTCGTGCCTGAGCTGTACTCTTCGACTGTCTTACTGCATTTGTTGTGCTGATTATCAGAAGTCTGTCGGCATCAAGAAGCGATTGCAGTTCTTGTGGAATCTTTCTGTACATCTCCCTTGCATGTACAAGGATAATGGGTTGCTTGCCATCGACAAGGAAATCCCACACATCCTTCTCCAGCCTACTACTGAAGAGTACGGTTGAGCGAAAGGGTCTGAATGGCATACTGAAGCGTCGATATGCCCCATATACCATTCTGATAGCGGAATGTATTAGGGAAGTGCAACATATCTTCACGAGGTACTTCCGGCAATGTTACATATTGCCTATATATTCCACATTATTCATTTTCGTTCAGTTCATCACCCATACGGTATTTGATGTCGTAGTTTATAATGAAATCAAGTTCCTCATCTGTAAATCCGTAATGCTTTGCAAGGACTTTATCTATTTCGTCCATTATATCCTTACTATAATACTTTTGATAAGTTACCGTATTCTGTAATCCATTTGTCTTGCTGTTTATAACATAATGTTGAGCATTTTTTCGTAGACCATTTTCCATTTGGATACTCAGATTCACGAGTAAAATCTCTAAAGGCTTTGTAGGGTAATTAAAATTACAGTCAAACATCCAACTTTCAGTAAAATTAAACAGGTCATAGTTGCACGAATAATACCACCAAAACAAACTGCTATTTAAAAGAGCAGAAAATACTTTTGCATTATAATCAGTATTAAAGGAAGCCATTCTATTGCTAGTTGTCTCGGAATCAAATGGATTATTCAGAACTGCTATCCAATAACCACCTCCGGCACTTCTATAATATATGGAATTGCCTTTTTGAGGTAATAATTGGTATTCAGCAATCTCCTTGTGGCAATAGAACGGTCTCAAAATAGTACAATCCCTATTTTGTATTTGAATATCAACAAGTTACTTATAATACGGTTCTGGATAGGTAACATTTTAGAAACGAGAGGACTTACATATTCCTACACGTTTTACACAATTCCAAAGAACGCTCATCTTGGTTTCAAAGTTACAAAACTATTCCCACATAACCCAAAGGGTTTGACTACTTTTTGCATTATTGTACATAAATACCGCATAACTTCGACTTAATTTCAAGTCAGAAGTTCGACTAAACGGGGTACATATAGCGATGCATAGATTTCCCTTGTTTTCAGCATTTCAGCCATGTTGAAGTGGTTAGTTCGACTAAACTTCGACTAAAAGTTCGACTAAACTTCGACTAAAACCCACTTCTTCTTTTCTGTTAGTTTAATAACTCCCTTTTTCTTCAGTGCAGACAGCATATTACCAATCTTCCTTATCTTTTGTTCCTCGGTGAGCACATCAGACAATTTGGATTGCAATAAGGTATTAAGTTCTGCCCTTGTGGCTCCGCCGAATGAGCGCAGATATTGGACTATCATATCCTTGAAATGCAGGTCATTGAAACTCTTATTCCTAATATATTCCATCTTCAAATCCTTGTCATCAACGGTCTTGGCAGTATAAGCAGATAGGAAAATCTTTGGGTAGCGTCCTTCCACAAGATGTAGTTTACGCAAACGCGCAGCAATGTCCTTGTCAATCTTCTCATGCTTCTGCACCATGTCAAGCGCAATGCAGTCATACAACGACAGGTCAGGATTGGCTTTCAACAAACGATAATACTGCTCATTGATAAGTTTACCATATATTTTAACCGTTACCTCTTTCTTGGCTTGGTCTATCTGATAGTCAGGCATGGGGAAAAAACGTTTCTGCTGTTCAGTAAACACCTTCCGTATTCCACGACCGATAGTGTCAATCATATTGAAGTTTACCATGCCTTGACACAACGCATAGTTGCGGTAATATTTCTGTGGGCCAGTTTGTTCGATGGCATTGCGCACAGAACCAGGCAGGAAGTAACCACCATTAGAGAACGTCACAGAATCGGGAGTCTCTACCATTGTCACTCTTTCCTGCATCGTATAGTCCTGATGAGCCAGCGCATTATGCAATATCTCACGGATGCTATATTCATCATATTGCTTTACGATGTCAGGGAATAGCGTTCCGCCTGGTAATATCCGTTGATTGAGGTTGCGGATCTTTGCAAGTGCTTCGTCCACGGTTAGCAGGAACGGAATGGTGAAATGCTCATAGTCCCTCTTCTCGTCCTGACCGTCAATCAGCACCCATGTGATAGTAGCTACAGATGGAGCCAAGAAATGAACTGCCGTTGGTTTACCAAGAAGCAAGATGGCAGCTCTCGTCAGTTTACCCTTGACAGCAACACCAGCCCTGCCAAGCAATTCCATATCATCCCAAGCATCAACCTCGTCTGCTAACTTCGGATGAACAGACTTATATTCTTCGCGAGCCTTTTGCAATGCCATTGGCTCCAAATCATCAAGCGAAGCCTCAGCGATGGTCTCAGCTGACCAGTCGTATGTCGGACTTGTTTCCTCCAAAATCGCATTCAATCGTTCTGGGGTCAGTTCCACCAACGAGTCCTCTATCCGTTGCCATGCTTTGTTATGGGCATAGACCGGTAACTTCGGCAGATGCTTTGGGATATGAATCACCCAAACTATCTTATGGGTGTCCTCTGTGATGAACTCCTCTATATCCAGCCCTTCACTTGACAGGTTGGCACACAGATTTGTCAGTCGGAGCGTCGCCTGTTGAGTCGTATAATTGTATGTATCCGTTCCAACAATCCTCAACGTTTTGTCCTCGACACCAACAACCAGATGCCCACCTTCCATGTTAGCCAATGCCGACACGTAGGAGATGACATCATCCTTCTCATGCCCGCTGAAGTCATTCTTCAGGTTCTTGAATTCCTTCCATTCGCACCCCTCGTCTTCTTTGGGGTATTGCCTGATGAGATATTGTTGTAATGCTTGTTCTGTCATTTTTTATACATTTGTTTATCTGACCTTTTAAAATAACGTCTATTTCAATAAAATACTAACTATTTCATTTTTCTTTAATACTTTTGTTCTTTCTTTGAAATTCATCGAAAAGCATATTGCAATATGGAATATCTACAGGCTTGCCATCCATAAAATCGGCCTTTGTCTTTCTGTTTTTAAAATAACTCCGCAAAAATGGAGTATTGTTAAACATATAATCACATACTATAACAGGATAATCTGAACGCTCATCTCCTTCTTCCATAATATCTACGATGCAGTAATAAGGGATAAGAACTGTATGGTCAGCACGTACATCAAATTCATTTTCCATAAGTTCCTCACCATTTTCTATCTTTCGCCAACATCTGGTGTTGGTGTTAATCGCTATTCTAAAATCAATCCAGTAACAATCAAAGAATTCAATACCAACCTCTGTTAATT
>CAJODY010000047.1 GCA_905233285.1 uncultured Bacteroidaceae bacterium
TACGATGATAGCACCGTCCATCTGAGCAGCACCAGTAACCATGTTCTTTACATAGTCGGCGTGTCCCGGACAGTCAACGTGAGCATAGTGACGCTTTGCAGTCTCATACTCAACGTGAGCAGTGTTGATAGTGATACCACGCTCTTTCTCTTCTGGAGCGTTGTCGATCTGATCGAATGACTTTACTTCTGACAGACCCTGCTTTGCAAGAACTGTAGTGATAGCAGCTGTAAGAGTTGTCTTACCATGGTCAACGTGACCGATTGTACCGATGTTTACGTGCGGTTTGGTACGTTCGAATTTTTCTTTTGCCATAATTTAAAAAATTGCCTATTAATATAATAATGTGTAACTTGATTTTCTATTATCACTTTTTAGTAATCTTCACCTAAGAGCTGTTACCGAGACTTGAACTCGGGACCTCTTCCTTACCAAGGAAGTGCTCTACCGCTGAGCTATAACAGCAACATGTAGAAGTTCTGTCTTCCGCGCTATTATCAGCAAGCTAAGAGCTACAGGTCGTCCCTCTCGCCTCTTCACACCGACTTTGAGAGCCTCTTGTCGGATTCGAACCAACGACCCCGAGATTACAAATCACGTGCTCTGGCCAACTGAGCTAAAGAGGCTTTTCACCCTCTTGCACAGACTACTCCATACAAAGCGGGTGCAAAGTTAGACCTTATTTTTTGATTACCAAAATTTTTGCAGACATTTTTTATTTGCCCGCCTGTTTTTCCTTATATCTCTGCAACTGCTTCTCCAGAGCAGATAATGATTCCTGTATAGCTTCTTCGAATGTGTTGCAAACCTTCTCTGCATACAGTTCTTCACCAGGAAGAGAAACTGTGAGTGCAGCCTGCTTATTCATTACAGTTTCAGGTTTTACAACCTTTAGTGACACCTCGACCTTTCTTATATTATCACAAAACTTCTCCAGTTTACTTACTTTTTTCTGGATGAACTCTTGCAACTTGTCCGTTGCATCAAACTTGATTGTCTTAACGTTAATGTCCATATTACTGATTATTTCCGGCATCGACCATAAAACGGTCTATTGCCATGTTTAACAAAAGGTTATTTCAGTTTTTCACTCGCGTGGATGTGCATTCTTATACACATTTTTCAATTCCTCAAACGACAGATGGGTGTATATTTCCGTAGTTGCAAGATTCTCATGTCCAAGCAGTTTCTGAATCGAGCCCAAGTCGGCATCGTTATTCAGCATTGCCGTGGCAAACGAATGTCGCAACACATGTGGAGTACGCTTTTTCTGCTGGGTGACCTTTGAAAGATTCTTCTTAACGACATCCCCTACTTTTGCGTAACTGACAGGCTGTCCATTGCTCTTCACGAACAAACGCTCCGGAGTAGTATCTGCAATCTCAGTCCTTGCCTCGATATATCTTTCTACTTCCTCCTTCAACTCTTTTCCAAACGGAACTATCCGTTGTTTATTGCGTTTACCCGTCACCTTAAGCTGCATAGATCTCAAATCTACATCTGCATCTCGTAATGACAATAGTTCTGCACGGCGAATACCCGTTTCGTAAAACATCATCACTATCAGCCTATCCCTGATTCCTTCAAACGAAGAGTCTTCTTCCATCTCGGAAAGGAGTCGATCCATATCCTTCTCCTTTACAAACGAAGGTAATTTTTTCGGCATCTTCGGCGCAACTATTTTTTCCATCGGATTTACATCTACCCAGCCCATCCGACGTAGGTATTTGTAAAATGTCCGAAGCGGACTCAGTCCACCGTAGTTGACTGTAGAGACATCCTTACCTTCCTCGTCAAGCATGTACACAATCCACTCCCTCACTACTGAGGCATCGATAGTATGCCATGTCAACGTTGCATCCAACCCCTCGAAAAACCTCTGGAACGCTTTCAGCGAGTCGCCATATTTCCGCACTGTCAAGGCTGAATAACTGCGCTCAGCACTCAAGTACTCCAGAAAGGAATCAATCCACGTTCCCATTTTTGTCATGCGTTCTTTTGAAACACGCGACCAATTTAGGACTTTTCTTTCAAACAACAAGTGTTTGATGCAAAAAAATTCAAGAAATTAATACGATTTAATTTTTACTCCTCTTCAGAGTGAAGTTTGTTTACGTAAATTGCATGTTGCATCTTGATGCGCTTCTCTACCGAAGGCTTCACAAACTGCTTACGTGTACGAACTTCTTTGATAACACCAGTCTTTTCAGACTTTCTCTTGAACTTCTTGAGCGCACGCTCAATGTTCTCACCTTCTTTTACAGGAACGATGATCATTCTTAATACTTTTTGTTTATAATAATTAATAATGTATATAGGTCTGCGCCGCTTTCAAAAGGGCACACCCTATGCTGGGATTTTCCCAACGAGCCGCAAAGTTACGGCAAAAACTTTAATTGACAAAAACTTTAACAATACTTTTTTCTTTTCACCCCTTTCTTCCTCATTTTAAACAAATGTCGTAACTTCGCGCCGAATTTGTAATTTACATGAAGCAACGCAACCACGCATTCGACCTTCTATGCGGACTTTGCATTCTCCGCATGATACTACTCCACACCGTCAGTATGTGCGGATTTCGACGTGAGCATTGGTTTGTTGTCATTATGTACTGGACTTTTTTCTTCATGTCTTTTTTCTTTTTTAAGGCTGGATATTTCAATAAAGGGATAGTTCTCAACTACCGCTCCTACCTGTCCGACAGAGTACGCCGTCTTCTAGTGCCGTACATTGTGTGGGGATTCATAGGTTCAGTCATATATTTCTCGTTCCTTTATTTTGTGCCTGCGCTCCACCCCACTCTAGGAAAACTCCGATGGAGTCACGTTTATATGTTCAGTCATTTCTATGGCAACCCTCCATGTTGGTTTCTATTTTCGTTTTTCTGTGCCTACATCATGATAGGAACAGTGAATAAACTGCACCTCAATCGGGTATATAACTATTTGGTACCAACATTCCCATTCATAAGCTACTATCTGTTTACTATAAAGAATCCTCTTTGGATGTCGCTCAACAACGTGTTCATGGGGTTATTCTTCTTCCAACTCGGACACTGGTGGCGTCTGTTACAAGATAAACTCACCAAGTCTGACAGCATCAAGACAGGGGGGAAGAAGATTCTCGGCATAAGTCCTGGTACGATTTTCCTTATAATATTATCCTGTTTACTGATTGCCGAATTCATCTATTTCAATCGTCACTATCACGGCGAATACGATATGAGTCTGAACAAATGGGTACATCGTCCGTGGGGTGCAGCTACCAATGCCACATGTGCATTGGTAGGACTTTCTGGTCTGATGCTCATAGTTATAAAACATAGAATTCCGTTTGTCAACTATATAGGTGAGCACTCCATGGTATTCTTCGTTGTGCACTACCCTGTTATTTTCATTTATCGCTTCAGTTGTATAGCGTTCGGTCATAATATTCGCCACAACTGGATTGACTGTGTCGTGCTTACAGCATTAATATTGCTTGTGTGCCGTTTACTCGTACCGTATATTGAGCGTGTACCCTGGTTGAGCGGACGTATACAAAAGAAAACGCCATCTATTTCAGATGGCGTGAACGTTGTTGATTGTCGTCAAAGACCTTAAACTTATACCCTTGTCCTTTCAACCACTCCAACGACTTGGGCAATGCCGTTTTCAGTTTGTCAATAGAACGCAACGAGTCGTGAAATGTAATTATACTTCCCGGACGGGTATAAAGTTTTACATTCTCAAACACGTCATCGGCATTGAGTCGACGCGAATAATCACGGGTGACTAAATCCCACATGATGACTGTATATTTCTTTCGCAGATACAGATATTGGTCATGACGCATCCAACCGTGAGGCGGGCGGAACAGGTTGCTGTGAATATAGTCGTCAGCTTTTCTTACGTTTCTCAGATAGCCCCTGTACGAATGACGCAAACCACCAATATGATTATGAGTATGATTGCCCACTTGATGGCCACGGCTTTTTATCATGTCATAGAGTTCAGGGTACTTCCTCACGTTGTCACCAACCATAAAGAAAGTGGCTTTTACGTCATACTTATCCAACGTATCCAAAATCCACGGGGTCGCTTCTGGTATTGGACCATCGTCGAAGGTGATATACACCGCCTTCTCCGAATGATCCATTCGCCATATTGCACTTGGATACAACCAGCGCAGCCACTTTGATGGTTGTTCTATAAACATTTTCTAGTGTTTAGTTCATATTGATTCCTGCTTCCCTCGACTTCATCACGAATGTCTGGTACAGATTATTCAGTTCCGTATCAAGATTGTCAGCCATCTTTGAGTACTTTTCATCCTCATTACCCATACGGTCGTACATCTGAACGATATTAAGCAAGATGCTTACCTCCTGATAGCAGTCTCTGTAAGCAGCGACAAAACGGGATGTATTGAGCGACAGATACCAAGCGAGGTATTCCATTGACTTCTTAATCAGCGCCTCCATAATATGATTTGCCTTGTCGAACTCGCCACATGCTATATATGAGTTAATAAGGTCGAGCGAACCACCTGCCACGTCGTGCGGAACATTATATTCAGGTATCTCCTCTTCACATTTAGCAAGAGCTTTCTTGGCCATTTCCATCTTACCCTCCCTCACCAATGTGCTTATAAGATTAGCAAACCAACGGCGATGAGTGTAACACATACGCATAGTGGTTTCATCAATATAAAGTCCCGGTTGTTTCAGATTGCCGTAACGATACTTGTTCATCATGTTATCATACATCTTCTCTGAATCTACAACTGTATTCATCGGCACATTCTGTGAGAAGGTGAACGGGGTTATACGCCATGCTATTCCTTCCTGAACAAAGTTATAGTACAGTTTGCCATAGTTGCTCGAACCCACAGTCGTTGACATATAAAGTGGACGAGAGAAATTTGCCTCGGTTATCATCTCAAGCATCATCAAGAAACTCTTTGACACACGACCCTGATCTGCAAGACTGATTACCATCTTGTCTGGTATGCTGTCGTTTGGAATCATCATACCCGACTTGCGGACAGCCTCCTTATCAACTGTGATATAGAGGGTGTCACTTGGCAAGCAAGCCGGCAGGTTATCGGTCAGCTGTCGGTATTCATCCGGAATATTCTCCTTGAGCAGGAACTTATGAATAGCAGTATGTGCTTCGAACGGGTCATCGCCCCATATCTTATGAGCTGTCGCGCTGTCCTGAGCATATACACGCTCTATGAAATCTTTCATCTTCACACTTTCGCCACCAAGTCCTATTGTAGGATTAACATCCACCATCTCGTTCTTGCCGCTGGTATATTGCAGACGGCTCCATGTGATAGGCAATGGACTCGACTGACCCTCACCAGAGAATGCAGGACGTTTCATCTGGTCGATATACCAGTCCGTCTGCAGATAACTCAGGTTGCACACGCGCACATCCGTACGGTTGCCCTCTGTATCCTCATTATACCACAACGGGAAGGTATCATTATCACCATTAGTGAATATCACTCCATCGTGAGGTATAGTCTGGAGGTAGTTCAGTCCGAAGTCGCGACATACATATCTGCCGCTCCGGTCGTGGTCATCCCATGTCTGCGTCACCATCTGAACAGGTACCGCCACAGCAGGAATCAAGCACAAAACAGCCGAAATCATCGTACTTTTCGCGCTTTGCTTTTCAAACAGTTTGTTCAGCCATTCATATATGGCTGCGATACCAAGTCCACACCATATAGAGAATGCATAGAACGAACCCGCATACGCGTAGTCACGTTCACGTGGCTGTACCGGAGTTTGATTCAGATAGAGCACGATTGCAATACCCGTCATGAAGAACAAGAAGAATACCACCCAGAACTGTTGGATGCCTTTCTTGTCACGGAAGGCCTGCCAAAAGAATCCGAGCAGACCGAGTATGAGCGGAAGAGCATAGAACACGTTGTGTCCCTTGTTTTCCCGCAGTTCAGTCGGCAGTTTTGTCTGGTCACCAAGGCGCAATTCGTCGAAAGCGTTTATACCTGTCAACCAGTTTCCGTGTTCCAGTTCACCATGTCCTTGTATGTCGTTCTGACGCCCTGCGAAGTTCCACATGAAATAGCGCCAGTACATCCAATTCATTTGATAAGAGAAGAAGAAGCGGAGGTTGGCAGTCATAGTCGGAATATCTATTTGACGGCTTCCGTTTCCTGGAATCTCATACCTTACACTCTTTGTGCTGACATCACCCAACCATGACAAGTAATCATTCTTATGACTCTCATCATATATACGTGGGAACAACTGGCACTGATTAGCTGGATAAGCCAATTCTATCTTTTCGCGTATTACTACATATTCATCCTTTTCATCGGGAGTTTCTTTCTCTTTCTTCTGATACACTGGTGCGCCCTTCTTGATTTCGTACACGAGGTCACCATCAGCATTTACAATCACATTGGGCTGACTGGCATAAGTCTGCCCGAAGAAGAGCGGACGGTCTCCATACTGTTCGCGTCCCAAATATTCACCCAAAGTAAACACGTCCTCAGGTGAGTTCTGATCCATTGGCGGATTAGCCGTCGAACGTATCACAATCACAGCATAGGAAGAATAACCGATTGTGATGAGTGCCATACAAAGGATGGCAGTATTGAGCAAACGAGCCGTGACCCTTCTGAGTGTAAATACGAAATAAGTACATACAGCCAAAACTATGACACCTATCACTACACTGCTTGTTCCATGTCCATAGAATGGAATGCCAAGCAGAGCGAAACTAGTCAGTGCGGCTATATTCATCTGAGTACGGTGTTCACCCTTCTGAGTTACATACATAGACCAGATGAGCACTACAGCCAGGATTACTAGATAAATGTAAAGACCTGTATTGTAGCTCATACCGAGAGCATTGACAAAGAGCAGTTCAAACCAACCACCGACCTTTCCTATACCCGGTACTACTCCATACATCACAGCCACAATAATGAGTGCGCTGACCATAAGCATGATGAGCGAGCCTTTCGTAGTAGGCTCCTTAACCTTCTTATAATAGTAAACCAGCACTATAGCAGGGATACATAGCAGGTTGAGCAGGTGTACACCGATACTCAATCCGATAAGATATGCGATGAATACAAGCCAGCGGTCTGAGTGTGGTTTGTCGGCACTGTCTTCCCACTTCAGGATGAGCCAGAACACCAATGCCGTAAAGAAACTCGAGAACGCATATACTTCGCCTTCGACAGCCGAGAACCAGAAAGTGTCAGACCAAGTGTATATTAGAGCTCCGGCAATACCGCTACCCATAATTGCTATGGTCTGAGCCACTGTGGGCTCCTCGCCTTTCTGACAGAATAGAGCCTTAGCCAGATGGGTGATACTCCAAAACAGGAACAGAATACAACCAGCCGATAACAGGGCGTTCATCGTGTTCACCATCTTAGCTATCTGTGTTGCATCCGATGCAAACAAACTGAAGAAATTACCCATCAGCATGAAGAACGGTGCACCGGGCGGGTGTCCGACCTCAAGTTTCGCAGCGGTGGTGATAAACTCCGGGCAATCCCAGAAACTCGCCGTAGGCTCAATAGTAGAGCAATAAGTGAATGCGGCAATTAAAAAAACGAGCCATCCGATGACGTCGTTTGTGATTTTATAAAACTTCATTATCTCATTAAAAAATCCGTTCAAGTTGCAAAGGTAGTGCAATTTGAACGGACTGCAAAATTATTGAGAATTTTTGTTTACATCATGCCACCCATACCTGGTGCTCCGGTTTTTCTTCCTTAGCGTCGCAGATGACACATTCTGTAGTGAGGAACATTCCAGCGATAGATGCTGCATTTTCAAGTGCTACACGGCAAACCTTTGCAGGGTCGATGATACCGCTCTGGCGCAGGTTCTCGTAAGTATCCTTACGTGCATTATAACCGAAGTCACCCTTGCCTGCGCGCACTTTTTCTACTACTACAGAACCTTCGAGTCCTGCGTTCTCTACAATCTGACGAAGAGGTTCCTCGATAGCACGCTTGATAATCTTAATACCAGTGGTTTCATCGGCATTTTCACCCTCAAGACCGTCGAGCGAACTAATAGCGCGGATAAGTGCTACACCACCTCCAGGGATAGTACCTTCTTCGATAGCAGCACGAGTTGCACAGAGCGCGTCGTCAACGCGGTCTTTCTTCTCCTTCATCTCAACCTCGCTGGCAGCACCTACATAGAGAACAGCCACACCGCCGCTCAACTTAGCTAGACGTTCCTGCAGTTTCTCCTTATCGTAATCGCTTGTAGTATTTTTGATTTCGTTCTTGATCTGGTTCGTACGATCCTGAATCTTCTGCTTGTCACCCTTTCCACCTACGATTGTAGTGTTGTCCTTGGTGATGTTTACCTTCTCTGCTGTTCCGAGCATCTCAAGAGTAGCCTGCTCAAGCTTGATACCTTTCTCCTCGCTGACTACAATACCACCGGTCAGGATAGCAATATCTTCAAGCATTGCCTTACGGCGGTCGCCGAAACCTGGAGCCTTAACGGCACATATCTTAAGCTGAGTACGCAGACGGTTAACTACGAGAGTAGTCAGAGCTTCGCTTTCTACGTCTTCTGCTATGACGAGTATTGGACGACCTGTCTGAGCAGCCGGATTCAGGATTGGCAGGAACTCCTGCAGGTTGGAAATCTTCTTGTCGTAGATGAGGATGAGTGGGTTCTCCATTTCACATTCCATCTTCTCGGTATTGGTAACGAAGTATGGTGACAAATAGCCACGGTCGAACTGCATACCCTCCACTACACCGATAGTAGTTTCACGTCCCTTTGCTTCTTCGATGGTGATGACACCGTCCTTGCTTACCTTCTTCATTGCGTCAGCAATCAGTTTACCGATTTCCTGATCGTTGTTAGCACTTACGGTAGCCACCTGCTCAATCTTATCGTAATTGTCATCTACTTTCTCGCTTTGGCCCTTGATGTGTTCAACCACCTTTGCCACAGCCTTGTCGATACCACGCTTCAAATCCATTGGGTTAGCACCTGCTGCCACGTTCTTCAGACCGTTTGTCACAATGCTCTGAGCCAGAACAGTTGCAGTTGTAGTTCCGTCGCCGGCATCGTCGCCAGTCTTCGAAGCCACACTCTTAACGAGCTGAGCACCAGTATTCTGGAATGCGTCTGGCAGTTCGATTTCCTTTGCTACTGTCACACCGTCCTTTGTAATCTGAGGTGCTCCAAATTTCTTCTCGATGATAACATTGCGTCCTTTCGGGCCGAGAGTTACCTTTACTGCGTTAGCCAACTGATCGACACCCTGCTTCAGAGTTTCGCGGGCTTCTATGTTAAATTTCAATTCTTTTGCCATAGTTGTTTAGTTTTTAGTTGTTAGTCCTTAGTTTTTAGTTCTTATCCTAGTACTGCCAATACGTCCGACTGGCGCATAATAAGGTACTTCACGTCGTCGACCTCGATTTCTGTTCCGGAGTATTTGCCGTAAAGCACGTTGTCACCTACTTTCAGAACCATCTGTTCGTCCTTTGTTCCGTTGCCAACTGCAACAACTTCGCCCTTCAGGGGTTTTTCCTTTGCTGTGTCAGGGATAATGATTCCGCCGACTGTCTTTTCTTCTGCTTTTGCAGGCAGGATGAGCACTCTGTCTGCCAATGGTTTAATGTTCATAATTATTAAGTTTTAAAGATTTTAAGCATCAAAAATTTTTGAAATCCGAGCCACTTACGTTCAAATGGTGTGCCAAGTCGTCCGGATGACACATTTTGTGACATTTTGTCAGTACGCGCGTGAAATACATTATTTATTTATAGAAATATGGATTTTGCTGAGAGCTAATTCAAGAAAAACATATACCTTTGCATCTCAAAAGAAAAAAAAGTATTGCGATAACTGGGCACAGCTGAAACACGATTTAGACAAGACCAAATGGGCGATAAGATAGAATACAAATATTTGTCAAATATTGATTACCCGTCAGATTTACGCAAACTGAAGGTGGATGAACTGCCAGCCGTGTGCGACGAACTGCGTACCGACATCCTTGAGGAACTGGCAGAGAATCCGGGTCATCTTGGAGCCAGTCTCGGAACGGTAGAGCTCACCGTGGCTCTTCACTATGTCTATAACACCCCTGACGACCGCATCGTGTGGGATGTAGGACACCAGGCATATGGGCACAAAATACTGACAGGTCGCCGCGACACATTTTGCACCAATCGCAAACTCCACGGACTCAAGCCATTCCCTTTTCCTTCTGAAAGCGAATACGACTCTTTCTGCTGCGGACACGCCAGCAACTCCATCTCTGCAGCTCTCGGCATGGCTGTGAGCGCACGATTGCAGGGTGAGGAACGCAAGGTGGTAGCCGTCATTGGCGACGGAGCCATGAGCGGCGGACTCGCTTTTGAGGGCATAAACAATGCCGCAGCCATTCCTAACGATATGCTCATCGTGCTGAACGACAATCGAATGTCCATCGACCGAAGCGTTGGAGGCATGCGCCAATACCTGCTGCAGCTCAGCACCAGCAGCACATACAACAACATACGCCACCGACTGGCACGAAAGCTCACCAACTGGGGTTTACTGACGGAGAACCGCCGCAAGGGGCTAATCCGTTTCAACAACAGTCTCAAGTCCGTACTTACCCGCCAACAAAACGTATTCGAAGGAATGGACATCCGTTACTTCGGTCCCGTCGATGGACACGACGTGAAGGAACTTGTACGAGTGCTCAGAATCATAAAGGACATGACAGGTCCGAAAATCCTGCATATCATCACCACCAAAGGCAAGGGATATGCCCCAGCCGAACAAGATGCCACAATATGGCACGCACCGGGCAGATTCGACTTTGACACAGGCGAACTGATTCGTCCGGACGACGGTACTCCACGCCCTCCGCGTTTTCAGGACGTGTTCGGTATCACGCTTCTGGAGTTGGCGCGGAAGAACGAACGCATCGTAGGAGTAACCCCTGCAATGCCTACAGGCTGCTCTATGAACATAATGATGAAGGCTATGCCGGAACGTACCTTCGACGTAGGAATCGCCGAGGGACATGCCGTCACCTTCTCGGGAGGAATGGCAAAAGACGGTCTCCTGCCCTTCTGCAACATCTACTCAAGCTTCATGCAACGTGCCTATGACAACATTATACATGATGCCGCCATCATGCGGCTGAACATGGTGCTTTGTCTCGACCGTGCCGGCATAGTAGGCGAAGACGGACCCACACACCACGGAGCCTTCGACCTGGCATTCCTGCGCCCCATTCCGAACCTTACCATCTGTTCGCCGCTGAACGAACCGGAACTCAGACGCATGATGTACACAGCCCAGCAGAAGGATATGGGTACATTTGTCATTCGCTACCCCCGAGGTTGCGGATCTGTGGTCGATTGGCGATGCGAGTTGGAAGCCATTCCTGTCGGGAAAGGCAAACTGCTCAGGGCTCTGCCAGAGAAAGCTCAGAAAACTCCGAATAATCCAAGCACCTGCATCCTTTCGCTCGGCCCCATAGGTATGGAAGCCGCACGAGCCATCACCATAGCTGAGCTGAAAGCCGGACACACCCTGAGTGTGGCACACTACGACATGCGATTCCTGAAACCGATTGACGAAGATATACTCCACGAAGTGGGCAAAACCTTCAAGCGGGTCATCACCGTAGAAGACGGAGTTATCGAGGGCGGACTGGGGTCAGCCGTATTGGAATTCTTTGCCGACAACGGCTACAAGGACATCGAAGTGAAACGTGTAGGAATACCCGATGAGTTCGTAGAACACGGCAAGGTAAATGAATTGTACAAAATCTGCGGCATGGACGCAGCAAGCATAGCAAACCTGTTATGAAGATAATAATAGCTGGAGCCGGAGCAGTGGGTACACATCTTGCCCGTCTGCTTTCAAACGACAACATGGACGTAGTCCTTATGGACCAGGACGTGGAGAAACTGGTACGCCTCAACTCCACCCTCGACATCATGACCCTGCCCAAAGCCCCCACAAGCATTGAGGCTTTGAAAGATGCAGGAGTGAAGGATGCCGACCTCTTCATTGCCGTCACTCCCCACGAAAGCGAGAATCTCATCTGTGCAACCATCGCTAAGCGGTTGGGTGCCAAGAAGACAGTTGCCCGTATCGACAACTACGAATACATGAAACCCGACAACCGTCAGCTGTTCAAGGATGCCGGAGTCGATTCGCTCATCTATCCGGAGTTGTTGGCAGCAAAAGACATCGCAGCCTCATCACGATTCAGCTGGGTGCGCCAATTATGGGAATTCAACAACGGCGACCTCGTCATGCTGAGTGTTAAGATGCACGATGCCTACCCTCTTTACGACAAGGAAATCCGGAATGAGAACAACATGCTCGTAGGTCGTACGCTGAAAGAGATTGGTATGATGTACGGGCACAAATTCCATGTCGTTGCCATACGTCGTCACGGTGAGACGGTCGTACCCTACGGAGATGAGAAGATACTGCCCCGTGACCTTGTTTTCTTCATGACTACACGCGATGGAATCGAGCAGATTCGTCATCTTTCAGGCAAAGACAGCTATCCGGCAGTGAAACATGGAGTCATCATCGGTGGTGGCAAATTGTCGGTACGTACCGACTGGGCTCTACCCGACGACCTCTCGCTGAAAATCATCGAACCGAGCCATGAGCGCTGTCTGCAACTCGGCAACCTGACCCAGCCCCGCACACTTATCATCAATGGCGAGGGCTACGACATGGATCTCCTTGCCGACGAAGGATTCAGCAACTTGGAAGCATTCATCGCACTCACCGACAACGACGAGCAGAACATACTCGCCTGTGTGGCAGCACGCCGCAAAGGTGTGAAAAAGACTATCGCACAGGTGGAAAACCTCGATTACTTCGACATGGCTACCGACCTCGACGTCGGCACCATCATTAATAAGAAGATGATTGCAGCCAGCCACATCTATCAGATGCTGCTGAAGAGCGATGTCGATAACGTAAAGATGCTGTCGTTTGCCGACGCCGACGTTGCCGAATTCGTAGTGAAGCCGAACTCGAAGGTAACCCAAAAGCCAATCATGGAACTGGGCATCCCGCGTGGTGTAAACCTCGGCGGAATGGTGCGCGACGGCAAGTCGATGCTTATCGGTGGTAACACTCAGATAAAGGCAGGCGACAAGGTCGTAGCTTTCTGCATAGGCAATACATTGAAGAAACTGGATAAACTGTTCAAGTGATAAACTGGAGACTCATACTGAAAGTATTAGGTGCCCTGCTCTTCATCGAAGCCGGACTGATGTTCCTGTGTCAGATTATATGCTGGCTTTTCGAGGAAGGCATCGAAGCCTTTATGCCCCCGACGGCGATAGCCCTTGTGCTTGGAGGTTTCGCCTACTATTTCGGCAAAGACTCCGGACGTAGCATGAGCCGAAAAGACGGTTACATCGTTGTTTCCAGTGTATGGACGTTGTTCACCCTTATCGGCATGCTACCCTTCCTCATCTCAGGAGTCACGAAAGACTTTGCGAGCGCATTCTTCGAGACCATGTCGGGATTCACCTCTACCGGAGCCACCATACTCGACGACATCGACAGCGTGCCCAAAGGCATACTCTTCTGGCGCAGTCTGACGCAATGGGTCGGTGGTATCGGAATCATATTCTTCACCATAGCCATTCTGCCAGCCTTCGGCATAGGCGAAGTAAAACTTTTTGCCGCAGAAAGCACCGGACCGCTCCACGACAAGGTACATCCACGCATCTCTGTCACAGCCCGATGGATTGGCTCAGTATATGTGATGCTCACCGTGCTCTGCATCCTGTCGCTCATAATATGTGGCATGGGATGGTTCGACGCTGTAAACTACTCGTTTGTAACCACGGCAACAGGTGGTTATGGCACACATTCGGCACTCATCCACGACGTCTTCCACTCTCCGGCTATCGAATACGTACTTACATTCTTCATGTTCGTCTCGGGCATCAACTACACATTGATATACTACACCATCTTGAGGGGGCGCTTCAGTTCGTTCCTGAAGGATGCAGAAGCGAGAGCATACATATTCGTTATTTTTGCCACCATAACCGTCTGCACCGTTACCCTTGTCATCTGCAGCGCAGAGCACGACGTAGAGTTGGCATTCCGCGAAAGTGCTTTCACAGTGGTTTCCATGCAGACGACGACAGGTCTGGCATCGTGCGACTACACCATGTGGCCCGTACAGCTCATGCCGGTCATTCTGTTCGTCATGTTTGCCGGAGCCTGCTCAGGCAGTACGAGCGGTGGTTTCAAATGTATCAGGCTGAGCATCATCTACAGGATACTGAAAAACGAATTCACCCACATTCTGCATCCACGTGCCATCATGCCAGTCAGAATAAACGGAGCGGTGATGCAGCCTTCAATCATACAGACACTAATCGGATTCATCACGCTGTTTGTCGGTTCGCTTTTCGTCGGCGCGTTTATCCTGGCGCTGTTCGGAGTGAGTCCGAACGATGTGCACCCCGACTTCGACTACTATGAAGCCTTCGGTCTGGCTATGTCAAGCCTCAGCAACGTAGGTCCGGGTATGGGTTATTACGGTCCGGTACATTCATGGGCGATACTCACACCTTTTGCAAAGATGATGTGCTCGTTCCTCATGCTTATCGGACGTCTGGAGATATTCCCCATCATGATACTCTTCACACGAAGTTTCTGGAGAAAATAAACTAAACACAACAAGATATATGAAGAAATTCAACCGAATACTGCTCAAGCTCTCAGGCGAGAGTCTGGCAGGCGAACAAAAGCAGGGCATCAACACAGAGCGTCTGAACGACTATGCGCGTCAGATAAAGGAAATAGCCGACATGGGTGTTCAAATAGGCATCGTGATTGGTGGTGGCAACATCTTCCGTGGACTTACAGGAGCCGGCAAGGGATTCGACCGCGTGAAGGGCGACCAGATGGGCATGTGTGCCACAGTCATCAATTCACTTGCCTTGAGTAGTGCCCTCGATGCCATCGGACAGAAGAACAAAGTGCTCACAGCTATCCGTATGGAACCGATTGGCGAGTTCTACACAAAGTGGAAAGCCATCGAAGCCATGGAAGAAGGCAAGGTTGTCATCATGTCAGCCGGCACAGGTTCTCCATACTTCACTACCGACACAGGCTCCAGCCTGCGAGGCATCGAGATTGAAGCCGACGTAATGCTGAAGGGTACCCGTGTTGACGGCATCTACACAGCCGACCCTGAGAAAGACCCGACAGCAACGAAATTCAACGATATAACTTATGCCGATGTCATAGCACGAGGCTTGAAGGTGATGGACATCACCGCCACAGCCATGTGCATGCAGAACAATCTGCCCATCTATGTCTTCAACATGGATGAGTTCGGAAACCTGAAGAAGGTGATTGAAGGAGAAAACATCGGAACACTTGTACACAACTAATGGCATTTAACGGATTATTTAAGAAAAAAGAACACAAGGGATTTACCGCCTGTGAGATACTCACCCTTATCTACATAGTCATAACTACCATTATGACTGTGGGAAACTGGGACGAGATAGACCACCCCTCAACTCTCCTCATCGTACGTGCCGGCATATTGGCAGGCATGGGCGTGCTTTACCTGCTTTATCGCCTGTTTCCATGCAGGCTTACATGGATGCTGCGTAGTGTTGCGTTGCTCTTCGCACTGGCTTACTGGTACCCCGAGACATACAACTTCGCACGATGCTACCCCTACTACGACCACATCTTTGCACAGGCCGACATGGACATATGGGGTTTCCAGCCATCTATAGAGTTCAGCAAGGCAGTCACCTCGCTCTTCTGGTGCGAAGCCCTCAACATGGGCTACTACAGCTACTACTTCATGATGGGCGGAGTGCTTCTGTTCTGTCTGCTCGCCCGCTTCAAAGATTCAGAGCGCTACGTTTTTATCTTCCTCGGCTCGTTCTTCATCTACTACCTCATATTCGAGTTCTTCCCCGTCGCAGGTCCTTACTACTACTTCAAGGCGATAGGACTTGATGCAGCACGCGAAGGGAACTACCCTGACCTGGGTCATTACTTCGCCACACATGGTGAACTCATTCATGCCGAGGTGCGCGGACTGTTCAGCAAACTGGTATATGACATTCAGGAAGCAGGCGAAAACCCTGTAGGAGCCTTCCCTAGCAGCCATGTGGGCATGGGTACAGTTACGATGCTCATCGCATGGAACACACGCAACCGTTGGCTCTTCTGGTGCCTTATGCCGCTCTACGTGCTCCTCTGCATAGCCACAGTCTATATTATGGCACACTACACCGTAGATACCATTGCCGGACTTGTAAGTGCCGTAATACTTTATTACCTGATGGATTGGTTCTACCGGTGGCTACACAGGAATAGATAATTGATAATTAACAATGAAGGCAGCATCATGAGATGTTGCCTTCATTGTCATAATTGGCGTACAGAAAGTCGTTGTAGGGATACTTCTGCACATGCAGCTCGCGTACATTATTATATAATAGCTGCCTGAACGAATCGATATTGGTCTTTTCGCGGGCTGAGATGAAGAAAGCATCCTTGCCCATCTTTGCCATCCACGTCTGCATCAGTTCGTCGAGCGGAATGTTCTCCTTTGTTCGCGGAGTGAGGTCGTCGTCCTCCTTCTCCACCCACGTGTATGCGTCAATCTTATTGAATACGAGCAACTGGGGCTTTTCTGCGCAGCCAAGGTCAGCCAGGGTCTTCTCCACCACCTTTATCTGGTCTTCGAACTCGGGGTGGGATATATCCACCACATGAAGCAGGAGGTCTGCTTCGCGCACCTCGTCGAGGGTCGATTTGAACGACTCCACGAGGTCGGTGGGCAGTTTGCGTATGAAACCTACCGTATCGCTGAGCAGGAAAGGCAGATTGTCGATGATTACCTTGCGGACCGTCGTGTCTAGTGTGGCAAAGAGTTTGTTCTCAGCAAAGATATCGCTCTTCGACAACAGGTTCATCAGCGTTGACTTACCCACGTTAGTGTAGCCCACGAGAGCCACACGTATCAGCCTGCCACGATTCTTCCGTTGCGTACTCTTCTGAGTGTCTATCTCAGCCAGTCGTGCCTTGAGCAGCGCCATACGGTTACGTATAATTCGCTGGTCCATCTCGAGCTGTGTCTCACCAGGGCCTCGAAGTCCGACACTACCGCCTCGCTGACGCTCCAAGTGGGTCCACAACCGTGTGAGTCGGGGCAACATGTAGCGATACTGCGCCAGCTCCACTTGAGTCTTTGCTGCAGCCGTCTGTGCCCTCATGGCAAATATGTCTAGGATGAGCGAGGTGCGGTCCAAAATCTTCACCTGAAGAGCCTTCTCGATGTTGCGGAGCTGCTTTGCCGACAGTTCATCGTCGAAGATGACCATACCCACCGGCTGAGGTCCCTCTGCCATATCACCATACTGAGTCACCTTGTACGGATTGCCCAAAGCCACTTGCTCCTCCCAGTACTGATCCACCTCGTCCTGCTTCTGCTTGATAAACTGGGCTATCTCTTCCAGCTTTCCTGTTCCGATATAGGTTACGGCACTCGGTCCGTTCACCTTCTGCGTGTATCGGCGTATTACCTTTGCCCCTGCCGTGTCGGCAAGGAATTCCAGTTCGTCGAGGTATTCCTGTGTCTTCCTTTCGTTCTGTTCCGGGGTTACGAGTCCTACCAGTATGGCGGTCTCAACCTTCGCTTCCGATATTACAAATTCCTTCAATGTTGTACTTTTTATTCTTTGTTGCAAAGGTAAAATAAATAATTGATTCGACAAATTTTACAGGACAGAGAAAAACGGGAAAAGGGTGTCTCAGCGGGGGTCTGGCGTTGCGCCCGACTGAAACGTTCATTGCGCCCGACTGAAACGTTCATTGCGCCGTCACGGAAAAAGCAACGCTTAGGAGGGGTAAACGGAGGGCAGAAAATGAAGGCAGGAAAACAGGATTGGGGAACGAAAAGAGGGTGTGCCTGAATCGGCACACCCTCTCGAGGTTATTGTATTTTAGCTATTGTGCGGAAGTTATTTCTTTACTTGAATCTTCTTCACGTCACCGTTAGCGTACTTAACAATGTTGACACCAGGCTGGAGTGAAAGCTGTGGAACACCGGCTGTACTGAAGATACCAATTATTGCCGGAGCTTCAACTGCGAATTCATCAACGCCAGTCCAAATGTCTCCAGAATCTTCCTTAGCACTTTCTGTACCAAAGTACTTGAGTGTGAAGTTATCAGCTACGAACCAACGAGCATCCATTGTACCCCATGACTTGAAACCGATAGTCAGTTTCTGGCCTTCTTCGATAGTGAAGATTGTAGAATAGTTGTTCCACTTTTCATTTGCATTTTCTGTCTGAATCTCAACCGGCTCAGAAGTACACCATGTAGTATCACCTTCAGCAACGTAAGTAGCAGCATAGAGGAATGCACGACCACCCTTTCCTGGGTCAGACTGTCCATTGAGACTATTTGAAGCGTCAGCTGTAAGCTCGTACTTACCAGCAGGCAGATTCACAATTTCCTGCCAGATGTTGAACTGCAGATTAGATGCAGAACCATTCCAGAACTCAATTGACTTACCAGAGATACCACTGTCAAGGTTAGGACCGTTACCACCGTTCTTAGTGTAGCTCCAACCTACAGTTGCACCCTCTTCGATGTCGGGATTAACAATAGTGCTTGTCATATCAACAGGAGTGTCATCGCTTGCACCATCAGTCTTTGGAATGCGGAGTGCTTCAATTGCACTAACTATTCTTGCTGTGAGTTCTTCGATTTCCTCAGTATTCATATTGTCGATTGCATCCGAACCAGAAACATCCTCATCGAGGATAGCTAAAGCTTCATCAATAGCTGCATCACTTGCAGTTGTTTCATAGTCGGCAAGTGCTGAATTCAGAGCATCGAGTTGATCTGACAACTCTTGGAATGCAGCAACATGCTTCTGAACATCCACATAAGCTGCGTTAAGATCACTCAAGGCTTTGTACAATGTTTCAGCGTCACCACTGCTCAGTGCATCGTCTGCTGCACTAACAACATCATCTACCATATCACCTTCTACACTTGTCATGTAGTCAGCATTTTCGTCGGTAAACGTCTGGACTGTTTCCATCAACGCTGCGAGTTGGTCAGCAAGAATTGTTGGATCCATGCCCCTGTAAACGAGCTTGAAGTTGTCGAAGAGTGTCCATCTTGCGCCGCCGTCCTTTTCAAGGTTGCGGATACCGAGACGAATCTTACCGTCAGTTACCAGACCGTAAACCTTCATTGTGAAGTTCAGTTCTTCGCTTGGCAAACTGAATGCTGCAGATGCAGAAGCCATACCATTTAGTGTGTATGTTTTAGCAGGAGTCTCATAACAGTTGTTTGCAAGGTTCTCATTGTACTGAATTTCCATTACGTTACGAACAGGAGTAGCAAATTCGTTGAAATAAACGTAACTGTAAACCTTAGCAGCGCCTTGCATTGTCGGGTCTTCATTATATGCAGTGTAAGCATCAGCATTGCCAGCTGTACGATAGAATGCCTGAACAGATACCTCATAGATACCATCCTTAACACCTTCGATTACCTGATATACATCGAACTTCTGCTCATATGCTTCAGCACACCAGTTTGTAGAAGAACCACCATGCCAGCTAGTTATGTCCTTAACACATGTACCACCGTGAGTATCGATTGACCAACCCTTACCACCTGCTTCTTCGAAGCCTGGGTTTACGATAAGGTCTGTGAGGTCTGTACCTGGAAGCAAATCGTTACGGATAGCATCCTGATACATTTCTTCTACATATGCAGTTTCAGCAATGATGTCTTTTGTGCAGAGGATACCTGCGAACTGACCTTCTACACGGTTCAGAACGTGGTTGGAAACACCGTTAGGGAATCCGAAGTATGCAGCATCTTCAGCACCCATGTCATCATCATAATCATCCAAGTATGAAGTAAGTTTCAGAACCTCTTCTGCCTCGCTGTGCTGCACACCTGGTGCAGCAAGCCATGCAGCTGCTGCGTTACATTTTTCAACGTATAATGCATAAGCATCCTTGCTGCCCTGTATAGAGTCAACTGCATTGTCGAGTTTCTCGATTGCAGCAGAAATCTCTTCTGGAGTTTCGGCAGTAGTGATACTAGCGACAATGTTCTCGTAGTATTCTCTTTCAGGTGCTCCGTAATATACGTTGTCGAAGCTGACCACATAAGACTCTACGACCTTCTGGCCCCAATACTGGTATGCATCGATACCGTTTCCGTAGTAGATAAGCTGGAAGTCGTCGAAGATAGACCAGTCAGAATCTGTAGCTTTCTTGTTGAATACACCGATACGAAGAACGTCACCTGCGGCGAGAGGACCGAAAGCCTGGTTGTAGTAACGACCATGCACCGGATCGCCACCTGTTGGTGGATCCTCGTGGAAGTAATCGTTAGCTGTAATCATATAGTTTGGACAGTAGAGAGTGTGTTCTACCTCTTCTGCATCCTTGAATTTAACTGATGTTGTTCCATAAGTACCGATAGGAGCATCGATAGAACCGTCCTGAGATACATGCATTACAGGAGAGAAGAACTGACCACGAGTATCAGACTTCAGGTAAACCTTAGTTTCTGATACCTTACCTGCCTTCCATGCATCGTAGTCAGACTGTGCATCCTTGTAACGGGTGTAACCCTTACATGCTACCATATAGACACCGCCTGGCAGACCTTCGATATCCTGCCATGTATCGAATGACTTACCATAAATTTCGGCATTGGTCGATGTAGTACCACCAGCACCGAAACCATCACCGTTCCATCCGTGGAAGTCTTCGATTACGTCGAATGTGCGGTTTACAATCTTCTCTGATACGTCAGAAGGATTATCTACTGAAGCATTGTTAAGCTTGTATTCAGTGATGATAGCTTCCAGGTCTTTCTCAGCCTGAGCAAGTTCTGCATCAGTCTTCATTGTCTGGTTGTAAACAGCCTCAACTGAAGTAACGTTGATACCTGGGTAGTCAGCCTTTGCTGCATCAAGATTTGCCTTCAACAACTTGTAAGCGTTCAGGTTAGTGAGCGCAGAGTCGAGCTCTGCAGTTGTTGCATCAGTATTGCCATACACATCGTAGAATGAGTCGTAATTGTGACTCGGATCGATATCCTCAGC